>NZ_LYTM01000054.1:0-297630 GCF_001672445.1 Mesorhizobium sp. WSM3873 | reverse complement strand
CACCCCATCTTGTTCCCACCCCTTCGAACGGCTGCAGCAACTCGATGCCGTGCGCGAGCTGTCGGGCCGCGCCAGCTTCCGGCCATCGTCGATCGACAGGCCAATCTCACCGCCGTACAGGCGCTCCCAGCTCTTGTCGATCCGGACTACCCGGCGACAAACGTCGCCGAACTCGTTCTTCCCCTCGATCGTAACCGTCCATTCCACCGCCATCGCTTTGTCTCCGATCAAAACGATGATGATGGAATGCTCGAGCCTAACAACCCGTATTTGACCCCACAGAAATTACCGGTCTCGTGGTAGGCCTGTCTGGATTATATTCCTATTTAGCCTTTTGGTTTGTCAACCAGATAATCGCCAAAGGCAAAAGGTCGTGTTGAGCAGCGATCCAATTCTGGTGCGCGGAACGCCCGCGCCCCGGCTGCCTAATCTAGCAGTTACACTGGGCATGCCCTGTGCAGGGCTATCTCGAGCTTCTCCAGTGCCTGCCTAATGTCATCTCCGGCGTCCTCCGGCAACGGCAAAATTGGACGCGGTGGCGGGAAGTGCGCCAGACCTAGGTATTCGGCGATGACGAACATCACGCGGAAGCTGCCGTAGTGTTTGAACAAGGTCCAGAGCGGCTCGAAAGCGCGGTTCAACCGAGTGGACTCCACCGCGTCGCCGGACTGCGCTGCACGCGTCAGCGCAAGCGCCGGGACCGCCAGCAGACCTGCCGCAACACTGTACCAGGTGTCACACCCGGCGAGCAGGGCATCCGCCGCGCCCCAATCGCCGCTGTATCCGATTGTGAATGTGTCAGGCGTCATCGACCGCAAGCGTGCCAGTTCCCCTTTGTAATCCTCATTCGCCGCCAGTGGCATTTTCACGGCGACGATGTTGGACACCTCTGACAGCCGGGCGATCAATGCGTCGCTGAATGTGAAGCGCGTGTTGCTTGGATTATTGTATATGCACAAAGGCAGTTCCCCCGCCTCGGCAACCGCGACGAAGTGCTGGAAGACTTCGTCCTCGTTCAGGGGAACGTAGGACATCGGTGCCAGGAGCAGGCCGTCAGCGCCAGCGGATTTTGCATCGCGCGCCAGAGCCTGAGCTTCGTCGGTACGCAATGCACCCACACCCACGACAAGAGGCGTTTTGCCGCCGATGCATTCCACGGCAGCCTGAACGGCACGCTTGCGTTCTCCCCTCGTGAGGTAAGCATAGCCGCCCGTGCTCCCCAGAAGGCCGATGGAGTCAGCACCCGCGTGTTGAATACGTTCGAGAAAACGAGCCAGTGCTTCGGTGTCGACATGCCCCTCCGCATCGGTTGGCGTGAGGGGAAACGCCGACAGGCCACGAAACAAAGTCATCATCTATTCCTTTCGAAACTACATACGGGAAAGCAGCATGCGCAGCCCGGCGAACGCGAAGAACATCGCCAACAGACTTTCGATCCAGCGGCGACAGCGGCAATACAGAGCCACCATCGGGGGTGTGGAGAAGACAATGGCGTAGCCGCAGAATATCATGACGCTTAGGACGGCGCAGCCACCCAATATCGCCGCGATGCTCTGCCAAGGCGAATTCGGCCCAATCCCCAGCGTGACGAGCGCGATCCATGCCAGCACGGATTTTGGGTTCGCCAAATGCATCAAAAGGCCCCTTCTATAGAGCCCACCCCGTGAAAGAGCGACTTCGTCGGTCGACGCGCGCAACGCCAGCTTCGCGTTCGACGTAAGCGCCGACCGTCCCGTCCTGAAGGCAAGGAATAGCAGGTAAAGGCCCCCGAAAACCTGCAGCACGAGCAGTGCCTGGGCGTACCTGGCCAAGAGGGCGGAGATGCCGGTCGAGGCCATAAAGCGCCAGAAAATCGAGCCGCTGACGACGCCAGAGGCGAGCATGAGCGCGGCACCCCTACCGCGCGACATCGCAACCCCCATGATGCGCATGTTGCTCGGGCCGGGGCTCCCCGCGGCAATGACATATGCAGCAAAGACGGTGAGCAACTGATGGAGATCGACATTCATTCTCTCAGCCCTTGATAATCCCGATTGATCGATCGCGCCGGATGCCCCGGCGGCCATGGATCCGCTCGCTCGACCGGAAACGGCATCCGGCGATGAAGCACGACGTACAGTTAGGCTTCGCGCCAGGGACGACGTAGGCGTCGGACCAACTCGCCAGATGAGCTTCTGCCCAAGCCGGGCCGTTCGCCGACTCGCAATCCCAGGCCTCAGCAAGCAAATCGGGGATCGAATCGTCCTTCTCCAGCTGAACTGGCATCGACGTGGACGCTCACGGGCTAAATCCCGATGCAATTTCAATTAGACCGTCGATGATGGGACCCCTCAATCATCCAGCGAACTCCATCAATTCGAGCGCAAGCGAGCGCATGAGCGGCGCTACCATCACGATCGCTTCCCTGACTGCACCCAATGTGTCGGTGACGCTACTCAGTTCTCCGCAAGCTAGCGGACAAAGGTCCCCCATGATCTGGTCATGCTGTCGTGAACCCTAGGGCGTTATGGTCGTTGCCACTGCCACCAGCTTGGCGTCGTACTGTTCGAAACCGCGTAACCGCAGTTTTGCTTTACGCCGCGCGATGACCTTAGCTGAGGCTTAGGATGAAGCGCCGATTGGAGGGGCGGATCGGCCGCGCGTTAGATGGGTAAAGCGTCGTAAACCGCTTGATCTCCGCGGTGTCGACCTCGACCGGTTCCATTGCAACCATCCGCTCCCACCTTTTCGGTGCAGGGCGGAGGCGTCAATGATCCCTCATAGGTCCAGTAGCCGAGCGAGGCTGGCGAAAGCCCATTGGATCGAACTCGTCAACGGGCATGGATCAAACTCGCGAATCCGACTTGGAAAGCAGGTCTCAAACGCCACGGGGACCTTCCATCTGGCCCCAGGGATGGGAAGAGGGTTGCTTGTCGTCGCCGAAACGAGTCATTGCGTCCAGCCTGGAGAAGCAAGCCGAGAAAATGATGCATGAACCAGCGTCCGCACAATTGAGCGGCGAGACAAAAGAGTGCGCTGGGGCTCCCCATCGCACTTGGCCCAAGTATTCTCGTCTCCCTCTGGCCGACTTGACATGTTGGTGAGGGCGCCGGCCATGAGATCCGCAGCTCGCTGAACGGAAAGCGACCAATGGGCGGGAACGTGCGACCGTTTCACAACACCCGCAGTGGCCTGAGTTTTGGTTTATCCATAGTGTGGATGATAGCTATCCCAACAATCAATTTTACCAATCTTACTGGATTTCATTAGAAGATTCTAACTGAGTGTGCGCCGGGCGGGTGTTCGTCCCTCGTCTGCGTCGGCTGAGGCTGCCGGGAAGAATTCGGAGAAGACCATGTGCGGGATTGTTGGCATCGTTGGGCAACAGCCGGTATCGGAACGCCTGGTCGACGCGTTGAAGCGTCTGGAATACCGCGGCTATGACTCGGCCGGCATTGCGACGATCACCGAGGGTACCTTGCACCGCCGGCGCGCCGAGGGCAAGCTCGTCAATCTCGAGACGAGACTGAAGGAAGAGCCGCTGAGTGGCACCATCGGCATCGCCCACACCCGTTGGGCAACCCATGGGCCACCGACGGAACGCAATGCACACCCGCACTTCACGGACGGTGTGGCCATCGTCCATAACGGCATCATCGAGAATTTCGCCGAGCTGAAGGACGAATTGGCGGCGACAGGAACCGAGTTCCAGTCCGACACCGACACCGAGGTCCTTGCGCATCTCTTGGCAAGACACCGCCGGGAAGGCATGGGGCGCGGTGAGGCGGTGCATGCCATGCTGAAAAGCGTCAGGGGTGCCTACGCGCTTGCCATCCTCTTTGAGGATGATCCTTCGACCATCATTGCGGCCCGCAATGGACCACCGCTGGCGATCGGTCATGGCGACGGCGAGATGTTCCTGGGCTCCGACGCGATCGCGCTTGCTCCATTCACGAATGAAATCACCTATCTCGTCGACGGCGACTGGGCCGTTGTTGGCAGGACGGGCGCCGATATCTTTGATCACGACGGCCACCCCGTCGCGCGTCCGCGCCAGACCTCCATGGCCACGGCCACTCTGGCCAACAAGGGCAGCCATCGCCACTTCATGGAGAAGGAAATCCTCGAGCAGCCCGAGGTCATCGCCGATACACTTGGTCATTATAGCAATTTCATAGAAAATGGCGCCGATGCGGTATCTGGCATCGACTTCGCCAGAATCCCGAGCTTGGCGATCTCTGCCTGCGGCACCGCCTATCTCGCCGGACTGATCGGAAAATACTGGTTCGAGCGCTATGCGCGCCTGCCGGTCGAAATAGATGTTGCATCCGAATTCCGCTATCGCGAGATCCCGTTGTCGCCGCAGTCTGCGGCTCTTTTCATTTCACAATCGGGCGAAACCGCCGATACGCTGGCATCGCTGAGGTACTGCAAGCAGCTTGGGCTGAAAATTGGCGCCGTCGTCAATGCGCGCGAATCGACCATCGCTCGGGAGGCCGATGTGGTCTTCCCGATCCTTGCCGGCCCTGAGATCGGCGTCGCCTCCACCAAGGCCTTCACCTGCCAGCTTGCCGTTCTTGCAGCACTCGCCATCCACGCAGCCAAGGCCCGCGGAACCGTGACCGAAGATGAGGTGCAGGCGCTCGTCGGGAGCCTCACCGAAATGCCGCGCCTCATGAGGCAGGTACTGGAGACCATCCAGCCGGAGATTGAGCTTCTGTCGCGCGAACTGTCAAAGTATCATCATGTCCTGTATCTCGGCCGTGGCACAAATTTCCCACTGGCGATGGAAGGTGCGCTGAAGGTCAAGGAGATTTCCTATATCCACGCCGAGGGCTATGCGGCAGGTGAATTGAAGCACGGTCCTATCGCATTGATAGACTCGAACATGCCAGTGATCGTCATCGCGCCACATGATCGCTTTTTCGACAAGACCCTCTCCAACATGCAGGAAGTGGCCGCCCGCGGAGGGCGAATTATCCTCATCACCGATGGAAAAGGGGCAGCCGCATCGAAACTCGATGCGATGCACACGATCGTGCTACCGGCCACCGACGAGATTGTCGCGCCGATGATCTTCTCGCTGCCGATACAGCTTCTTGCGTACCACACGGCGGTCTTCGTGGGCACAGATCTAGACCAGCCACGCAACCTGGCAAAATCAGTCACAGTCGAATGATTGTGAAGCTTTTCATAGGTCGCAACGCTCGCCCATTGGTAGGACTCCAAGGCCTTCAACCGGCGCAAGCGCGACTGTTGTTTACTGGAGCATGCTGGTAAGCGGGGATTGGTTATCCCCTTTGGCCGCCCCTCACGCTGCTTGGCTGTGCTTACGGGCAAACCCGGTCGAGAAGAGCATCGATACGCACCAATGGCGCTAATCACAAAGCGATGCTCCTGCCGCACGCGGATAAAACCCTTCGATGTCCACTATCGGCCAGGATCGCCAGTCGTTTAGCTGAACTAAGAAAACGGATCGAATCAAATCCATGGGCCGCACAGATTGCCTGCACATCAGCGGCACGATGATTGCGGCTCGCGCGCGGTCTTCTTCGGTGAGATGGTAGCCCTTTGACTTTGCCAGGCGGCCAGCTGCTATGTGGGGCAGTAGGAATCCCGTGTAACCTCGTTCTGGACGTAACGCTCGCCGATATGCCCGGCCAGTCGCAAGAGGATCGGGCGATGATCGGACGCTTCCAGGAACCGCTCCATGGTTCGGTCGATCGCGACGATCATGAAATAGCGGCCGTACGGCACGAGATTGGGCGAGATAAAGACATGGTCGATCAGCTCTTGAAGGGCGCCTTGACGTACGTGATCTGCTCGTCCGAAGCATCCTGCGCGGGAGCGCGGTCAGGCCGGCGGCGATCAGCGCGTCGAGGTCTCCGGACGCCAAGGTTGCATTGGGGTCGCCGCCCATCCGGTCGATATCGAAGCTGGATACTGGCCGAGCCGAGCCGACCGGTCGAAATGCGGCATGCCGCGTTCCAGCAACATCTCCTCGCCCAGGCGGACGCTGAAGGGAAGGGGATATGCACGATATTCTCGACGGGAAACCCATGGCGCTTGTCGCTGACCAGCACGTGCGCATACCGTCGCTGTCCAGCCAAGGCTGAACAGCGCTTATCGCTGCGATTCGGACCGAAAGCGGATCGGCCTGATATAGCGCAAAGACACAGGAGAGCGCAGTGGTAAAGGATGGAAGGCATCAACATGGGACGGTAACTGTTGCAGACCACAAAACATCGCGAGGCCCGCCTGCCTTGGTACACCATCTATCCGACTGTCTCGGAGTTCTCTGGGGCGGTCGGCGCCGAGGTTTATGAGGAATGGCTTAGGAACCTACCGGCTGACGATCCGGCGTCACTTTACTTGCACGTTCCGTTCTGCCGATCAAAGTGCTGGTTTTGCGGCTTTCCCACCGCCATCACTCGCCATGATGCGCCGATCCTCAATTATCTGGCGGCGCTGCGTGACGAGATACGTTTGGTCTCGGAGCACGCGCCACAGGCGCTGCCCGTGAGCGATGTGCATTTCGGCGGCGGAACGCCAGCTCTCATGGGGCCAGTAGAGTTCCTCGCCCTGATGGAGTTCCTGCGCCGCCACTTTTCGCTCGCGAAAACAGCTACGATCGCCGTCGAGATCGATCCACGCACGTTCACGGCCGAGATGGCCGAAGCCTTGGAAGCAGCCGGCGTGAACCGCGCGAGCCTCGGCGTGCAGAGCTTCGATCCCATTGTTCAAAAAGCGATCAACCGGGTCCAGAGTGAGGCGCAAACGGCGGCTGCCGTCGAAATGCTGCGTCGGCATGGAGTGAGAAGCATTAACTTCGACCTCATCTTTGGTCTACCGCATCAAACGGTGCAGTCTTGCGTCGAGACTACGAGGGCGGCGGTCGCCATGCGCCCCAACCGGCTTGCGGTGTTCGGCTACTCGCACATTCCGTCCTTTATCAAGAATCAGCGCCTCATCGACGAGGCATCTCTTCCAGACAGCGCTGCCCGCGCCGAACAGGATGCGGCCATTGCGGTGACGCTGATTGCCGCCGGCTACCGAGAGATCGGGCTCGACCATTTCGCCTTGCCGGACGACGATCTCGCCCTCGCACAGAAAACCGGGCGCCTGCGGCGCAACTCGCTAGGTTACTCGGCCGACACCTGCAAAACCCTGATCGGTTTTGGCGCGTCGGCTATCGGGCGTGTCGGCGAGGGTTACGTTCAGAACGAGGTTACACGGGAATCCTACAGCCGGCACATCGCAGCTGGCCGTCTGGCGACGTCAAAGGGCTACCGTCTTACCGACGAAGACCGCGCGCGAGCCGCAATCATCGAGCGACTAATGTGCGATCTCGAGGCCGATGTGCCGGCGATCTGTGCCGCCCACGGGTCTGATCCGATCCATCTTCTCGAATCGACTGAACGCTTGGCGATGCTTGCCAAGGACGGAATTGTGGTCATCGAAAAGGGTTTTGTCCGCGTATGGCGGCAGCATCGCTTTGCGATTCGCGGTGTTGCTGCCGCATTCGATGCTTTTCTCGACCGGGTTGCCCCGTGAGCCAGCCAACCAGTGCGAGGGAGGCCAAGGCGACGCCGAAGCGAAAGTCGACATGCGGTTTGCCTTCTTGTAGGTCATGGATTTCATAGCCGTCGCCGGCGTAGCGGGCCTCAAGCGGCTTCCCGCCCTCGAACAAGGCCACGTGAGAGCCGGAACGAGCATCGAGATCTGCGTCCGATAAGCGGACGGCTGCACAGGCGACGCGCAGATTGGCGAAGCGGCGGGAAGCAAAGAGTTCCTCAAGAGTAGTGCAGAGGCTCGGCCTCGTTAACGCCCGCGCGCGCGCCCTCAGGAGCGGCAGCCAAGGAGCAGCCGTCTGCCCGCGGCCGACTAAAACGATCGGTCGTGTGGAGTTGGCCGACACCTGTGAACAAGCCGTGTGCGACATTGCAATCATCCATCTAATGGCTCAACTGCCCACATGGCCGTGAATGAACTGGATTTGTTGGTTTTCCAGATGGCAGTGGAAAGCGTCCGCTCACTCTGCTTGAGCTTCAATGACAAAGCGGCGGAAATAGCCGCGAGGAGCCGCGGAATCCTGATTTTCGACGTGCGGGTCGACGATGACGCCGACATCCAGCGGATCGCTGCCATCCGATATCGAGGCGACCAGATAGGTGTGGTGGCGTTGGACAGACAAGGCCTTGTTAGCCGCTACTGCGTCGTAAACGGTACGTTTTCCCGCTTCATCGTACCGTTGGAAAATTGGACCAGCATGCCGGTGTCAATGCAGGCCAAAATCGATGTCACTCACCTTGCCGGCCTCTTCCTACGCGCGTTGCGAAATGCGGGTCATATGCCTGGCAACTAGCGCTTGGCGGAACGCATCTGTGGATTTTTTTGCATCCGCCTGGGCGTCTGAACCGGTGGTCCATAGAGGTTCTGCAGCGCGCGGATGTGCCACGGCCGGGAGTGATAGCCGCCTCTGCCCGACAGCATCGCCGGCGAAGCTTGCCACGCAATGAATGTCGTCAATTCGGCGTCCGAGAAGATCGCCCAATACATCATCAGCGCCCAATATGTCCGAGCTCGCCTGAGGAATTCGCATGGCGAGCGGGCCCACCTCGCGATTCGATCTCGATAGACCCATTTGTACCTCAGATCGGACTCGATGTTCAGGATTTCCTCAGCGGCTTGCCCGCACGCTACCGCCAACTCCCGACCAAATATCCGACGTGCTCACGATAAGCACGAACGATATGAGTCCCCTCCGACATAGCAGTCAAGACTCGCTCGGGAATGCGCGAATATTGGTACACACCTCGAAGGAGAGCAAGGGCGCGCCAAAGAGCCTCATCGCACCAAATCGTACATAGGGTGCATTCCTGTTCCGGCCGCCCCGGGCGATGCTCGATCCTCCTCTCCAGAACAGCGGAGCAACCTAGTGACGCCCACAAAGCTTCTGATTGGGCAGATCGCCATTGTGTTCGCCATCGTTCTCCTCGGCGTGTGGGCTGCCACGCAATGGTGCGCTCATATGCTGGCCTTTCAGGAACAACTCGGCGCGCCATGGTTTGTCGCGGCTGGCTGGCCGATCTACGAGCCGTGGAAACTGTTGGAATGGTGGTTCCAATTCGATGCCTATGCGCCCGAGGTATTCGACAAGGCGGGCATGCTTGCGGGCACCAGTGGATTCATGGGCTGTGCCGCTGCAATCGCTGGTTCCCTCTGGCGCGCGCGCCAGCGCGGGTTGGTCACTACCTATGGCTCCTCTCGATGGGCGGCGACGCGGGAGATCGAGAAAGCAGGGCTGTTTCAGCCGGCAGGCGTCTTCCTCGGCAATCTGAAGGATCGCTATCTGCGTCATGACGGGCCGGAGCACGTCATGGCGTTCGCGCCGACACGTTCGGGCAAGGGCGTCGGACTGGTTGTCCCAACTCTTCTCTCCTGGTCCGGATCGGCCGTCATTCACGACATCAAAGGCGAGAACTGGCAGCTGACCTCCGGCTGGCGGTCGAAGTTCTCGTATTGCCTTTTGTTCAATCCCACTGATCCGCGATCGGCCCGCTACAACCCGCTCTTGGAAGTGCGCAAAGGTCCGAACGAGGTCCGCGACGTCCAGAACATCGCCGACATCTTGGTAGATCCTGAGGGCGCGCTGGAGCGGCGTAATCATTGGGAGAAGACCAGCCATTCACTCTTGGTCGGCGCCATCCTGCACGTCCTCTATGCCGAGCAGGAAAAGACACTCGCTCGGGTCGCCACATTCTTGTCGGACCCGCAGCGCTCATTTGTTGCAACGCTACAACGGATGATGACGACCAACCATCTTGGCACGGCGGAAAGGCCTCAAGTACACCCCGTTGTGGCTTCTGCGGCGCGCGAGGTGCTGAACAAGTCGGAGAACGAGCGTTCAGGCGTGCTCTCGACCGCCATGTCTTTTCTCGGGCTCTACCATGATCCGACCGTGGCTGCGGCCACTTCGTCTTGTGACTGGCGGATTGCCGACCTGATGGACGCCGCGCGACCGACATCGCTCTATCTGGTCGTGCCGCCATCTGACATTTCGCGCACCAAGCCTTTGGTGCGACTGATCCTGAATCAGATCGGCAGGCGGCTCACGGAGCGCCTCGAGGGTGACCCAAAGAAGAGTCGCAAGCATCAACTGCTGATGATGCTGGATGAGTTTCCGGCGCTCGGTCGCCTCGACTTCTTTGAGACCGCGCTCGCCTTTATGGCCGGTTACGGAATTCGTGCCTACTTGATCGCGCAATCGTTGAACCAGATCTCCAAAGCGTATGGCGAGAACAACGCCATTCTGGACAATTGCCATGTGCGAATTGCCTTTTCCTCCAACGATGAACGCACGGCCAAGCGAATCTCGGACGCGCTTGGCACGGCCACGGAATTGAGATCAATGCGCAACTATGCGGGCCATCGGCTAGCGCCCTGGCTCTCGCATGTCATGGTGAGCCGCCAGGAAACCGCCCGCCCGCTGCTGACACCTGGCGAGGTGATGCAATTGCCGCCCTCGGACGAACTGGTGCTCGTTTCGGGATTGCCGCCCATCCGCGCCCAAAAGCTGCGCTACTACGAGGATCAGAATTTCACCGAACGGGTGCTGCCTGCGCCGGTGCTGCATGACGGTCTCTACCCAGACTGCCCTGCGCCGCGCCAAGACGACTGGACTGGCCAAGTACGCGGCGTCGACCGCCGTCTTGCCTCCGAAAGCGCTGGCGCCGCGCTTGCGGACCAGGGAGGTGTTCAGCAGCAGCGCCATCCTGGCCTGCCCGAAGAACATACCGCCGTCACCCAGGAACCGGACCAGGACGATCTGTCCAGACCCGCTGACGATGATAGCGAGGCGATGGCTGACAAGCGCGTCATGGACCGGATCTCCACCGTCGCGCGTGCCTATGGCATCAACGAGGGAAGGGGCGATGACAAGGATATGGTCCCCGGCTTCTGAACGCCGGCGCGTGGCCGGCGTACTTCAGCGTAGATAACGGCCATACGCGATTTCGGGGCTTTCGCCGATGTTTGTTCCCGTCGCCGGCGCAACGCCGGTCCGTCGGAACGAGCCGCATGAAGACCTACCGCATTCGTCACCAGTTTCTGCTCGATCCCGAATTGAGCGAGAGGCTGGAGAACCTCAGCCGCGATCCCTCGACGACCAAATCAGCCATTGTGGCGAAGGCGGTTGAGGCTTTCATCGAGCGGCGTGGCGAGAACGAACTCGACCGGCGCTACGGTGTGCGGCTCGATCGTCTTTCACGCGACCTCATTCAAGTGCGGCGCGATGCCGAGATGATCCTGGAGAGCCTGGCGCTCTTCATTCGCTTTTCGATCACGCTTCACGCCCACACGCCGGTCCCAGACAAGGCGACGCAGGCCATTGCGCAGGACCGTTTCGACAACTTCGTCGAGCAGGTCGGTCGCCAGATCGCTTCCGGGAAACGGTCGCTCGGCAAGGAGAATGGCAGGGGAGGGGAAGGATGAGCTCTCATCCGGAGGCCGACCGTCGCCGCCGCGCGATGCTGCGCACCGCTATGGGCCCTGCGATCACCGAGGCGCTCTCCGATTCATTGGTTATCGAGGTGATGGTCAATCCCGACGGCGCGCTGCGGCTCGACCGGTTGGACGAAGGCCGGGTCGATACCGGCGTGCACATGCACCCTTCCGAGGCGGAGCGCATTATCCGCCTGGTCGCGTCCCATATGCGCGCCGAGGCTCATGCCGACAATCCGATCGTCAGTGCGGAACTGCCGTCGGGCGAACGCTTCGAAGGACTGCTGCCGCCTGTGGTGCTGGCGCCGTGCTTCGCCATTCGCAAACCAGCGGCAAAACTCTACACGCTCGCCAACTATGTCGCCGACCGCATCATGTCGCCGCTGCAGGCCGATGCGCTGAGGAAGGCAGTGCGCGAGCGGCGCAATATCCTGGTCGCAGGCGGCACGTCCTCGGGCAAAACGACCCTTGCCAATGCACTGCTGGCCGAAGTCGCCGAATGCGACGAGCGGGTGGTCCTGATCGAGGATACGCGCGAACTGCAATGCGCAGCAAAGGACTGCGTTGCCTTGAGAACGAGGCGTGGTTCGGTAACGCTCGCCGATCTCGTGCGCTCGACGCTCCGGCTCAGACCCGACCGCATCATTGTCGGCGAAGTGAGGGGCGCGGAAGCGCTCGACATGCTCAAGGCATGGAACACGGGCCACCCCGGCGGTATCGCCACGGTTCACGCCAATTCGGCGCGCTCCGCTCTCTACCGTATCGAGCAACTCGCTCAGGAGGCCGTCGTCACCGTTCCCCGCCGCCTCATCGCCGATGCGATCGATCAGATCGTCTTTATCGCCGGGCGCGGATCCTCGCGCCGCATCGACGCGATCGCCGAGGTCACTGGTCTCGACGGCAGCGGCGACTACGCCGTCACCCAACTCACGCTTCCGCAACTTCAGCAGTTTTGAAAGGTCACTTCATGCGCAAGAAGCTTCGCTTTCTTTCGTCCACCGCGCTCGCGCTTCTAGTCACCGCCCCGGCATACGCGGCTGGCTCCGGCATGCCCTGGGAACAACCGCTGCAGCAAATTTTGGAATCGGTGCAGGGGCCGGTCGCCAAGATCGTCGCGGTGATCATCATCATCACCACCGGCTTGACGCTTGCCTTCGGTGACACGGCAGGCGGGTTCCGCCGGCTTATCCAGATCGTCTTCGGGCTATCGATCGCGTTCGCGGCATCGAGTTTCTTCCTCTCCTTCTTCTCCTTTGGCGGCGGGGCACTCGTCTGATGGTCGCCGCAGAGCAGCACATCGAAGGGTTCGAGATCCCGGTTCACCGCGCATTGACGGAGCCGATCTTGCTGGGCGGCGCGCCGCGAGCGGTGGCGATTCTCAACGGTACGGTGGGCGCGGCAATAGGCCTTGGCTTGCAGCAGTGGATTGCCGGGCTGGTGCTCTGGACCGCCGGGCACACGCTCGCGGTCTTTGCCGCAAGACGCGATCCCGATTTCGCCAGCGTGCTACTCCGCCACCTTCGCCTGAAGGGATGGCTTGCATGCTGAACCTTTCGGAATATCGCGGCAAAGCCGACCGGCTAGCCGACCATCTGCCTTGGGCTGCTCTTGTCGCTCCGGGCATTGTGCTCAATAAGGATGGCAGCTTTCAGCGGACCTTCCGGTTTCGCGGCCCCGATCTCGAAAGCGCGACGGAAGCCGAACTCGTCGGCATCTGCGCGCGAGCGAACAATGCGCTCAGACGACTTGGCTCCGGCTGGGCATTGTTCTTCGAGGCGGAGCGCATGGAAGCGTTGGGCTATCCGCAATCGCGTTTTCCCGACGCGGCCTCATGGCTTGTCGACGAAGAACGCCGTGCGGCCTTTGAGGGTAAGGTGGCGCATTTCGAAAGCCGCTATCACCTGACCTTGCTGTTCATGCCATCGCCCGACAGCCAGGCGCGGGCGGAAAGCGCGCTCGTCGACTCGCATCATTCCGAAGGCGAACGAGACTGGCGCCAGGAGATGGCGCGGTTTCGTGACGAGACCGATCGTGTGCTGGACCTTCTGTCCGGCTTCATGCCCGAAGTGCGCGCGCTCGAAGATGCCGAGACGCTAACCTACCTGCACGGCACAATCGCGACCCACCGCCATCCGGTCGCAGTGCCGGAAACGCCAATGTATCTCGACGGCTTCCTCGTCGACGTGCCGCTTACCGGCGGCCTGCAACCGATGCTGGGCGATCAGTATCTGCGTACGCTCACCATCCTCGGCTTCCCGAACCTCACCCGGCCCGGGATCCTCGACGCCCTCAATCATCAGGATTTTTCCTATCGCTGGGTGACGCGGTTCATTCCGCTCGACAAGACTGCCGCCACGAAGACGCTGACCCGGTTGCGGCGGCAGTGGTTTGCCAAGCGCAAGTCAATCTCGGCCATCCTGCGCGAGGTTGTGACCAACGAACCGGTCCCTCTCGTGGACAGCGATGCTGACAATAAGGCGCTCGATGCCGATGACGCGCTTCAAGCATTGGGTGGCGATCATGTCGGCTTCGGCTATCTCACTACGACCGTGACGGTCTGGGACGAGGATCGCCACGCCGCCGCGGAGAAACTCCGCGCGGTCGAGCGCATCGTCAACGGCCTCGGTTTCACCACGATCCCGGAGAGCGTCAACGCGGTCGAGGCGTGGCTCGGGTCGCTGCCAGGTCATGTCTATGCCAATGTTCGCCAGCCGCTCGTTCACACGCTGAACCTTGCCCATCTTATGCCGCTGTCGTCGGTTTGGGCCGGCCCGGCGACGAACGAGCATGTCGCGAAAGTCACCCAGATCGACGCTCCGCCGCTTCTCTTCGCCGAGACGAGCGGGTCAACTCCGTTCCGGCTTTCCACCCATATCGACGATGTCGGCCACATGCTAATCGTTGGTCCGACCGGCGCCGGCAAGTCGGTGCTGCTTGCGCTGGTAGCTCTGCAGTTCCGACGCTATGCCGGCGCCCAGGTCTATGTCTTCGACAAGGGCAATTCGGCTCGAGCGGCAACGCTCGCCATGGGTGGAGAGCACCACGCACTCGGCGCGGATGGCGCGGTTGCCTTCCAGCCCCTGCACGACATCAGCGACCCCGCGACGCGCAGTTGGGCGGCCGAATGGATCGAGGGCCTCATTGCCCATGAGAACGTCACCGTCACTCCGGAAGTGAAGGAGGCCATCTGGTCGGCACTTATCAGCCTATCTACAGCGCCGGCGCAGGAACGCACCCTGACCGGCCTGTCCGTCCTGCTTCAGTCCAATGCGCTGAAGTCTGCCTTGATGCCCTACACACTCGACGGCCCCTACGGTCGGCTGCTCGATGCCGATGATGATCGGCTGGCCTTGTCCGATGTGCAGTGTTTCGAGACCGAGCAACTGATGCACAGCCAAGGCGCTGTCACGACGCCGGTGCTCACCTATCTCTTCCATCGTCTTGAGGAGCGGTTCGACGGACGGCCGACACTGCTCATGCTCGACGAGGCGTGGGTCTATCTCGACAATCCGCTCTTTGCCGCCCGCATCCGCGAATGGCTGAAGGTGCTGCGCAAGAAGAACGTCTCGGTCATCTTCGCCACGCAGTCGCTTGCCGACATCGCCGGCTCGGCAATAGCGCCGGCAATCATCGAGAGCTGCCCCCAGCGCATCTTTCTTCCCAATGATCGTGCCGTGGAACCGCAGGCTAGGGCGGCCTACGAACGCTTCGGTCTGAACGAGCGGCAGATCGAGCTTGTCGCTCGCGCCACACCGAAGCGCCAGTACTATCTGCAGTCGCGCCGCGGCAACCGGCTCTTTGAGCTCGGCCTCGGCCCGATTGCTCTCGCCCTTTGCGGTGCCTCCGATCCTGCCAGCCAGACGCTCATCGATAGCGTGCTGTCCGAGCACGGGCAGGACGGCTTTGCCGCTCGGTTCCTGAATGCGCGCGGCCTCGATTGGGCCGCCGAGCTTCTCCAGCAATTCCCTCAACCCAAGGAGCAATCGTCATGATGCGGCGCCGTTTTCTCTCCACCCTGATCACTATTTCTCTGATCGCCAAGCCGATGGCCGACTATGTCCAGCCGGCCTATGCGCTCATCGTGTTCGATCCCTCGAACTACGCCCAGAACGTTCTGACGGCGGCGCGCTCGTTGGAGCAGATCAACAACCAGATCCAGTCGCTGCAGAACCAGGCCACCATGCTACAGAACATGGCACGCAATCTTCAGAGTTTGGATTTCTCCTCCGTGGGTCAGCTGACCGGCGCGCTCCATCGCATCGATGGACTGATGGACCAGGCGAGCGGCCTGAGCTTTGATCTGGACAAGCTTCAGGACCAGTGGCGACAGCAATATCCGGAAAGTTACGATGCGACGATCAAAGTGAGCGATGTGGCCACCGCCGCGCGCGAACGCTGGCAAAGCGCCATGCAGGCGTTCCGACAGACCATGGGTGTGCAGTCGCAGATCGTCGAGAATGTCCGAGGCGACGGTGACCTGCTTGCCGATCTCGTCAACCGCAGCCAAGGGGCGGCAGGCGCGCTTGAGGCAAGCCAGGCCACCAATCAGCTGATCGCGCTTTCGGCCAAGCAGCAGATGCAGATCCAGACGCTGCTTGCGACGCAGTTTCGGGCTGAGGCTGAGGATGCGGCCCGCAAAGCGCAGTCCGAGGAAGCCGCCCGCGAGACGACAAAGCGCTTCCTGGGCACCGGCATGGCCTATCCCGGCAACTGATCACCAGTTCTTCCATATGAGAGAGGTGGCGGCGTGAACGACCTCGGGGTCATTGATCGCTTCATGGAGACTTTTATCCGCTATATCGATAGCGGGTTCGGTCTGCTTTCGGGCGACGTCGCCTTCCTCACTACGACTTTAATTGGCATCGACATCACGCTTGCCGGCCTGGCCTGGGCATTCGGCGGCGAGCCCAACATTCTAGCCCGCCTCATCCGCAAGGTCCTCTATGTCGGCGTCTTCGCCTTCATTCTGAACAATTTCAAAAACCTTGCCGACATCATCTATCGGTCCTTTGCCGGTCTCGGCATCAATGCGTCTTCCGGCAATCTCTCCGCCGACAATCTGCTGCATCCAGGCCGCATTGCCGCGACGGGCTTCGAGGGCGCGTGGCCGCTTCTCGATCAGGCGAGCCAGTTGCTTGGTTTCCCCGAAATTTTTGGCAACGCGCTCACCATCTTCGTGCTGCTCTTGGCCTGGTTCCTAGTCATCATCGCCTTTTTCATTCTCTCCATCCAGCTCTTCATCACCATCCTGGAATTCAAACTCACCACGTTGGCAGGCTTCGTTCTCGTGCCCTTCGCGCTGTGGAACCGCTCGTCGTTTCTGGCCGAGCGCGTGCTCGGTAATGTGATCTCGTCGGGCATCAAGGTGATGGTGCTCGCCGCAATCGTCGGTATCGGGTCCACGCTCTTCGGCGAGTTCGCTTCGGCACTCCAGGGCAAGGAGCCGGACTTGGCCGCTGCCATGTCGCAGGTGCTCGGGGCGCTGGCGCTGCTTGGGCTGGGCATCTTCGGGCCCGGGATCGCCTCGGGTCTTGTCTCCGGCGCGCCACAACTTGGCGCCGGCGCCGCGCTCGGGACCACGGCGGCCGCTGCCGGATCGGCGCTCGTTGCCGGGGGAGCCGCCTTTGCCGGTGCGCGCATGGCAACCGGCGGCGGCCTTGCCGCCATCCGAGCCGGCACGGCCATGGGATCGGCCGCTTCCACGGCCTGGCAGTTGGGACGGGTAGCTTCGCTTAATACCGGCCTGTCCGGTGTGGCTGCTGGAATGCAGGGCGTGGCGGGTGCCGCCAGCGGCGTCGTGATGCGAGCAGCAGGATCTGCCGCGGGAAACTTCAGGCGCAGCGCTGATGCCGGGCGCGAAGCCGCATGGACCGCGACTGGCGGTGCGCCGACCGCGTCAATGACCGGAGGTCCGGCCGGCTCTGCCCCTAATACCGCGCCCAATTGGGCGAGACGCATGCGTTCCGAGCAGACCGCTCGTGCTCATCGCCACGCCGCCATCCAGGCTGTCCGCGAAGGGGACAGGCCGGGCGCCAGCGCCAATCCCTCTCTCAACGACAAGGACGACTAGATGCTCTTCAAGCGACCCGTTCAACGTTACGGCAAGACGCCCGAGCCGGTCACGCCGTATCAAAAGGCCGGCCAGCTCTGGGATGAGCGCATCGGCTCATCGCGGGTGCAGGCCCGCAATTGGCGGCTGATGGCCCTTGGCTGCCTGGCTTTGGCAACCGGGCTCTCCGGCGGCCTTGTTTGGCAGTCGATGCAGAGCCGTGTCGTACCTTACGTCGTTGAGGTCGACCGTTTTGGCGAGGCGCGTGCCGTTGCGCCGGCAATCCAGGATTATGAGCCCTCGGATGCTCAGATCGCCTGGCATCTCGGCCGCTTCATCCAAAATGTCCGGTCCGTGTCCACCGACCCGGTGCTGGTGCGACAGAACTGGTTGGCAGCCTACGACTTTGCCACCGACCGCGCAGCGCTCTTTCTCAACGAGTACGCCAAGGCGAATGACCCCTTCGGCCAGATCGGCACGCGCAGCGTGTCGGTGCAGGTGACCAGCGTGGTCAGGGCTTCCGACAGCTCGTTCCAGGTCAAATGGACCGAGCAGGTTTTTGAGCGCGGCAGCTTGGCCAGCACGACGCGCTGGACCGCGATCCTCACCATCGTGATCCGCCCGCCAAGCAATACCGAACAACTGCGCAGCAACCCGCTCGGCGTCTTCATCAACGCCATCGATTGGTCGCGTGAGCTCGACAGCGCAGCACCTGCATCTGTTTTCCCGAAGGAGCCTGCAAATGAAAAATAGAGTCCCATCATTCCGTGCCGCGCTACTCCTGTCCGCGTCAGCAGCCGTCCTTCCCGCTTGCGCCTCGAAGGCGGTGCCACCGCCTGAGATTTCCTACGATGCTGCCGACTTCAAACCAGCCGCGATCGAAAAGCCACCGGAGAATCCGGTGAAGATTGTCCAGGTCCCAAAGCCGCTACCGCTCCCGGGCCAGTTGCAGCCCGATCCGGATAAGGTCGCTGAGGAAAAGCGTTCCCCTGAAGAAAGGGTCACCGATGCCAACAAGGCGGCCACGCAGCAGCCCACCAGATACGGCTATGTCAATGCGGTCCAAGTCTATCCCTTCACCGACGGCGCACTTTATCAGCTCTATGCCGCGCCGGAGCGCGTCACCGATATCGCTCTACAGCCGGGCGAGAAGTTAACAGCCGTGTCGGCTGGCGACACCGTGCGCTGGGTCATCGGCGACACCGTCAGCGGCACCGGCGACAGTCAGCGCACCCATGTGCTGGTCAAACCGTTCGCGCCGGGGCTTAGCACCAATCTGGTGATCACCACGGAACGCCGGACGTACCACCTGCAGCTTAAAAGCACCGAGAAAACTGCAATGGCGGCGATCTCCTGGACCTATAGCGAAGACCAGATCATAGCGTTGCGCCAGCGCAATGCGCAGGCCGACGCCGCCATGCCGGCAGCTTCAAATGTGGCACTCGAAAACATTCGCTTCCGCTACTCGATCAGCGGTGACACGCCGCCTTGGCGGCCGACGCGTGCCTTCGACGACGGCAACAAGGTTTATATCGAATTCCCGCGGCGCATCGATCAGGGTGAGGCACCGCCACTCTTCATCGTCGGTGCTGACGGGAGCAACCAGCTCGTCAACTACCGCATGCGCGGGAACTATTACATCGTCGATCGTCTCTTTGCCGCCGCCGAATTGCGCCTCGGCGTCAAGGAGCAGCAAGTGGTCCGCATCACCAGGATCGACGGCCGGCAACCGCCACGGCGGATACCGCTCTTTGCGCGATCCAGCAGGTGAGGAGAGCGCTCATGACCGATACTTCCCGACCAGATGCACCGCCGAAACTCGACCCCGAGCAGCTGCAGTTGCGGGCTTCTCCCCGGCGCGCGGTGCGGTTCAGGCGCGGCTTGATCGTCGCTATCGCTGCAGTTGGATCCGGCGCAATTCTAGGCGTCACGATGATAGCGCTTCAGTGGCCGGCGTTGCGTATCAAAGAGCGGGCGGAAGACCTCTACAACACCGAACGTAAGCCAACCGCGGAGGGACTTGAAACGCTTCCCAAGGACTACTCCGTAATCAAGCCGAAGCCTCCCGTGCTTGGGCCACCTCTGCCCGGCGATCTCGGCCGCCCCATTCTTGAACGCCAGCGACAGCTTGGCATCGCCCCGGGGCAGGAGGCCTCCGCCGAGGAGCAGCGGCTTGCCCAGCAGGCGATCGAGGCACGTGAGTCGCAAGTCATGTTCCGGATCGAGAACCGGCCCAGGGAAACGAATGTCGGCGACAATGCACAGGGAGCGCGGCCGCCGTTTGAAGCACCACTTGCACAACCCGATGCCGAAGACGCAAGGGCTTCCGTTGCACCGGCTGAGGGTGATCAGAACAATCAGCAGCGCAAGCTCGACTTTGTCAGCCAGCAGAGCACAAACGGGATCTACAATCCGCACGCGCTGCAGACTCCGGCTTCGCCCTATCAGCTGATGGCCGGCAGCGTAATCGCCGCAAGCCTGATCACCGGCATCCATTCCGACCTGCCTGGCCTCGTGGTTGCACAGGTTACCGAGAATGTGCACGACACAGTCACCGGCAGCACCTTGCTCATCCCGCAGGGCTCGCGGCTCATCGGCACCTATGACAGTGTCGTCGCTTTTGGACAGAAGCGCGCGTTGCTAGTCTGGCAGCGCATTGTGATGCCCGACGGGTCGTCAATTGAAATCGACAATCTGCCAGCGACAGATACTGCCGGCTATGCAGGGCTGGAGGACCAGGTGGATTTCCACACTTGGCAGCTGATCAAGGGAGTTGCTCTAGCCACGCTGCTGGGCGTCGGCACCGAGTTGAGCTTTGGGGACAACGAAAGCGATCTGCTCAAGGCAATCCGCGAATCCACTCAGCAGAACGTCAGTCAAGCTGGCCAGCGCATCACCGAAAAAAACCTCAATATTCAACCCACCATCACCGTCCGTCCTGGTTGGCCGCTCCGCGTCATCGTGCACAAGGACATCCTGCTACGACCGTACACAAATTGAATAGGAGCCGCTCATGGCGAATCTGAAATTAGGAAAGCTTCCGGACCGGACGCCTTCCAAGATCACTATCACCGTCAGCGCGGGTCTCAGCCAAGCACTGAAGGACTACGCGGCGCTTTACCGTCAGACCTACAATGAGTCTGAGACAGTAGCTGAGCTCATTCCATTCATGCTGGTCGGGTTCTTGGAAGGCGATCGCGCGTTTGCCAAGGCCAGAAAGGAAAGCTTGCCTGCCGCCGGCATGTCAGAGAAATCGCGACGCATGTCAGGTTCAGGTTCCGAGTAATATAAAGTTTCGTCAATGGCGCAAGCCGCAGCGCTGAGTAGCGGAGCCGCAATGGGGTGCGTCGACATTCAGTGAAAGAATGGGCCGAACAATCCAACCTCGTTGGGCGGATACAAAGTGGAGCCCTGCCTGCAGGTTCCGGCCGGCCCTCTGCCATGCGACCCCCTTTGGGAAATACCCGCGTCGCCACAGAACATAAAGTGGCGCCCTATGTCTCGCCAAGCCTGGCACCTAATTCCGGTCTCATTTGGTGAATCGTTTTTGCCTCGCCGGAAGTCTGGCCTCGTCGAAGAGTCAAAGCCCTGATTTCGGTCAGCCTCCAGCACGGACAAACTGCCGCAAGGATTTCTCTGCCATCGCTTGCTATCCTGCCGAAACTTGGGATCGATGGCGCGAGCGTAATGACAGTACAGCAGGACATTCACAGTTCCGGCATTCCCGTTCTTTGCCTGTCTTGCGCCGCACGGCATCGCGGGATCTGTGGTGCGCTCGATCGAAACCATTTGGTTGGGCTCGCCAAGACTTCGTCGCGGCACAAAATCGAGCCGGGGGTCGAACTGATCGCCGACGCCGCGGCTGTCGACAGCTATTCAAACATTCTTTCAGGTGTAGTGAAGCTGACGAAGTGCCTTTCGGACGGCCGCCAGCAGATTGTCGGTCTTCGGTTCGCACCGGATTTTCTGGGCCGGCCCTTCAAGGTGAAAAGCACGATCAATGTGGAAGCGGCAACCTCCGTCTCGCTGTGCTCGTTTCCGAAGGCGGCCGTTGAACGGATAATGAAGGAATCACCGGAACTCCAGCTTCGCTTGCTCAAGCAGACGCTGAACGAACTCGACGAGGCACTTGAATGGATGGTGACTCTCGGGCGCAAGACCGCACCCGAGAAGGTGGCCAGCTTTCTCCTCATGATCGCCCAGAATATGGATTCCAGTATCGACCCGGCGGCTAGGTCCTCATGCTTCGATCTGCCACTGACACGTGCCGACATCTCTGATTTCCTTGGACTGACGAACGAGACCGTGAGCCGCCAGCTTACGCGATTGCGGGCTGACGGCGTGATCCGGATCAAGAACAACCGCCATATAACGGTGGACAGCATGAGCCGGCTGGAGCAGCGCTGCGGCGGCCGAGGCTCGCGGCAACCGGCCTTTGAGACCTAAGCGCCTACGTCGCTTATTGCGATCCGCGGCAGGACGTGCTCGCGTTCGAAAGCGATGTGTCGCCGCAAGCCTTCGAAGAAGCCTCGTAACATGAACCCGACAGCTTCCGGGCTCTCTATCGGATTACCATGACCTATCGCTAGGAGCGTTTCGGCCACCTCGCTAGCGAAGCATTGATCCTCAAGGTGCTCGACGCGCAACCGGCTGGTAGAGGCAAGTTTGGCCTCGGCCGGCGTCAAGTGCGCCTCATACGCTGGGAAAATCACCGTCTCCTCAAGCCCATGAATGTCACGGAGCAGCGGAACGATTTTCTTGGCCGTTCCAAGACATTTGAGGCGGTCGACGTTCGGCAGTGCATCGGCAATGGTTTCCAGCGAGTCGCAGAGATACAGCTTTTCCCGATGGCCACGCTTCATGACCTCGCCCGGAATCGCCTCTGTACCGGCCTGACGCGAGGAAGCTGCACTTGTCCATGAGTGGGGTGGCCCGTGCTGCGTTTCCTTGTTCAAATCGCCACCATCTGATTCACCGAACTCGATGCTGCCCGAAGCAAAATCGTGCGGCTCTGACATGGATCAGGGCGAGCAGGCGGCAACTAGGGAATTAATGCACCGCGGATTAAGCGTCCGCGCATTGGAATCCTGGTCGGGGACATGTCATGAAATTCGGCACGGAGATCGTCCTTTTAAGCCTGTTTGCCTTTGCGGCGCTGGTGGCTGCCGGCTTCGGCGTAGAAGGACCCTTTCGCCAGCACATGTGGGTTTTGTTCTTCGCGCTGACTGGCTTCATCGCGATCTTGCTGCGCAATTGGGATTTCAAGCCCGTGGGGCGGATCGACCCCTCCGCCTACATGGATGGTCCGCTCCGCTACGGGGCCATCGCAACGGTGTTTTGGGGTGTCGTCGGCATGCTGGTCGGCGTCATTATCGCCCTTCAACTCGCCTTCCCCGATCTTAACATCCCACCCTGGTTCAATTTCGGCCGTTTGCGTCCGCTGCACACATCGGGAGTCGTCTTCGCCTTCGGCGGCAACGCGCTGCTTTGCACATCGCTCTATGTTGTCCAGCGCACCTGCCGCGCCCGGCTGTTCGGCGGCAATCTGGCCTGGTTTGTGTTCTGGGGTTACCAGCTGTTCATCGTCATGGCCGCGACCGGCTACCTGCTCGGCATCACCGAGAGCCGGGAATACGCCGAACCCGAATGGTATGTGGACCTCTGGCTGACCATCGTCTGGGTCGCCTATCTCATCCTGTTCCTCGGCACTATCCTGAAGCGCAAGGAACCGCATATCTACGTCGCCAACTGGTTCTATCTATCCTTCATCGTGACCATCGCGATGCTGCATGTGGTCAACAACCTGTCGATGCCGGCCTCTTTCCTCGGCTCGAAGAGCTACTCCGCCTTCTCCGGCGTCCAGGACGCCTTGACGCAATGGTGGTATGGCCACAATGCGGTCGGCTTCTTCCTGACGGCCGGCTTCCTTGGCATGATGTACTATTTCGTGCCCAAGCAGGCTAGCCGGCCGGTCTATTCCTACCGGCTGTCGATCATCCACTTCTGGGCGATCATTTTTCTCTACATCTGGGCCGGCCCGCACCACCTGCATTACACCGCCTTACCCGACTGGGCGCAGACGCTCGGCATGGCATTCTCGATCATGCTGTGGATGCCGTCATGGGGCGGCATGATCAACGGCCTGATGACGCTGTCAGGCGCCTGGGACAAGCTGCGCACCGATCCGATCATCCGCATGATGGTGATGGCAGTCGCCTTCTACGGCATGTCGACCTTCGAAGGGCCGATTATGTCGATCAAGACGGTCAATTCGCTGTCGCACTACACGGACTGGACCATTGGCCATGTCCACTCAGGTGCGCTCGGCTGGGTCGGCATGATCTCGTTCGGCGCGATCTACTACATGGTGCCGAAACTGTGGAACCGTGACCGGCTCTATTCGATACGGCTCGTCACCTGGCACTTCTGGCTGGCGACTCTGGGGATCGTCGTCTACGCCGCGGTGATGTGGGTGTCCGGCATCATGCAGGGCCTGATGTGGCGCGAATACGACGAGCAGGGGTTCCTGGTCTACTCCTTCGCCGAAACCGTCGCCGCCATGCACCCCTACTACGTCATGCGCGCCATCGGCGGTGCGATGTACCTCTCCGGCGCCATGATCATGGCCTGGAACATCGCTATGACCATCCTCGGATACCAGCGTGAAGAGCAACCAATGCCGGGTTCCGAGCCCGCCCTCCGGCCTGCCGAATAGGGAGCCAGACAATGGGCTTGACGGACAAACACGCGATCATCGAGAAGAACGCCACGCTTCTTCTCGTTGGCTCTCTTCTTGTCGTGACCGTCGGCGGCATAGTCGAAATCGCACCGCTGTTCTATCTCGACAACACGATCGAGAAGGTCGAGGGCATGCGCCCCTACTCGCCGCTCGAACTCGCAGGACGCAACATCTATGTGCGCGAGGGCTGCTACCTCTGCCATAGCCAGATGATCAGGCCTTTCCGGGACGAGGTCGAACGCTACGGCCACTACAGCCTGGCGGCTGAGTCCATGTACGACCACCCCTTCCAGTGGGGCTCGAAGCGCACCGGCCCTGACCTTGCACGAGTCGGCAACCGCTACTCCAACGAATGGCACGTTCAGCACCTTGTGGATCCACGTTCGGTGGTGCCGGAATCTATCATGCCTCGCTATGCCTTCCTGAAGGACGCTCCGATCGAGGTGAAGGACTTCTCGACGCATCTGGTTGCGAACGCGCGTGTTGGCGTCCCGTACTCCGATGACATGATCGCGCACGCCAATACCGATCTAATGGCCCAGGCCGACCCGAATGCCGATAGCTCCGGCCTCGAGAAACGCTATCCGAAAGCCAAGGTCGGCGATCTGGACGGCAATCCGCAGCAGGTGACCGAGATGGATGCCCTCGTCGCCTATCTGCAAATGCTGGGAACACTGGTCGATTTCAAGACCTATGACGATGCAGCCGGCTACCGCTGAGGGGGGCCCAATGAGCTATGATTTGATGCGGGAATTCGCGGACAGCTGGGGTCTGCTTGCCATGTCGCTCTTCTTCGTCGGCAGCATTGCCTTTGCCTTGCGTCCCGGCGGCAAAACACAGGCCGAGCAAGCCGCCCAGATTCCACTCAAGGGCGACCGATCATGAGCGACGAGCACATCGACGAAGTCTCGGGCATCTCGACGACCGGTCATGAATGGGACGGGATAAGGGAGCTCAACAACCCATTGCCCCGATGGTGGGTGATAACCTTCTACATCACCGTCGGTTGGGCGGTAGCTTATACAATTGCGTATCCGGCTTGGCCCATGCTGTCTTCCGCAACCAAGGGTGTGCTTGGATATTCCAGCCGCAACGATGTCAAGAATGAGCTGGCGGCGGCGGAAGCGGCGAAAGGCAAATACGCCGCGGCGGTGGAGTCGAAAAGCCTCTCTGAAATCGCCTCGGATTATGCCTTGCGCGAATTCGCGGTCGCGGCCGGCGGCGCCGCATTCAAGGTCAACTGCACGCAGTGCCATGGCTCCGGCGCCCAAGGGTCGAAGGGTTTTCCAAACCTGAACGACGATGACTGGCTGTGGGGCGGCACGGCCGAGCAGATCCAGCAAACGATCGCGCACGGCATCCGCTTCGCGTCAGATCCGGACACGCGCCTGTCGGAAATGCCGGCCTTCGGCGATATCATCACCGCCGATCAGATCGCACAGGTGAGCGCCTACGTTGCCAGCCTGTCTGGCAAGGTCCGCGATGCAACTCTGATTCAACCCGGCGCCAAGATCTTCGCCGAAAACTGCGTCTCCTGTCACGGCGACAATGCGAAAGGCAACAGGGAACTCGGCGCACCCGACCTGACCGACGCGATCTGGCTCTACGGGTCGGGCGAGACAGCCGTCGCCGTCCAGGTCCGTGCGCCGAAGCACGGCGTCATGCCGGCCTGGATCGGGCGTCTCGGCGAGACCAAGGTTAAGGAACTTGCGGTTTATGTCCATTCGCTTGGCGGCGGAGAATAGGAACGGAAGCCTATTCTCGGCCCTCCCCCGCCAAGCGACGAGGCCCGGCTTTGCCGGGCCTCGACACCATTCCGGCATGCGGCGATTGACCCTGCTGCAAGGCGGCGCGGCCCCATTCGGCGAAGCGGGCTCACTGCAGACCCGACGTCTGTCTTAGCAGACGAGTCCGTCGCACAACGATGTCAAAGGCCGCGGGCAAGTGGAGATACACGTGCTGGATAAAACGCAAATGGAGCGGTTCGAGGCAAAAGCGGGCAACTCCGCCAAGACACGACAGCCGCTCTATGCACCGCGCAAGAAAATCTTCCCCAAGCGCGCCTCGGGTAGCTTCCGCCGCTTCAAGTGGCTGGTGATGGCGATCACGCTGGGCATCTACTATCTGACACCCTGGCTGCGCTGGGATCGCGGATCGTTCGCGCCGGATCAGGCAGTGCTGATCGATCTTGCCAACCGCCGCTTCTACTTCTTCTTCTTCGAGATATGGCCGCAGGAATTCTACTATGTCGCCGGCCTTCTGATAATGGCCGGCATCGGCCTCTTCCTGATCACGTCCACCGTCGGCCGCGCCTGGTGCGGCTATATCTGCCCGCAGACCGTATGGGTCGATCTTTTCCTGGTGGTGGAGCGGGCGATCGAAGGCGATCGCACTGCCCGCATAAAGCTCGACGCCGGCCCATGGACGGTGCGCAAACTGGTACTGCGCGTATCGAAGCACGCCATCTGGCTGGTCATAGCGGCAGCCAGCGGCGGCGCCTGGATCCTCTATTTCGCCGACGCGCCAACGCTGATCAGCGAGGTATTCGCCGGCACCGCCGCTCCGGTCGCCTACGTCACCATCGCCGTGCTGACGGCGACCACCTACACGTTCGGCGGGCTGATGCGCGAGCAAGTCTGCACCTACATGTGCCCATGGCCGCGCATCCAGGCTGCCATGCTCGACGAGAATTCGCTCACCGTGACCTACAACGACTGGCGCGGCGAACCTCGTTCGAGGCACGCCAAGAAGGTCCAGGCGGCGGGGCAGCGGGTCGGCGACTGCGTCGATTGCAATGCCTGCGTCGCGGTGTGCCCGATGGGGATCGATATTCGCGACGGCCAGCAGCTCGAATGCATTACCTGCGCGCTGTGTATCGACGCCTGCGACGGCGTCATGGACAAGCTCGGAAAGGAGCGTGGGCTGATCTCCTACGCGACGCTCTTCGACTACAACGCCAATATGATGCTGGCGACAGCAGGCGGCTCCAGTACGATCAATCCGTCGTTGGTCAGGACTGCTGTCGGCACCTTCTGCGATCAGGTGGCGTATTTTCACATTCGCAAGATCCTTCGGGCGCGCACCTACGTCTACATGGGCCTGTGGTCGCTGATCGGGCTGGGCCTGCTCTATTCGCTGCTGACGCGCGATCGGCTCGAACTGAACGTGCTGCATGACCGCAATCCACAGTTCGTCACGCTGTCCGACGGTTCGATCCGCAATGGCTATACCGTCAAACTGCTCAACATGATCCCCGAGGCAAGGACAATCATTGTCGCGATGCAGGGCTTGCAGGGAGCCGAAATGAGCGTCGTCGGCAGTGATCTGCCAGCAGATCGCTTCTTCGGCATCGCGGTCGAACCCGACCGGCTGAAGATCCTGAAGGTTTTCGTGCGCCAGCCGGCGGGTGAGGTGCGGCATGCTGCACAAACCTTCAAGTTCCGGGTCGAGGACAAGGCGAACTTCGAATCGGACGAATACACCGCCACCTTTAACGCACCGGAGATCGCCAGATGAGCGCCAATACGCAAAAGACGCGTGAGTTCACCGGCAGGCACATGCTGTTCACCATTTTCGGCTTTTTCGGCGTGGTCATCGCCGTCAACCTGACCATGGCGACGCTCGCCAGCAAAAGCTGGACCGGCCTTGTCGTCGAGAACACCTATGTGGCCAGTCAGCAATTCAACAAAAAGGCCGAGGAAGGGCGCGCGCAGGCGGCACTCGGCTGGACCGGCAACCTGACGATCGCTCGGACTGATGTTCGCTATAGCTTAAGCGATGCCACCGGCAAGCCGGTCCCCTTGCACGGCGTGAAGATACTGTTTCGTCACCCCACTTATGAGGCAGAGGACAAGTCCGTCACTCTTGCCCCTGCTTCGGCTCAGGAGTTTGCAGCACGGGACGTGCCCAAGGATGGCGTCTGGATCGTCGAAGTCGATGTCGACGCCGGTCTCGCGGAGCCCTATCGCGACGTTCGCCGGATCATGATTTCGCAAGGAGCGCTGCAATGAGCTGCTGTTCACCCGGCGCGGAACTGGCGCTGGATCTGACCGGTACCACATCGGTCCTGCCGTCTGGCCAGGAGATCAGGTTGGCGAGCCGCTTGGTTAGCGATGGTCTTCGCCAGACCGACCTTTCAGTTCCGACGGTTCATTGTGCAGCCTGCATCCAGACGATCGAGACGGCGTTGGCAAAGCTCGATCACGTCGAGAGCGCCCGCGTCAACCTGTCGACGAAACGGGTCTCGGTCAGGTGGCGTGGTGACGAGGTGCCACCGTTCGTCGTCGCGCTTGGGCGGCTAGGCTACCAGGTGCATCTGTTCGACCCCGAGGTCGGCGACAAGAACAAGACGCTATCCGAACTGATCCGCGCGGTCGCGGTTGCTGGTTTTGCGGCGGGCAACATCATGCTGCTTTCGGTCTCGGTCTGGTCCGGCGCCGAAGGCGCGACCCGCGACTTGTTCCACTGGGTCTCGGCGCTGATCGCCATCCCGGCGCTTGCCTTCGCCGGCGGCATTTTCTTCCGCTCGGCCTGGAACGCGCTGCGGCACGGCAGCCTGAACATGGACGTGCCGATCGCGGTCGGGGTGTCGCTCGCATACGCCATGAGCCTCTATGAGACGATCAATCATGGCGATCACGCCTATTTCGACGCGTCTGTATCGCTGCTGTTCTTCCTGTTAATCGGCCGTACGCTGGATCACGTCATGCGCGAGCGGGCCCGGACCGCGGTAAACGGCCTGTCGCAGCTGGCGGCGCGTGGTGCCATGGTGCTGCGCGGCGACGGCGCGCGCGACTACCTGCCGGTTGTCGAGATAGAACCGGGAATGCAGCTGCTCATCGCAGCGGGCGAAAGGATTCCTGTCGACGGAAAGATCATTCGGGGATCATCTGATCTCGACTGCTCCCTTGTCTCCGGCGAAAGCACGCCCAGAAACGTGGCGCCAGGCGTACCCGTGCAGGCTGGCGTACTCAACCTTACCGGCTCCCTGACAATCGAGGCGACAGCCACCGCGAAGGACTCGTTCCTGGCGGAAATGGTTCGGTTGATGGAGGCGGCGGAGGGCGGCCGCCCGCCCTATCGACGCATCGCCGATCGTGTCTCCGCCCTCTATGCGCCGGTGATCCATCTCACAGCCTTAATAACATTCATCGGTTGGATGGTTGCGGTCGGCGACTGGCACCTGGCAATGACGATTGCAATTGCCGTTCTCATCATCACGTGCCCATGTGCGCTCGGCCTCGCCGTGCCGATCGTGCAGGTGGTCGCTGCGCGGCGTCTGTTCGAAAGCGGCATCATGGTCAAGGACGGTTCGGCCATGGAGCGCCTGGCGACGACGGATACGGCGGTGTTCGACAAGACCGGAACACTCACGCTCGGACAGCCCCGGCTCGTCAATGCGTCGTCGATCGATCCGGCCGTGCTGGCGATCGCCGCCGATATGGCCGCGCATTCGCGTCATCCGTTTTCAAAGGCCATAGCCGGTTTTGCCGCTGCTGGCGGGCAGCACAAGTTCGATGCCGTCAAAGAGCATCCGGGGTTTGGAATCGAAGCCACTGTCGCCGGAAGTATCTGGCGGCTGGGCCGGCGCGCATGGGCTGGATGGAAGGCGCGGACCGGCGGCGAAGGCGGGCAGGGCGGAACAGTCCTGACGAAAGACGGGGTCGTTGTCGCATCCTTCGTTTTCGAGGATGCGTTGCGGCCCGATGCCGGGGCCGCCTTGGCGCAGTTGAACGATGCCGGGGTCTCGGTCGAAATGCTGTCGGGCGATACCGCAGACGCCTGTGGCGATGTCGCAAGAATATTGGGCATCGACCGTTTTGTTTCAGCGCTGCTGCCGTCCGGGAAGGCTGAGCGGATCGAAGTCTTGACCAAGGCCGGCCACAAGGTCCTGATGGTGGGCGACGGGCTCAACGACAGCCCAGCGCTGGGCGCGGCGCACGTCTCGATCGCTCCAGCCACCGCTGCCGATGTCGGCCGCAACGCCGCCGATTTCGTGTTCCTGCGTGAAAGCCTTTCGGCGGTACCTCTTGCGCTGGACGTCTCGCGGAAGGCAGGGCGGCTGATCCGCCAGAACATAGCCATCGCGATCATCTACAACGCCGTTGCCGTTCCGATCGCCATCCTCGGCCACGTCACACCGTTGATCGCGGCGGTCGCGATGTCCGCCTCATCGCTGCTGGTGATCGGAAACGCGCTGCGGCTGCAGGGCTTTATGCTCGCCGAGCTGACAAGGGCTTCTTCGGCAACGCGTTCCGGCATTCGCTCATCAGCGCGGCCGCCATGACGACACTCGTCTACCTCATACCAGTCGCCCTATTTTTTGGCGCAATGGGGCTGTCTGGCTTTCTATGGGCGTTGAGAAGTGGCCAATATGAGGATCTTGATGGGGCCGTTGAGCGCATTCTCATCGACCAGGACGACAAGCCGGGACGCTGAGCCAGATCGCTGTCCCGACGCTGTGCGCACGCCGGCCGTCAGCTGACTCGGAACAAGGATTGAGGCTCCGCAATCAGCTAGCCACCCTTGACGTAGATTTGTGAAAAGTCCCGTTGCTCGAAGGACTGCGTCGCAGCATAGCCGCGGCCAATGTCGCGGCCGCCCATGGCGTGCACTACAACATCGACATTCAAGCCGAGGCATGATCTGGTCCGCCACCGAACGCTTCGCCGAAACCCCCGTGCGGAGGCTGGAACCGATCCGCCGCGCGACCGGCCGCCGCGTTGCGCCGCGGCGTAAGCCTGCGCTGGCGGAACACCGAAGGAGAGCAGCACTGTGGAGGAGATCGCGCCATAGGCCATGCCTAATGCACCGTCAACCGCATGGGCGAGGAAGCCGACCATGGCGAACAGAATGAATTCAGTCACTGCTGTCAGCCGTGAAAGTGCCGCCGTATGTAGCCTTGTGGATGGCGATCGGGCTTGGCTCCTCGTCAAAGAAAAGGGCGGCATCGCTGCCGCCCCTCGAGATTGTTGAGGTGCGTGGACCTTAGAAATCCATGCCGCCAATACCACCCATGCCGCCGCCGGGAACGATGCCTTCTTCGACGGCCGCGCGGGTCGCGTTCAGGGCGTCGTCGACGCGGTCCTTCTTTTCCTTGACTTCGATCTCGGTCGCGCCGTGACGACAGCGGTCAGCGTGGCGTAGTGACGCTCGGATGAAGCTGCTGAGTCAAACGACAAGCAAGAATCTGGGCTGAACCCAGGTGATGTCTTCGAAGGCAAAGTGAGCCGGCTCGGGTCTGGGTCTCGTCTGCAAAATACCTGTGGCCGCATTCGTCCGTCATGAACGAAAATGCTGTGACTGGACCGACGCATCGAAAGGCAAGCAGCGATCACCGATCTTGCGGTCGACATTTTTTCTATGCTGATCGGCAGCAACAGTCGCAAGGCCGAAATCAGCCGAAAGGAGCGCCGCCTGAAAGAGGCTGACGTTCTCGATGGGGTGGCCGCGATCATCTCAAGCTCGGCTGCGCGGCGCTTCTGTCTGCCCTCGGAACAGTTCGCTGCGTGCCACCATTTTCATGACGACGATCCTCAGAACGGACACTGCGGCTCATCGGACCGGGGCAGTTACGTCGTCGGTGAACTCGGAACCGAAGGTCTGTCGGTCTGCATGAGACGCGCCCACTTACAAGCTGAATCTCGAAACATACATGCAGCGGATGGTGGGGCACTTCTCAGCAGAAACCGAGAGCATCCTGGCCGGAGAGACGCTTTTCGTAGAAGATCACGGCATATCCGTGCAACCTCCCTTCTCCGCGTCGAATATAGCCGGCCGTCTCATAAAGTCTTTGAGCCCCTACTTGGATCGTTGTCGTCTCGAGCACTATGCATTTGAATCCGAGAGCAACAGCTCGCGATTCCAACTCGCTAACAATCCTTCTTCCAAGCCCACGTCGTTGAAAGGCGGGATCGACCCGTATACGCTTGAGTTCTGCGATTTCATCGTCGACAGGTTGCAATCCGCCCATAGCTGCGAGCTGGGGACCAATACGCCCAACTACGAAGTCTCCGCCAGATTCGATATATGCTTCTCCGATATTGCGTAAATCATCCTCCCACATCCCTTCCGGACCATGGACACCAACAGCCTCAGATGCACTCCTATGCAGGTGCCATACATTATCGACATCCTCACGTTCAAACCTACGAAAGATCACGTCATCTTGAAACATCGACCATCACCTATTGGACGCCTGCGAGGCTGGCATCGCGCTCACCTAGACGATTGTGCCTGTTGGCTTTGATCCGCCGCCGTTAACAGCCGCTGTGAAAGCACAGCGTCCATGCTTTCCCACGCCTCAACTCCGGCGATGGGGCGACCGGGTTCAATCGTATATTTCAAAGCCGTCTTTCGGTGCATTCGGGCGAACCGGTCCAGCGCATAGACACAGGACGCGTACAGCTCTCGGATTTGAGTGCTTTTCCGCTCTATCACGGGCGAGACGGTCGCAATTTTAGGAAAGGCCGCTTTCCCTTTAAGCCAGCCTGGCTGGGCCCCCGTGCTCCTCTTATCTGAAGATAACCAGCCAAAGACCGCACCAATACATCCTTGCGGGTAGTATTCTGACAGCCGATAAACATCCCTATAGAATTGCGGTTTTTGGCGGAAGATTTCTTCACCGATGAGTAGTACAGAAACCGCGACAACGCGGGCCGAGAATCGGCCACTTGGGGCCAGCCTATTCTTGTAAGGGTTTTTTCCGTAGAACTCGCGAAATTCCCCAAATAGATCGGGCGACATATGATCGTGAAAGCGCGTCAGAATATAATTCGCCGACTCCAGGCGCTCTAGGCACTGTGTAAGACACCGGCGCGCATCCGCCTCGACCTCATCACGCAGCTCAAGCAGGGTGTCCACTGCGAACTGCAAGTCTCTCTCAATGAGTTGATGACCCAGGCAAAAATCTCGCTCCTCGACCCCAGCTGAGTCGAGGCAATATACGCGCGGATCGCTCTCCACCGGATTGGTAAGGATCATGTCTTCATAGGAAAGAACATTTATGCTAGGCTCCCGCTCGCAACTTAAGGCCGCAATGTGCCTCAGCCGTTCTCCCACCGTTAACTCGGCATCGTAATGGTTAAGTCCCGCAAATGCAGACATCTGATAAGCAATATTGAGGAGATATTGGATGTCTGTCTTGGCTACCCCAAACTCCGACTGGGTCAGATTCAGCAGGTGCGCCTCATAGTCCCCTGCCGCTAGCATGGCGTTGATGCTACGCCCAAGCGCCTTGACAGCTTCAGCTCGCTGTTCACTATTTTTGATCTCGGCGATACGGTGCGGGAGTTGGTCGGCGACAAAATCGCTAATAATCCCAAACGGGCGTATTCGCAGGCGGCGATCGATGCGGTCCGCTAGGTGAGAAAATATCCCCCGCACCGCCCGCTGATCTGGCGAAGCCGCGGAATAACTTGGCACGTTCATTTCTTCAGGGCTCCTTTGGTGTTTCCTGGGAAGTCAAGGCGCGACGGAGTTGCACTCGCGCTACATCGCTGTCAGCTTGGAAGTTTCATTTGAACTCTGGCGTAAGGACCGCGAGACCGCCATGGTCGTGCGGGTCCTTTACGGTGTCCTTGCAACCGGCATGCCAACACAGGTTTTTTGCGGACCTTGCTTGAAAGACGGGAAAACATGGGCAGGAGTGGCCCCACCGACGGAAATGCTCGCGGCCTGACCGTCGGCTTTCGAACAAGCGCGTCTTTGACCGCACGCGGCTGAGCTGTAAAACAGTCGTCGAATACGTGGGAATGAATGCAATCGTCTGCTCTCCAGATCACGCCTAAGCTCTGTCCAAGCCCGAACATCTTGCAACTGAGAGCTAATGCGATTCCCGCATCGGCAAGTCGTTGCCATGGCGGTGAACTGGTTCAGCGAAAATGATGGATACTGGTCCTGTGAAGTGGACCAATTCGGATGAAGGATGCTCCAGAAATCAAGCGAGCCAAGTTACGGTTCCGGGAAATGGAGCATCCGATGAGCGAAGAAGCCATTCAGACGCTGGAAAAAACTGTCGAAACCCCACCCTTCAAGACGTGGCTATGCGTCCTGTGCGGCCTCGTCTACAGCGAGAAAGACGGCTGGCCCGACGAGGGCCTCCCGCCGAGAACGCGTTGGGAAGACGTGCCGGAGGATTGGTGCTGCCCCGACTGCGGCGCATCCAAAGCCGATTTTCAGATGACCGAAATCTGAACACCCCTTAGCCCCCCTGAATCCACCACCGCAAGCCATCGATGCGCTTGCCGCGAGGAATTAACATGTACGTGCCCCCACACTTTGCCGAAAACCGTCCGGAGGTTCTCTTCGACCTAGTTGAAAAGAACCCGCTCGGCATTCTTGTAACCAGCGGGCAGTCCGGCCTCGACGCCAACCATCTTCCGTTCGAAGTAAACAGGACCCAGGGGGAGAAGGGCGTCCTTCACTCCCACGTCGCGCGCGCCAACCCGGTCTGGCAGGACGTGTCGACAGGCGACGAAGTGCTCGTCGTGTTCCGCGCCGCCGATGCCTACATTGCTCCCAACTGGTATCCGAGCAAGCGCGAGTTCAAGAAGCAGGTCCCGACCTGGAACTACCTTGTGGTCCACGCACACGGCCGGGTGACGATCCGCGATGACGAGCGATATGTGCGCGGCCTGGTCGCCCGCCTCACCCGCACGCATGAGGCGGCGCAGGCGGATCCCTGGAAGATGACCGACAGTCCCAAGGACTATATCGACATGATGCTGAAGGCGATCGTCGGCGTCGAAATCGAGATCACCCGCCTGACGGGCAAGTTCAAGCTGAGCCAGAACCGCGAGGCGCGGGATATCCTCGAGGCAGGCGAGATGCTGCAGAAGCAGGGAGACGAGTTGATCGGCGACAGCATGGTGGCATTTGGAACGGAAAAGGCACGTCAATCCTGAGGCTCGGCCCGGTTCTGGAGTATTCCATCGTGAACGCCCAATCTGTAGTTATTGTTGGCGCCGGCCACAGCGGCGTGAAGGCGGCAGCCGCCCTTCGCAAACATGGTTGGACCGGAGAAATTACTTTGGTCGGCGACGAGCCTCACCCCCCATATGACCGCCCGCCACTGTCCAAGGCTGTGCTTCTCGGCAAGAAGACCAGCGAACAGTGTGCCTTCTTTCCAGCCACCTGGTTTGGCGAAAACGAGGTCGGCCTTCATCTCGATAAATCGGTCGGAAGCATCGATCGTCGCAACAAGCGCGTGGTGCTGGCTGACGGTCAGGACCTGTCCTACGGAAAGCTTATTTTGGCGACGGGTTCGGCGATCAATCGGTTGACGATACCTGGAGCCGAGCTGGACGGCGTCTGGCCGCTGCGAACGCCCCAACATGCGGATGCGATCGCGCGTTCGTTCCGAAGCGGGCAAAAGGTTGTCGTGATCGGAGCCGGCGTGATCGGGCTGGAAGTCGCCGCGGCTGCGGTGGAGCTCGGCTGCGCCGTGCACGTCCTCGAAATGGCGCCTCATGCCATGGCCCGTAGTCTGCCTCTGGCGGTTTCGGACGTCCTGGTTTCGGAACATCGCCGTCGCGGCGTGGATATTCGCTTTGGTGTCGGCGTAACCGTACTGGAAGGCAGGGGCACGGTCTCGGCCGTCCGTCTTCAAGGCGGCGAAGTCATTGAGTGCGACGTAGTCGTCTATGGCGTTGGTGTCCGGCCGCGAACCGAACTAGCCGAGGCGGCCGGGCTCGCCGTCGACAATGGTATCGTCGTTAATCGGTTCTTGCAGACGGAGGATCCCGACATTTTCGCATGCGGTGACGTCTGCCGATATGAAAGCCGCCTTTTCGGTGGCGCCTTGAGACTTGAAAACTGGCGCAACGCCGAAGATCAGGCGGACACAGCGGCGCGGAACATGCTTGGTCAAGAAAAGGCGTTCGACGAGGTGCCGTGGTTCTGGAGCAACCAGTATGATTTTTCGCTTCAGGTTGCCGGCCTGCCGACGCATGGCGAAATTATCATCCCGGCGACATCCGGTGCCGCTCGAATCTTCCTGTCAGTCACAACAGACGGGGTGCTTCGCGGCGCAAGCGCCATCGGCCCGGTCCGCGACGTTGCAAGCCCGATCAGAAAGCTTAAGGCAGCGATCGCTTTGGCTCCAACGATCGACGTCGGGACAAACGGGTGCTCGCCCGCAGCGATCGATGCCCTTCTGGAGAACTAGCCAAGTTCACAAACTCCGCTGCAGACGAAGCACCGAGCGGTGACAATCGTTAGCGCGGAAATAGGCCTCGTAGGTGGATAAATACTAGTTCGGCATTTGTTCAGCTTGAGCAGGAGCTACGAGGCGGCTCACGTCGCATCACTTGGCGAATGCCAGAAGGCAGACGCAAACATGAGGTACCGGTAAATGTTAAGTGGTTTACAGCCCGATACGAAGAACTCGACCCCATCCACGATTGCAGTCGACCCTGCGATTCTTTACATGGGGACGCCCGTCGTTCTTATTTCCTCGTTGAATGAGAACGGAACGGCAAACCTGGCACCCATGTCTTCGGCATGGTGGTTAGGGTGGGGCTGCATGCTCGGCTTGAATGGCAGTTCGAAGACCGTTGAAAATATACTGCGAACGGGGCAATGCGTCCTCAACCTGCCGTCGGAAAAACAGGTCAGTTCGGTTGATCGGCTCGCCCTCACAACAGGCAGTAGTCCTGTTCCGAGCAACAAAGCTCCAATGGGTTTTCAACATATAGAGGATAAATTCGGTCTTGCTGGCTTGACCCCGATTGATTCTGAGCTCGTAGCGCCCCCACGTGCATCTGAGTGTCCGGTTCAGTTAGAAGCAGAACTTGCCGCGTTTCATGACTTCGGTGTCGGCAACCCGCGAATTCGTTCGCCTATGAAAGCAATTGAGGTGCGAATTGTTCGCGTGCATGCTGCCGAGAACATCTTGCGTGAAAATAACAAGGATCGCATCGACCCGGCGAAATGGCGGCCCCTAATCATGAGCTTTCGAGAATTTTATGGGCTCGGAGGCAATTTGCATCATTCGCGCCTCAGTGAGTTTTCCGAAGAGCTATTTAAGCCGACCGAATTCCGGCGCAACGCCTCTACGCCCGCATAATCGCTCTTCCCCGTCCGATAACGGGGCTCCGTGGACATTTCTGCAATGATACCCCCTAAGGGAAATCAAAGTTTGTTTGATTGAAGCGGTTAGCGCGCATCGGTCGGAAGCGTTCGAGGGGTCGGTCAATTTCGTTCCAGAGATAGTCTCCGGTGAGTGCGATATGAGCCCAGGGAAGCGGTGCTACCTGGGAGAGCAACTCGGCGGGAATATCGATGCCCTGGCTGCGGACATAATCAACAGCGTGGCTGAGATAGACGGTATTCCACAGGATAATGGCGTTGACGACGAGGTTCAGACCTGACGCCCGATAGGCCATGGTTTCCGCCACGCGGTTGCGCAGCTCGCCAAGCTGGTGGAGGAACACCGCACGGGCAAGAGCGTGACGGCTTTCACCCTTGTTGAGGATGGCATGCGATCTGCGCCGGAGCTTGGTGTCGAGCAAAAACGGGCAAAGCGTCAGGCGCGAGGCTCAGACCCATGGAACCGATGGCCGAATGGAGGGCCGCTATGTTTTGATGCCAAACTCCTCATGTGAGCTTTGAGAGCTGCGTGGCCCTCTTCGAGCTAACCGGCTTCCGTCGTCGGTTGAGCCTTCCGCTTGATTGAAACTCGTCCAACACTGCGAGGACATCCGCAATACGATGCCTATAGCTGTCTAACTCGTCGACGGATTGGACCGCGGCACACTCACGAGGTTGAAATTAAACGACGGCGATGTACATTCGCCGCTGCTGTTCTATGCCTCCCGGCCCCAAAATTCTGCGATGCCCCTCACCTGAAGCTATTAGCTGGATCCGGTTTGCGCTCGCCACAAGCGGGCGTAGGCGCCTTCACTTGTCACCAGATCAGCATGCTTTCCCTCCGCGACGATCCGCCCCTTGTCCAAGACCACTATTTTGTCGGCCCCGCGGATCGTGCTCAGTCGATGAGAGATGACGACGATAGTCTTGCCGCCCCGACGCAGGTCCTCGACCACTCGCAGGACAAACGCCTCGGCGACGGAGTCGAGCGAGGAAGTCGCTTCGTCGAGGATCAGGATTTCCGGATCCCGGTACAGAGCCCGAGCCAACGAAAGGCGCTGCTTCTCGCCCCCGGAGAGGCGTACGCCGTTTTCGCCTAGATAGGCCTGGAAGCCGCCGGGCCAGCGCTCGATCACCTCCCGCAGCCCTGTTTGATCGCAGATTTGGAGGATCTTTTTGATGTCCGGCTCGAACTCGCCGAGCGCGATGTTGTCGATCACCGAGCCCGAGAACACGTCGATCGATTGCGGCACCGCAGCGACAACCTTGCGCAGGGATACGGTCGACAGGTCCTCAAGGGCATAACGGCCGATCCGGATGTGTCCACACTCAAGCGGGTAGACATTCTGCAGCAGCGCCGCAAGTGTGCTCTTGCCCGAGCCGCTTTCCCCCACCACCGCTGTCATTTCCCCCCGACGGAAGGTGACGCTAAGATCCTGGAAAAGCTCGAGCTGGCTACCATGGCGGAACGTGACCTTCTCCAGGTGGATGTCGCCAATATCGGATTTGTCGGCATTGATGCCACCACCGCTTTCCGGCTCCAGGTCGAAGATCTCGAACAGGCGATCCGCCGCGATAAAAGCATCCTGAACGATCCGGTTGGTCTGGATCAGACTGGCAACCGGCCGGGTGACATAGCCCAGCAAGGTGTAGCAGGACAGTAGTTCGCCGGGCGTGACGGTTTGATCGAGGGCAAGCGTCGTTCCGAACCACAGCAGCACGATGGTGAATAGAGTTGCGAGGAAAGTCGAGGTACTGTCTCCAAAGATCGAGATCAGGCCGGAGCTGTAGACGGAATGCAGCATCTTGATGAAGCGGGTCTCCACCTTGAAGTTCGCGAAGCTTTCCATGCCGGAGATCTTGATCGTGGAGACAGCTCCGAGTGACTCCACCAGTTGCGTTTCAAGTTCGGCAGCGTTCTCCATCATGGCGCGCTGTCGATTCCTATGCAGCCGGTTGATGGTCCAATAGACGGAGAGATACAACGGGATGGAGGCCGCCACGACCAACGCGATCTTCCACGAGTAGATGAACATCAGCCCTAACGAGAACAGTATCATTAGCACGTCGACGAACATGTTGATCGAGACGTCGTTCAGAAAGTTCCTGATCTTCACCGCGTCGTTCATGCGGGAAATGATTTCGCCCATGCGCATGCTGTCGAAGAACTTCTGAGGCAGGCTCAGGATATGATTGTAATAGCCAAGGATTAGGTGGACGTCGATTTTCTGTCCCGTTTGCAGGACGAGCAGGTTTCTGAGGAGATTGATTACGACCTGTACAACCAAGATCAGCAGCATGGCGACGCTCATCAGGTTGAGCAGATTGCGGTTGCCCGCTGTAATCACATGATCGACGATCATCTGGACGTAAATGGCCGTCGAGAGGCCAAGGATCGTCGTCACCAGGGCCCCCGCGAGAGCCTGCGCCATCGCCGCCTTGTGTGGCGCAAGCAGACGCACGAAACGACCTAGGGGTGAGGTGGTCTCGTCGCGGCGCTTGAAGGTGTCTGCCGGAACAAGGAGCACCAGGGCGCCAGTCCATTGCTTTTTGAATTCCTCGTGCGCCAGCTTGCGGATTTCACCATAGGCTGGGTCCATGACGATGACCCACCTGGCGTTGACCGCCTGGACCACGACGAAGTGATGCAGGACCTCGTTGACGATTACGTGCGCGATGGCAGGCTTCGGGATTTTGTAAAGGCTGTCGAAACCACCCTTTACCCCCTTGGCAACGAAGCCCAGCTTCCGGGCCGCTTCCATAAGGCCCAGCACAGTGGTGCCGGAGCGGCCGGTCGAGGCATACTGGCGGATTCGCGACAATGGCAGCTTGTAGCCATAGAAGGCCGCGACGGAAGCAAGGCTGGCGGCCCCGCAATCCGTGATGTCGCGCTGCTTGAACTTGATAATCTTGCTCGACATAGCGGCTCGCTGACTGTGGAAAATGGAGAATCAGTGGCTCGCCAGGAGCGGATTGAGCCAATCGTCGACCTCGTTGTACAGGAGTTCCAGGACAGTGCTGTCGCCCAGGAGGAAGCGGGCCCGCACGGTCATGCCTTTCTTCAGGTTACCGATGAGCCCGTGCTTGAGGGCGAGATGGCGGCGAGAGAGCGCGCAGCGGACCTTGAAGGCCGGGGTCCCGTCGTGCAAGGTGAAGTCGTGCGCCACGTCGAGCACCGTCGCGTCAATGACACCCCATTGATTGTAGTTGAAGGCATCCACTTGGAGGCGCACCGACTGGCCGGGGCGCACAAAGCCGATGTCGTTGGGGGAAACGAAGATTTCCGCCACCAGCTCACCATCCGGCGAAATCCAAGCGACGGTTTGACCCGCCTGGACGTAGCTGCTGGAAGTGAGGCCCGAGAATTGCTCGAGAGCGCCTGATACGGGGGCTCGAATGAGAGTCAGGTCCCGTTCGCTCTCAAGCTGATGCAAGGCGGCCGTGAGTTCCTCGAGGCGCAGGTTAACGTCGAACAGCTGCTGGTTCCATTCGGCGAATTTGCGCCGGGCGAGGATCTCGCCCTGGAGCTCGACATTCTGAAGTGCGAAGGCGTGTTCCTCAACGGCCTTTGCCGGTGCTACAGCAGCGGAGAGCAGTCGCTTAGCACGCTCAAGTTCCGCGGCGGCATTTTCGCGGGCATATTGGTTCTCCCGCACAAGGTTGAGGAAATGGGCGCGCTCGGCCGTGGCTGACTCGGTCAAGAGGCGGATCGGGTCCTTGGCTTGCGTGCCGGAGGAGATCAGGGTTTCGAGGTCACTGGCAAAATCGCTCTTTGCGCGAATATCGCCCTTAAGCGCCCTGAGCTTTTCCTCAACCACCCCATCATCGAGGGCGAGGATCTCTTGCCCCTGAGCAACCAGATCGTTTTCAGCGGCAAGGATGCGGGAGATGCGTCCGGAGACGGGCGCGACTAGCGGCGTCTTCTCGACGGTGGGTCGAATGATACCGGCACTTTGGAAAGATACCGTTATGGTGATGAAAGGCAGCGACGCCAAGGCAGTAGCCACCGAGAGCACAATAATCTTGTAGATGGTCAAGGATCTCTCTGACCCTCGAGAAAGGATGCTCTCTGCAGTGCAGTTGGCGAGTTCAGGAATAAGTGAGATAATGGTGCCGATCTCGCTGGTTACAGTGTATTGACCGATGATGTTGCCAATCATCCACATGGCTTCGGCGCGTAGACCAATCTCCTACAGCAGAAACTGAGGCTATCAACCAAAGACCACCGGAAGTTGACGATGCCGCTTCTCGGGTTAACTCGGTTAAAGCCGTATACTGATAGGTGGGTATTCATTTTTTTCCTTTTCAAAAAGATTCAGATGAATGTCGGCGATCATTCTGCCCCTCGGTAGCACTCCCCGCCCCCCGCCGAAAGACGGCAATACCCATGCCGACTACGAGAATAGAGGCCAAAAAGGCGTTCTGTAGCTTATTCCCAACCCAACTGAGAGTGCGTCGCCGTACATCACGCTGTCTTATGCGACAAACCAGCCGACATCTGCCTGGAGGTGACCGAGGTTAACCCCATGCAGTTGCGAATATTGTCGATCCGTCTTAATGATGCTTAACGTATGTTATCACGGCTGCTATACCCAATGCTACCGCAGCAACTCCCCCAAATATTGCCGACGCCAGCCAGAACCACCCTCCGGACGTTGCACATGCTTCTTCGCGCGTTAACTCGGTCACACCATAGACTTGCATATTGGTCTTCATTTTTTCTCCTTTCCTAGAGCTCTAAGTGACAGGATGAAGTAATAATCCACCGTAGCAGCGTGTGCCGCCGCACAACGAGATCATCAAAGGTCGTGCCAACTGTACAGGGAGCCGCAAAACAGCGCTGATCGATTTTGTTTCAACAGCTTAGTTGCGAGCGCGGCGGCACATGGGGCGAACAGCACAGTGTCACGAACTCGACAAAACCGACAACGGCCTACCAAAGGTCGTTCTGATCGTCTGGAAAGGATGCTCTCTCCATTGTAGCTGGATACCTAAGATATTGTTCCCTAGCCCAGCTAGTGACCAGTAGTAGGCCTATGGCTTTTTCTTTATTAGCTCTAGAATGCCAGCGATTATGACTGCGACGCTAAAAGCTCCAAACAATGCCCAGAGAAGCCAACCGCCAGAAGTTGAGGATGCCTCTTCCCGAGTTAGCTCAGTCACGCCATATACAGACATATCGGTATTCATCGTTTTCTCCTTATAACACATGAAGATCAGTCAAGGTCGACTGTCGGAAGGCAGATCGCCGCCGTGCAATGAGAGCATCAAGACTCGTGCCAACTGCGCAGGAAGCTGGCGGAGGTTCTAATGCGTCCGAATGGGCGCCGCTTCTGAGGTGATCTCCATTGTGGCCACCATGAACATGCGCGCAAACACCCTCAGAATACTGCCCGTCAACGCATGAGCCGGGTCGGCAATTGAAGGGCTCCGAAGCGGGCCGCTCACAACCATTCGAATTGAGTGGCTGATGGTTCCATCATCGTTATCGGCGGCAGCTATTCCGGAATGGCCTCCGCCTGGAGTTGCTCCGCGCTCGACGCAGGGCTGCGGCGAACCGTTTTGCCAGCAATTCGCCTGCTTTCCTGTCCCAGGACGGCGTCGATCCGGTCGAGATCACGAAGGGTCGCCCGCGTAGCTTTCGCGCTACGGGACGCCCTGGTACGACCGAACGGCCGAACGGGTGAGGGGAACCGCGACATTTGCGGTCCTACTCGCCGACGGCCTTCGCGGAGGGCCGTCGAACTCCGCGCCCCGGCCCGCGCTCTCGCCCTCCTGGTCCTGCTTTCGCGACCATCGCTACAACGGTCTTGCGGTCGGCGTTCGCGCCGAATATTTCCGGCCGATCCGACTTCAAAGAAAAGGGCGGCATCGCTGCCGCCCCCTTGAGATTGTTGAAGTGCGTGGACCTTAGAAGTCCATGCCGCCCATGCCACCCATGCCGCCGCCGGGCATGCCGCCCGGCATACCGCCGGCAGCTTCCTTCTTCGGAGCTTCGGCGATCATGGCCTCGGTGGTGACGAGCAGGCCGGCTACCGAGGCCGCGTCCTGGAGAGCGGTACGCACGACCTTGACCGGGTCGACGATGCCCATGGCGATCATGTCGCCATACTCACCGGTCTGGGCGTTGAAGCCGAAGGTCGCGCCCTTGTTCTCGAGGATCTTGCCAGCGACGATCGAGGCTTCAGCGCCGGCGTTGGCAGCGATCTGGCGAGCCGGAGACTGCAGCGCGCGACGAACGATGGCGATGCCGGCGGTCTGGTCGGAGTTGGCGCCGCTGACAGTAATGGCCAGCGAAGCGCGCAGCAGCGCGACGCCGCCGCCGGGAACGATGCCTTCTTCCACGGCCGCGCGGGTCGCGTTCAGAGCGTCGTCAACGCGGTCCTTCTTTTCCTTGACCTCGACCTCGGTCGCGCCGCCGACGCGGATCACCGCAACGCCGCCGGCGAGCTTCGCCAGACGCTCCTGCAGCTTCTCCTTGTCGTAGTCCGAGGTGGTCTCCTCGATCTGCTGCTTGATCTGGGCAACGCGGCCCTCGATCTCTACCCTCTTGCCGGCGCCGTCGACGATGGTGGTGTTCTCCTTGGAGATCGACACCTTCTTGGCGCGGCCGAGCATGTTGAGGCCGACATTCTCGAGCTTGATGCCGAGGTCTTCCGAGATGACCTGGCCACCGGTCAGGATGGCGATGTCTTCCAGCATGGCCTTGCGGCGGTCACCGAAGCCCGGAGCCTTGACGGCGGCGATCTTCAGGCCACCACGCAGCTTGTTGACGACCAGCGTGGCCAGGGCCTCGCCTTCGACGTCTTCCGAGATGATGAGCAGCGGCTTCGAGGTCTGAACGACGGCTTCCAGGACCGGCAGCATGGCCTGCAGGTTGGAGAGCTTCTTCTCGTGCAGCAGGATGTAGGCGTCTTCCAGATCGGCGACCATCTTGTCGGCGTTGGTGACGAAGTAGGGCGAGAGATAGCCGCGGTCGAACTGCATGCCTTCGACGACTTCCAGCTCGGTCTCGGCGGTCTTGGCTTCCTCGACGGTGATGACGCCTTCGTTGCCGACCTTCTGCATCGCTTCCGCGATCATCGAGCCGACCGAAACGTCGCCATTGCCGGCGATGGTGCCGACCTGGGCAACCTCCTCGGAGGTCTTGATCTTCTTGGCGTTCTTGACCAGCGTCGCGACGACCTCGGTGACGGCGAGGTCGATGCCGCGCTTGAGGTCCATCGGGTTCATGCCGGCGGCAACCGCCTTGTTGCCTTCCTGCACGATCGCCTGGGCGAGGACGGTCGCGGTGGTCGTGCCGTCGCCGGCGATGTCGTTGGTCTTCGAAGCGACTTCGCGGACCATCTGTGCGCCCATGTTCTCGAACTTGTCCTCGAGCTCGATCTCCTTGGCGACGGTGACGCCGTCCTTGGTGATGCGCGGGGCGCCGAACGACTTGTCGATGACGACGTTGCGGCCCTTGGGACCGAGGGTGACCTTCACCGCGTCGGCGAGGATGTTGACACCGCGCAGCATGCGCTCACGGGCGTCGCGGGAGAATTTTACGTCTTTTGCAGCCATGGTTAGCTCCTGACAGGGGCTCGAGAAGAGCCCGAAAACTCATTTGATGGAGAGGCCGAAATTCAGCCGATGATGCCCATGATGTCGGATTCCTTCATGATCAGAAGGTCTTCGCCATTGAGCTTGACTTCAGTGCCCGACCACTTGCCGAACAGGATGCGGTCGCCGGCCTTGACGTCCAGCGGGACGAGCTTGCCGCTTTCGTCGCGGGCGCCGGAGCCGACAGCGATGATCTCGCCTTCCTGCGGCTTTTCCTTCGCCGTATCCGGGATGATGATCCCGCCCACCGTCTTGGATTCGGATTCGACCCGACGAACGACCACGCGGTCATGCAGCGGCCGGAAATTCGACTTTGCCATATTGGATATCCCTGGTGCGGAGGTTGAAAGGTTCGTTGCCGGAGCCGGTTAGCACTTGCCAGCGGGGAGTGCTAACGTGGCGATGAGATAGGCTGTAGGTTTGTCCTGGTCAAGACGGATGAGCGGACCCCCCGAAGAGCAAAAGATTTGGAATCGACACGGAAGGCCTGGGCTCCATTACGGGCGCATCCCAGTGCCTAAGCGCGTTTCGGCCGTGATCTCTGGGCCGACTTTTGTGTCTTATTTGGAATGTGAAATTATGTGAAATTAACGGCCGAGCCGTCGGCCGCATCCATAAACTCGGGGTCGCAACGAGCGCTCATCGCTTTGGCAGGCACTTGCAGAAGGCGCTCGAGACTAGTCGCTCACCAATCTCGATGGGGTCCCCGTTACGATGGGAATGCACCCCGGCTGGATGTCTCATGCCGTCGCATGCTGTCTAAATCAATAGCGTCCTGCATGATGGGCTTTTTGGCGGGGTAAATTCGGAAATTCTCTCTAAAGTATTGATTTTGTTGATGAACTGGCGGAGAGAGCGGGATTCGAACCCGCGTTACGGTTTCCCGTAAACACACTTTCCAGGCGTGCGCCTTCAACCACTCGGCCACCTCTCCGTCTTGCATGTCGCGTCGGCCGGTTTCGCCGCGCGGGTTGGGGAGATGCATCTCCTCGGGAAGGCCTCTCGGCCTAAAGTTGGGGTGCCTTCAACCGGCAGGCAACCCTTTCCCGGCACCTCTAGCCGTCTAGGCAAAACAGGCGCGGGGCTCATCTAGTCGATCCTAAAGCGAATGCCAAGTCATTCCGTGGCTTTTGCCGTGGATGGCGCGAAAGCTGCTCCGGTGGCCTGCCATGCAGCCGAATGCTGTGCAAAGGCTGGCCGGCGCGGTTTCCCGCGCTTGACTTCGGCCCTGGCCGCCTGTCGACTGTCTCAGGCGTTTGTTTCGTGCACTTCCGGACGGAAAACCACGACGCAGTTCCCGGAACTGCTTGGGCTTTGCGAGGGGCATCGTCCTGACATGGCATCGATCAACCCGCAGCCCGCGAGCCGGCCCGACAGCGGGCTCTCCTTCATCCCCGTGGCGTGGCTGATCATCGTCATGGGGTTATCGGCCTATGGCCTGATCTCGAGCTGGCGGCTGATCGGAGACTTCAATCTGCCGGAAAGCGTGCTCTTCCTGATCTACGGCGGGCTGACCGGCGGCGTCGTGACCATTCTGTGGGGGCTTTACCTGCTCGGCCTCGCCTTCAACCGGTCGGCGCGTTTCCCGCGTCACTATACGATCTGGCAAGTCGCCATCATCCTTTGGCTCGTCGTGCGTCAGGCCTACACGCTTCTTGTGCCCGATTTCGTCTTCTCGGCCGAAGCGCTGGGCTTCACGGTCGCCGAGATCGCCATCGGCCTGCTCTGCATCTACCTCTTGCGGCGCGGCGCCGGCGCCGAGACGGTGTATGCGAATGCCGAGGCCGAACGCCCGCCGCTCCTGGTCTCGCTCGTCGCCGCGTTGCTCGGCATCATCCTTGGCGGCGCCATCGGCGCCTGCATCGGATTTTTCGCGGGGTCGCTAATCGCCGACGCCACCCATATGAGCTGCTTCGAGGGCGCCTGCGGGTTTTTTGCTGTCTTCATCGGCTTGGGCGGCCTGATCACCGGCGCCGTCGGCGGCGGGATTTTCGCCATCTGGCGCGTCAACCGGCGCAAAGCGGCGCGGAGGGCCTAACTCAAAATCACGTGTCGCGATTGCGTGGCGGTTGTGCACGCTCTATGTCGTTTGGCGGGGCAGACGGGAGTGTTCCCGGGGAGTGCGTTGGATGCTGCGTTTCATCTTTCGGCTGGCGGCCATGGTTGCGTTGTCGATTTCTGTCATCATGGCGGTGATCGACACCACGCGCTCTGTCGCGGCGTCGGCGCTGGTCATGACGCCGCTCAACGCAAGCTGGCTGGCGGTATCGCCCGACACGCGCGCCGCGTTCGAGACCTATGTGCGCGCCAAGGCCAGTCCGCTGGTCTGGGACGGGATCATCGCCTGGGTGCTCGGCCAGCCGGGATTCGCCGTGTTCGCGGTATTGGCGTTCCTGCTCTACGCCCTCGGCTACCGCCGGCGGCGCCACGAATTCGCCCCGACCAACTGACGCGGACTCCGCCCGAAACGGTCGGCTTTCACGCTTTTTCCAACAGGTCAAAATTCCACGTGAATTTTGTTTCGGGCCGTGCCAGATTGGCCGCGAGCGGGAGGGGCATACACTTCCTGCCTGACGTCGCATGCCTGCCGGAGGACCGGGCAGGGTTTGCGGTGCAAACGGAAAATAACCGACAGGGTGTGGATCACATGAAACGTATCGTTCTCGGCCTCCTGGCCGCAACCGCAATGGTTCTCCCGGCCTTCGCCGCGGATGTCCAGCCGGCCATCCTCTACGATCTCGGCGGCAAGTTCGACAAATCCTTCAACGAGGCTGCATATAACGGCGCCGAGAAATTCAAGAAGGAAACCGGCGTCGCTTATGTCGAGTTCGAAGTCTCCAACGCTTCGCAGCGCGAGCAGGCGCTGCGCCGCTTCGCCGAGGACGGCCGCAACCCGATCGTGATGGCCGGCTTTGCCTGGGAAGATGCGCTGAAGAAGGTCGCGGCCGAATATACCGACCTCAACTTCGCCATCATCGACGATGCCGTCGACCTGCCCAATGTCCGCTCGCTGGTGTTCAAGGAGAACGAAGGCTCCTACCTCGTCGGCATCCTGGCTGCGATGGCGTCGAAGTCGAAGAAGGTCGGCTTCGTCGGCGGCATGGACATCCCGCTGATCCGCAAGTTCGAATGCGGCTATGTCGGCGGCGCCAAGTCTGCCGGGGCCACCGAGGTCATCCAGAACATGACCGGCGATACCCCTGCTGCCTGGAACGACCCCGCCAAGGGCGGCGAGATCGCCAAGACGCAGATCGATCAGGGCGCGGACGTCGTCTATGCCGCGGCTGGCGGCACCGGCGTCGGCGTGCTGCAGGCGGCCGCGGATGCCGGCAAGCTCGGCATCGGCGTCGATTCCAACCAGAACGGCCTGCAGCCCGGCAAGGTGCTGACCTCGATGATGAAGCGCGTCGATGTTGCCGTCTACAATGCTTTCATGGACGGCAAGAACGGCACCTTCAAGGGCGGCGTCGAAAATCTCGGCCTCAAGGAAGGCGGTGTCGACTACGCCATGGACGACAACAACAAGGCGCTGGTGACGGACGAGATGAAGGCGGCCGTCGAGAAGGCCAAGGCCGACATTATCGCCGGCAAGGTCCAGGTGCACGACTACACCACCGACAACAACTGCCCGTATTGATCGGCAACTGCACGAGGCTTCTTCGACCGCCGGGCTTTTTGCCCGGCGGTTTGTTTTTCGGACCAGCATCATGCAACCGATTATCGAAGCCATGAGGGAGCGCGATGTGGAGACGATCGCCAAGCTGCGCCTGGCCGCCTTCTTTGAAGGCACCGGGCGGACGCTTGCAGAGGATATTGCGGGACTTCGCGGGCTGATCGCAGGCGACGGGTTCGAGGCGGCTGTCGTCGCCCGCCTCGGCGGCTCGCCGATCGGAAGCTGCCTCTTCGTCTGCAACGAGATCGACCCGGCGCATGATCTGACGCCGTGGCTCGCCGGGCTTGTTGTTGACGAGGCGTATCGAGGGCAGGGCGTTGGCACGGCGCTGGTCAGGGCGATAAAAGGCCACGCCGCGTCGGCCGGCGTTAACCGGCTCTATCTCTACACCTGGCAGGCACGATCCTTCTACGAAGCGCTTGGCTGGACCGCAGCGGAAGCTTTCGAGCAGCAGGGCGAGCCGATGCTTTTGATGTCGTGCGCCCTATAGCGTGCCGGCGAGGTAGCCCAGCGCGAAGGCGGCCGCCAGGGCGAGCGCGATAGCCAGGCCGAGCCGGCCGCCAAGGGAATGCAGGCCGACGCCATAAGGCTTGCGCTCGATCTTGTTGATCACGATCGGCTGCGGCTTCGCATCGCGCTTGTCCAGCCTGGCAAACCGCATTTGCGGCAATTCGCCAAGCCGGCGCTGGACAAGCTGCCAGCGCTCATCCGAAGCCGTGCCCGACGCTCCCTGCGGCTCCAAAGCACGCATGCGCTCGGCGAGCCGCAGCACCGCGTCGCGAAAGGCGGGATCGATCTCAAGGTCGCGCTCGGCGCGAGCGCGCTCCCGTTCGTCCATCAGGCCGAAGACATAGTCGCCGGCCCTTGCGATGCGGTCTCCTTCACCGGCCATGACCGTTCTCCTCGAACTCGCTCGCTCCCCCTGCAGGCTCAGTAGTGCGGCGGCTTGGTCACCGGCACGTCGGGAGCGGCCTGCTCCTCCAGGGCCAGGAACCTGTCGGCAAGGGCGGCGAGCTTGCGTTCCATGCGCTCGATCACCGTCCACTGCTCGGCGATCTGGCCGGACAGTTCCTCGATCGTCTTTTCCTGCTCGGCGGCGCGGATTTCCAGCGTCGTCAGCCGATCGTCAGGCATCGTCATCCATCCCGGTCTCTGTGAATGTTAAGCTCCCGGCCACCTTCGAAATTGACAAGCGCGGGGGGATTTGTCGAGAGTGAATGGCGTTCCGGCCAATTGGCACGGGCGGGGCATCATGCTAGGCATTTTGACCAAGCGATAAAAAATAACGAGTGGGACAGGCTGCATGGCGCAAGCCGCAATCGAGCTCATAGGCATCAACAAGAGTTTTGGCGCCGTGCGCGCCAACCGCGACATCAACCTGGAAGTAACGCGCGGCACCATCCATGGCATTGTCGGGGAGAACGGCGCAGGCAAATCGACGCTGATGTCGATCCTCTATGGCTTTTACCAGGCCGACAGCGGCGAAATCCGCGTGGCGGGCAAGCCGGTGTCGATCAACACCCCAAACGACGCGATAGCGCTCGGCATCGGCATGGTGCACCAACATTTCATGCTGGTCGACAATTTCACGGTGCTGGAGAACGTCATCCTCGGCGCCGAGACCGACGCGCTGTTGAAGAGCAGCATCGCCAAGGCGCGCTCCGAGCTCGAACGGCTGGAGCGCGAATACGGCCTCGAGGTCGATCCCGACGCCATCATCGAGGAATTGCCGGTCGGCCTGCAGCAGCGCGTCGAGATCCTCAAGGCGCTCTATCGCGGCGCCGAGATCCTGATCCTCGACGAGCCGACAGGGGTTCTGACGCCAGCCGAGGCCGACCATCTGTTCCGCATCCTCAAGCAGCTGAAGGAACAGGGAAAAACGGTGGTGCTGATCACCCACAAGCTGCGCGAGATCATGGCCGTTACCGACACGGTCTCGGTCATGCGCCAGGGGACCATGGTGGCGACCAGGGTGACCAGGGAAACGACGGTCGGCGAGTTGGCCGAACTGATGGTCGGCCGGCGCGTGCTGTTGCGGGTGGAGAAAGGCCAGTCGGAGGCCGGTGCGACAAAACTCTCGGTCAAGAACCTGACGGTCAAGGATTCACGCGGCGTCACCATGGTCGACGACGTCTCCTTCGACGTGCGCGGCGGCGAGATCGTCGGCATCGCCGGCGTGGCCGGCAACGGCCAGTCGGAGCTGCTCGAGGCGATCTCCGGCATCCGGCACGCCGTCTCGGGCGAGGTCATGCTCGACGGCAAGCCAATCGACCTGACCGGCAAGGCCGATCCCGGCGAATTGCGCGACCGCGGTCTCGCCCATGTGCCGGAAGACCGCCACCATGTCGGGCTGGTGCTCGCCTTTGAGGAGAACGAGAACTCGATCCTCGGCTATCACGACGACGAGCGCTACCTCAAGGGACCGTTCCTCAACGTCGATGCCATCATGGCCGACGCGAAGGACAAGATCGAAAAATACGACATCCGGCCCGGCAATCCGCGGCTGAAGACCGCAAACTTCTCCGGCGGCAACCAGCAGAAGATTGTGCTGGCCAGGGAGATGGAGCAGGATCCCGGCGTGCTGATCGTCGGGCAGCCGACGCGCGGCGTCGACGTCGGCGCCATCGAATTCATCCACAAGCGGCTGATCGCCATGCGCGATCAGGGCAAGGCGGTGCTGGTCGTGTCGGTCGAGCTCGACGAGATCCGCTCGCTGTCCGACCGCATCCTGGTAATGTTCGCCGGCCGCATCGTCGGCGAACGCGGACCGGAAGCGACGGAAGGCGAGCTTGGCCTCTTGATGGCCGGTGTCGAGCACCAGGAGGCCGCCGAATGAGCACGCCTTACGCCAAGCTGCCGGCCTGGGCCGATTATGGGTTGATTCCGTTGATCAACCTGTCGGTTGCCTTCATTGTCGCGGGCTTCGTCGTCATGCTTGTCGGCGAAAATCCGTTCCGCGCCGCCGTCATCCTGGTCGAAGGCGCTTTCGGCAAGGGCACAGGCATCGCCTTCACCCTGTTCTATGCCACGACCTTCATCTTCACCGGGCTGTCGGTGGCGGTGGCGGCGCATTGCAGCCTGTTCAACATCGGCACCGAAGGCCAGGCCTATATCGGCGGCCTCGGCATCGCGCTCGTCTGCCTGAGCTTCGACAGCGTCCTGCCCTGGTGGGTGATCTTTCCGATGGCGATCGTCGCCGCGGCGGCGTTCGGCGCGCTCTGGGGTTTCATCCCGGCCTACCTGCAGGCCAAGCGCGGCTCGCACATCGTCATCACCACCATCATGTTCAACTTCATCGCCGCCTCGGTAATGGTCTATCTGCTGGTCGGTCCGCTGAAGCCGGTCGGATCGCAGGCGCCGCAGACACGCAATTTCCTGGCCGGCGCGGAATTGCCGAAGCTCAACTGGATGATCGAATTGTTCGGCGCCAAGATCCGCTCGGCGCCGCTCAACATCTGCTTCCTGCTGGCGCTGGCGGTGGCATTCCTGGTTTGGCTGCTGATCTGGCGCACCAAGCTCGGCTACGAGATGCGCACCTACGGCCATAGTCCGAAAGCGGCGCGCTATGCCGGCATTTCAGAAACCCGCATCATCCTCACCGCGATGATGATCTCGGGCGCGCTGGCCGGCATGATGGCGCTCAACCCAGTGATGGGCGACCAGCACAATGTGGCGATCGATTTCGTCTCGGGCGCCGGCTATGTCGGCATCGCGGTCGCGCTGATGGGCAGGCTGCATCCGGTCGGCATCGTGCTGGCGGCGATCCTGTTCGGCATGCTCTACCAGGGCGGAGCCGAGCTTGCCTTCGAGATGCCGGCGATCAGCCGCGACATGATCGTCATCATTCAAGGGTTGGTCATCCTCTTCGCCGGCGCGCTGGAGCATATGTTCAGGCCCTATATTCAGGCGCTGTTCGCATCGGTCAGCCCCAAATCGGTCGGCATGCAGGCGGTCAAGGGGAAGGGGGCCTGAGATGGACAGTTTCAACGCGATCGTCCAGGTCCTGGATTCCACCATCCGCCTGTCGGTGCCGCTGCTGCTTGCCTGTCTTGCCGGCCTCTATTCAGAGCGGGCCGGCATCTTCGATATCGGTCTCGAAGGCAAGATGCTGGTCGGCGCCTTCGCCGGCGCTGCAGCGGCATCGGTCTTCCACTCCGCCTTTATCGGTCTCGGCACCGCCGTCCTGATCTCGGTCGCCTTCGCCATGGTGCACGGTTTCGCCTCGATCACGCATCGCGGCAACCAGATCGTCTCCGGCGTCGCCATCAACTTCGTCGCCGCCGGCTCGACCATCATCCTCGGCCAGGCCTGGTTCGAGCAGGGCGGCCGCACGCCGGCGCTGCAGCCGGGCGAGCGCTTCGAGGCGATCGTGTGGCCCGGCGCCGAAGCGGTGCGCGACGTGCCGATCCTCGGGCCGGTTTATGCCGAGCTGATCTCCGGCCATTCGATCCTGGTCTACTTCGCCTTCGCGATGGTGCCGTTCACCTGGTGGGTGCTGTTCCGCACCCGCTTCGGTCTCAGAATGCGGGCCGTGGGCGAAAACCCGGCGGCCGTCGACACCGCCGGCATCTCGGTCGCCTGGCTGCGCTACCGGGCGCTGATCTGCACCGGTATCCTTACCGGCGTCGCCGGCGCATATCTCTCCATGGTCCAGAATGGCGGCTTCGTGAAGGACATGACCGCAGGCAAGGGCTATATCGCGCTTGCCGCGCTGATCTTCGCCAAATGGAAGCCGGTCAACGCGATGTTCGCCTGCCTGCTGTTCGGCTTCCTCGACGCGGCATCGATCCGCTTGCAGGGCTCGCCGCTGCCGATCCTCGGCAAAGTGCCGGTGCAGTTCATGCAGGCGCTGCCCTATGTGCTCACCGTCATCCTGCTCGCCGGCTTCATCGGCAAGGCGATCCCGCCGCGCGCCGGCGGCGTGCCCTATGTCAAGGAACGCTGAGGCTCGGGCAGTCTCGGCAACCGGCAATTTGAACAAGATCGTGGGAGAGAAGAAGCAAATGTCGCATGATCTGTTCGAAGCGGCCAGGACGGCGATGGCCAAGGCCTATGCGCCCTATTCCAAGTTTCCCGTAGGCGCCGCGCTGCGCACCGAGGACGGTCGCGTCTTCACCGGCGCCAACATCGAGGTGGCGTCCTATCCGGAGGGCTGGTGTGCGGAGACCACCGCGCTCGGCCACTACATCATGGGCGGCGGCGGCAAGATCACCGAGATCGCGGTGATCGCCGAGCGCATGGCCAAATGCTCGCCCTGCGGCGGCTGCCGGCAGCGGCTGGCGGAATTCTGCCGGCCGGAGACGAAGCTCTATCTCTGCGACAATACCGGCGTGGCCGAGACGGTCACCATGGGCGACATGCTGCCTTACGGCTTCAGGGGCGATATCTTGAAATGAAGGAAGCGCTGGATCATCTGGTCGAGAAACTGGACGGGCTGGCCCCGACCGCGGCGCTTGTGCTGGGCTCCGGCCTCGGTGGGCTGGTCGACCAGGTGGAGGACGCAAGGCGCATCCCCTATGCCGAACTGCCGGGCTTCCCGCGCAGCGGCGTCTCCGGCCACGTCGGCGAGGTGGTGGCAGGGCATTTCGCCGGCACGCCGGTGCTGATGCTTTCCGGGCGCGCGCACTATTACGAGCACGGCAATGCCGCCGCCATGCGCCCGGCGCTCGAAGTGCTTGCCGGCATCGGCATCTCGCATCTCATCCTCACCAACGCCGCCGGCTCGGTCGATCCCGAGATGGGACCGGGCTCGGTGATGATGATCACCGATCACATCAACTTCTCCGGCTCCAATCCGCTGATCGGCGAGCCGAGCGACCGCCGCTTCGTCGGCCTTACCGAGGCCTATGATGCGGGGTTGCGCAAGGCAATCGAGACGGCGGCCAAGGAGACTGGCACCGCGCTCCACCAGGGCGTCTACATGTGGTTTTCCGGACCATGTTTCGAGACGCCGGCCGAAATCCGCATGGCGCGCGTCATGGGCGCCAACGCGGTCGGCATGTCGACCGTGCCCGAAGTGATCCTGGCCCGCTTCCTCGGCCTCAAGGTCGCCGCCTGCTCGGTGATCACCAACCTTGCGGCAGGCATGACCGGGGCGGAACTCTCGCACCAGGAAACCAAGGACATGGCGCCGGTCGGCGGCGCGCGGCTGGCGACGATCCTGCGGCGCGTCTTCGAGGAAGGTTTGCCGGAAAGCTGATGCTCCCGCAGGAAATCATTCGCCGCAAGCGTGACGGCCACAAGCTCTCGGCGCCCGAGATCGCGGCCTTCATCGAGGGGATCACGGCCGGCACGCTCTCGGAAGGCCAAATCGGCGCCTTCGCCATGGCGGTGTTCCTCAAAGGCATGAGTCGCGAGGAAGCAGTGGCGTTGACGCTCGCGATGCGCGATTCCGGTGACGTGCTCGACTGGTCCGATTTGCCGGGACCGGTCACCGACAAGCATTCGACGGGCGGCGTCGGCGACAATGTCTCGCTGATGCTGGCGCCGATCGTCGCGGCCTGCGGCGCTTATGTGCCGATGATCTCCGGCCGCGGCCTTGGCCATACCGGCGGCACGCTGGACAAGATGGATGCCGTTCCCGGTTACGTCAGCCAGCCGGATTTGGCGCGGTTCCGCAGGACGGTGCTCGAGACGGGCTGCGCCATCATCGGGCAGACCGCCGACCTGGCGCCGGCCGATCGCCGGCTCTACGCGATCCGCGACGTGACGGGCACAGTGGAATCGGTGCCGCTGATAACGGCTTCGATCCTGTCGAAGAAGCTTGCCGCCGGGCTCGGCTCGCTTGTGCTCGACGTCAAGGTCGGCAACGGCGCCTTCATGGAGAAGTCGCGCGATGCGGCCGCACTTGCGAACAGCCTGGTCGAGGTCGCCAATGGCGCCGGCCTGAACGCTTCGGCACTGGTGACCGGCATGAACGAGCCGCTGGCCTCGGCAGCGGGCAATGCGGTCGAGGTGAAGAACGCGGTAGACTTTCTCACCGGCCGCTTCCGCGACCGCCGGCTGGAGGACGTCACGCTGGCGCTTGCCGCCGAGATGCTGCAATCGGCGGGAGTTGTCTCGTCCAACCAGGACGGGATCAGGCGCGCGGCCGAGACGCTCGCCGGCGGCCGCGCGGCGGCGGTGTTCGCGCGGATGGTGACGGCGCTCGGCGGACCCGCCGACTTCGTCGAGAACCCGGAGAAATATCTGCCGAAGGCGGCAGTGGAATTGGCGGTCAAAGCGGCCGAGGACGGCTTCGTCACCGGGATCGCGACGCGCGACATCGGGCTCGCCGTCGTTGCGCTGGGCGGCGGGCGCATCCGTCCGGACGACAAGATCGATCATTCCGTTGGCCTCACCCGACTGCTGCCGGTCGGCGCGGAGGTGCATGCGGGCGAGGCGCTGGCGCTGGTCCATGCGCGGACCGAGGCCGACGCCGAGGCTGCCGCCGTCGCGGTGCGCGCCGCCTATACGGTCGGTCACTCGAAGCCGACCGCAGAAAAGACGGTGCTCAGGCGGATACTGCCTCTGTAAAATCGCGCCTATTGAACGAGCAACAGCGCGCCGTCCTGGACTTCGTATTTCTGCAGCCGCTGCAGGAAGCTCATGCCGATCAGATTGGTTTGCAGCGCTCGATCGTCGAGCACCACCGCCTGGACGTTGTCGAGGGAAATCTTGCCGATCTGCAGACGGTCGACGGTGACCACGGCGGCCTTGATGGCGCCGTTCGCCGTGTTCACCTGTTGATTGAAATCCGACTGGTTGAGCGAGATGCCGATCCGGCGCGCCGTCGATATGTTGATCGCGACGAGCGTCGCGCCGGTGTCGATCATGCCGTCTATCTGACGGCCGTTGAACTTGAAGGCGGAAGTGAAATGGCCGCGCTGGTCGGCATTGACCAGCACCTGGCGGCCGAGCGGCATCGGCGCCGCCGGCCTGGCTGGAACCGAAGCGAGATTGACGTCCGGCTGAGCCTCAGGCGGCGCCGGCTTCGAAGCAACCGCCGATCTCAGCAGGGTTTCCACCATCTGCGGGTTCGACTGATAGACGATCGGAATCGATGCCGAGCTTCCGACAAAGACGCCAAGGAGAAGAAGCTTGCGCAGCATGGATCGACCTTCGTGAAGGTTCGATCCTTAAGCCGACATGGTGTTTTCGGCTTTAACGCGCGCCGGAACCACGGCGTTTCGTAAACGAGCGGTTAAGAAAAGATCTCACTTGGTTCCGTACATGCGGTCGCCGGCGTCACCGAGGCCAGGCATGATGTAACCCTTGTCGTTCAACTGGCGGTCGATCGAGGCGGTGAAGATCGGGACATCCGGATGCGCCTTGGTGAAGCGCTCGATGCCTTCGGGCGCGGCCAGCAGGCAAAGGAAGCGGATGTTGGTGGCGCCGCGCCCCTTCAGCTTGTCGATCGCCGCGATCGCGGAATTGGCGGTCGCAAGCATCGGATCGACCACGATCACCAGACGGTCGGCAAGGTCGCTCGGCGCCTTGAAGAAATACTCGATCGCCTCGAGCGTCTCATGGTCGCGGTAAAGGCCTATATGGGCGACGCGCGCCGCCGGCACCAGATCGAGCAGGCCCTCAAGCAGGCCATTGCCGGCCCGCAGCACGGAGGCGAAAACCAGCTTCTTGCCCTCCAGCGTCGGCGCTTCCATCTCCTCGATCGGGGTCTCGATCGTGGTGGTCGTCAGTTCGAGGTTGCGGGTCACCTCGTAGCCGAGAAGCAGGGAGATCTCGCGCAGCAGCCGCCGGAAGCCTGCCGTCGAGGTCTCCTTCTTGCGCATGATGGTCAGCTTGTGCTGGACAAGGGGGTGGTCGACGACGGTGACGCCCTGCATGGTCTTCTCCAGTGAATGGTGAGTAGTGAATAGTGAATAGTGAGCCGGTTTGCGAGTCCTGATGGGCCGATGATTGTGGTTGACAGGCCGAGAGCCCGCGAACCATTCACCATTCACCTTCACCAGCCCTTGGGGTCGAGCCGGCTCATCAGCATCGCCTTGGTCTTCCGGTCGACGAAGGCGGCCTCGATGGCCGTCCTGGTGACGGCGGTAAGCGCCTTGTCGTCCATCGCGAAATGCTCGGCGGCGATATCGTATTCGCGCTTCAGCGAGGTCCAGAAATAGGGCGGGTCGTCGGAATTGAGCGTCACCTTGCAGCCGGCCGCGCGCAACGCCGGAAAAGGATGCGTGGCGAAACTATCGAACACCTTGAGCGCGATGTTGGAGCCGGGGCAGCATTCCAGCACCACGCCCTCGGCGGCTATGCGGCGAACAAGGTCCGGGTTCTCGATGGCGCGCACGCCATGGCCGATCCGCGACGGGCGGATATGGTCGAGCGCTGCCGCCACACTTTCCCAGCCCATCAATTCTCCGGCGTGGATGGTGATGCCGAGGCCGGCCTCGCGCGCGATCTCGAAAGCCCGCACATAGTCCTCGAAATCGCCGATGCGCTCGTCGCCGGCGACGCCGAAGCCGGTGACCAGCGGATGGCCGCAGCGCGCCGCAAAGCGCGCCGCCTGCTCGATCGCCTCGACGCCGACGTGGCGTACGCCGGTGACGATCATGCGCCCCTCGATGCCGGTCCTCGCCTTGGCGCGGGCCATGCCTTCGCCCAGCGCGTCCGTATAGGCCTTGGGCGAAAGCCCGGCCTTCTTCGCGTGATCCGGCGAGGTGAAGACCTCGGAATAGATGGCGCCGTCGCGGGCGAGGCTGGTGAGATAATGATCGGTTAGACGGGCATAATCCTCCTCGGTGCGGAACAGGTCGGAAGCAAAATCATAGGCGGCGAGGAAAGACGTGAAATCGTGCCAGACGAAGGAGCCGTTCTGGATGTAGGGCGAAGGGTCCTTGCCGTATTTGCGGGCCTGGCTGACGACGAGGTCGGGCGCCGCTGCCCCTTCGATGTGGCAGTGCAATTCGGCTTTCAAGATCATGCGGCCATCCCGTGCGGTATTCTTCTGTCGTCGCGCCGATTCCGGGTGGAAAATCGTGGCAAACTCTTCCCCGACCCGTTCTGAAAGCGCGGCCGAAAACCGCGCCTTGGACAATAGCGCCCGCCCCATCGATCGGCTATGGTCCCGCCGGTTTTATGGCGGATCGAAATAATGTCAGTTGAGAGAACCACGGCCGCGGGCGGCATGGAAACCTCCTATGGTTTCAGGAAGGTTGGCGCGGGCGACAAGCAGTCGCTCGTCAATGACGTCTTTCACAAGGTGGCCAATCGATACGACCTGATGAACGATCTGATGTCGGGTGGGTTGCACCGGCTGTGGAAGGACGCGATGGTCGCGTGGCTCAACCCCCCGAAGCGGCCGGGCTGGAAGGGGCTCGACGTCGCCGGCGGCACCGGCGACATCGCCTTTCGCATCATCGAGGCAAGCCAGCGCCATGCGCATGCCACGGTGCTCGACGTCAACGGCTCAATGCTCGACGTCGGCCGCGACAGGGCCGAAAAGAAAGGCCTCTCGGAAAAGACCGATTTCGTCGAGGCCAATGCCGAAGCGCTGCCCTTCGAGGACGGCACGTTCGATGCGTATACGATCGCGTTCGGCATCCGCAACGTGCCGCGCATCGATGTGGCGCTGAGCGAAGCTTTTCGTGTGCTGAAGCGCGGCGGGCGCTTCCTATGCCTGGAGTTTTCCGAGGTCGACATGCCGCTGCTCGACAAGGCCTACGAGGCTTGGTCGTTCAACGCCATCCCCAAAATCGGCAGGGCGGTGACCGGCGACGGCGAGCCCTATTCCTATCTGGTCGAATCGATCCGCAAGTTCCCCAACCAGCAGAACTTCGCCGCGATGATTGGTCGGGCCGGCTTCGATCGGGTCACTTTCCGCAACTATTCGGGGGGCATCGCGGCGCTCCATTCGGGCTGGAAGCTTTGAGGCAGGGCGTCCGATGACCAGCGTTGGCGCCGGCTTCCGGCTCGCCAGGGCCGGCTGGGTGCTGGTCCGCGAGGGCGTCGTCGCGGCGCTGCCCGGCGAAGAGCTTTCCGGTATGCCGAAGCTCGGCTGGCGGCTGGCGCGCGTGCTCACTCGCCGCCGCGCCCGAAGCCATCTGCGCGGCGACCGGCTGGCGCAGGCGGTGGTGCGGCTGGGGCCATCCTATGTGAAGCTCGGCCAGTTCCTCGCCACGCGGCCCGACGTCGTCGGCAACGACATGGCGGTCGACCTTGCGCTGCTGCAGGACAAGATGCACACCTTTCCGAGGGCGGAAGCGGTCGCGGCGATCGAAGCCTCGCTCGGGCGCAGGATCGAGGATCTCTACGCAACGTTCGGCGAGCCGGTCGCGGCGGCATCGATCGCACAGGTGCACGGCGCCGAAGTCGTTCGCGACGGAAAGGCTTCACGGGTCGCGGTGAAGGTCATCCGCCCCGGCGTGCGCCATCGCTTCTTCCAGGATCTCGAGAGCTACTTCCTCGCCGCCCGCCTGCAGGAGAAGTACATCCCCTCCTCGCGCCGCCTGCGGCCGATCGAGGTGACCCAGACGCTGGCGCAGACCACCAAGGTCGAGATGGACATGCGGCTCGAAGCCGCCGCGTTTTCCGAACTCGCTGAGAACACCAAGGACGATCCGGGCTTCCGCGTGCCGGCGGTCGATTGGGAGCGGACCGGCCGCGACGTGATCACCATGGAGTGGATCGACGGCGTCAAGATGAACGATCTGACCGGCCTTGCTGCCGCCGGTCACGACCTTAAGGCGATCGCAGCCAATCTCGTCCAGTCTTTCCTCAGGCACACGCTGCGCGACGGCTTCTTCCATGCCGACATGCACCCGGGCAACCTGTTCGTCGAACCGGACGGCACCATCGTTGCCGTCGATCTCGGCATCGCCGGCAGGCTCGGCAAGAAGGAGCGGCGTTTTCTGGCCGAGATCCTCTACGGCTTCATCGTGCGCGACTACCGGCGCGTCGCCGAGGTGCATTTCGAGGCCGGCTATGTGCCGCGTCAGCACAATGTCTCGGCCTTCGCGCAGGCGATCCGCGCCATCGGCGAGCCGATCCACGGCCAGTCGGCCGACACGATCTCGATGGCCAAGCTTCTGACGCTGCTGTTCGAGGTGACCGACCTCTTCGACATGGCGACGCGGACCGAGCTGGTGCTTTTGCAAAAGACCATGGTGGTGGTCGAAGGCGTGGCCCGCACGCTCGATCCGGCGTTCAACATGTGGAAGACTTCGGAGCCGGTGGTCAGCGACTGGATCGCGGGCAATCTCGGCCCGCGCGGCGTGCTCTCGGACGCGCGGGACGCCGGCAAGGCTTTGATCTCGCTGGCGAGGCAGGCGCCGGACATTGCGGTTCGCACCGAGCGGCTGTCGCGTGAGATCGACCTGATGGCCGAGCATGGCTTGCGCTTCGACGAGGCGACCGCGCGCGCGATCGGCAAGGCGGAGGCGCGCCACACCCGCTCCGGCCGCGTGGCGCTGTGGATCATTGCGCTGACGCTGATTTACATCGCGTGGCGGATTTTCTGACCGCCCGCCGCCTTGCTGCGGTTTGATTGCATTGCTATCATTGCCGGCGCTAGTTTGAAGCGGGTGCAATCAGATGGCCAGCATCACGATCCGCAACCTTGACGATGGAGTTAAGGACCTGCTGCGCCAATTGGCTGCCGAAAATGGCTGCTCGATGGAGGAGCAGGCCCGGGCGATGATCAGGGCGGCGGTTGAGGGCCGGGCAGGACAGGCCGACCGCATCGACCAGATTGAGAAGACGTTGCGCGCGCTGACCGGCCCCGGCCAGCAAGCACCGCCTATCGCCGACATGCCCGGCAGGCCGTCAGTTCGCGGAACGCTCTCCGGCAAACGCGTCCTTCTCGTCATCGGCGGCGGGATCGCCGCCTACAAATCGCTCGATCTGACCCGGCGCCTGCGCGAGCGCGGCGCTTCTGTCCGGGTGGTAATGACATCAGCCGCGCAGGAATTCGTCACCACGTTGTCCGTCGGCGCGCTTTCGGCCGACCATGTTTTCACCGAACTCTTCGACCGCAATGACGAGCACGATGTCGGCCACATAAGGCTGTCGCGCGAGGCCGATCTGCTGGTCGTGGCGCCGGCCACTGCCGACCTGATGGCGAAGCTCGCCAACGGCCATGCCAATGATCTTGCCTCGACGGTGCTGCTTGCGACCGACAAGAAAGTGCTGATGGCGCCGGCGATGAATCCGAAGATGTGGTCGCATCCGGCGACGCGGCGCAACCGGGCGACCTTGCAGAAGGATGGCATCGCCTTTGTCGGGCCGGCCAAGGGCGAGATGGCGGAAAGCAACGAGGCGGGCGAAGGCCGCATGGCCGAGCCGCTGGAAATCGTGGCCGCGATCGAGGCGATGCTCGACGAGAAGCCGCAGCCGCTTGCGGGCCGCAAGATCATCGTCACCTCGGGGCCGACGCATGAGCCGATCGATCCGGTGCGCTACATCGCCAACCGTTCGTCCGGCAAGCAGGGCCATGCTATCGCGGCGGCACTGGCGAAGCTCGGCGCCGATGTCCGGCTCGTGTCCGGCCCGGTCAACATCGCCGATCCAGCCGGGGTGAAGACCACGCATGTGGAAACAGCGGCCGAGATGAAGGAAGCGGTCGAGAGCCTTTTGCCGGCGGACGCGGCTGTTTTCGTCGCGGCCGTGGCCGACTGGCGCACCGCGAATGCCGCCGGTGAAAAGATCAAGAAGGTGGCAGGGAAGGGCCCGCCGTCGCTCAAGATGGTCGAGAATCCCGACATCCTGGCGGGCGTCGGCCATCATGCGCAGAGGCCCGGCCTTGTCGTCGGCTTTGCCGCCGAGACGCAGGACCTCATCGGCAACGCCGAGGCCAAGCTCAGGAAGAAGGGCGCCGATCTCATCGTCGTCAACGACGTCTCGCATGGGAGCGGCATCGGCCCTTCCGGCGTAATGGGTGGCGACCGCAACAAGGTGCGCATCGTCTCTCGCGCCGGCGTCGAGGAGTGGCCGGAGATGGGCAAGGACGAGGTGGCGACACGGCTCGCCGCATCGATTGCCGAGGGGCTGAAAACGACAGTGGTTTAGCTGGCCGCTGCCTGCGGTCGCATTGGCGGCAGCGCGATCCGCAGCGCGGCGATGCAGCCGAGGATCCCAAGCGGCACGAAGGCGAGGAAGAGCCAACCGGCCACGCCTGCAGCCGCGTCACGATTGAGGCCTTCCGAGAAGCCGCTGGCGTTGGCCACAATGCCGGCAACGGCCGCGCCCACCGCGTAGCCGATCCGCTGCATGGTCGGCACGGCGGCCGAAGCGATCGTCTGCTCGCCGTCGCGGGCCGAAGCGACGATGACGCGCGTCAGGAACGGCCAGCAGACGCCGAAGCCGCCGCCCTGCAGCAGAGCGCAGAGCAGGATCAGCGGGATCGAACCTGCGGGGATGGCATAGGCGAAACCGGCAAGACCGGAGGCGATCATCAGCGCGCCGACGACGATGATCAGTCTTTCGCGTTCCAGCGGCGCATTGGCGATGAGGATCGACAGGATCGACCAGGCGATGGATTCGGCAGCGATGATATAGCCGGTGGTCAGGATTGGAATGCCGTGCAGCGTGGTGAGCAGCAGCGGCCCGTATATGGTGAACGTGCAGGTCGCTACCGAGAAGGCCGCAACCATCGTCATGCCTGAGCCAAGCGGCGAGCGCCATGAGAACAAAGGTGCCGGAAACAGGCGCGAGCGCGGCCTGAGGGCATCGATGCGGAAGAAAAGCGCCAGGCCGATCAGCCCGACGGCCAGCAGCAGCGACGAGCGCAGCAGGGCGATGTCGATGCCGGCGGCAGCGATCAGCACGACGGCGATGGCGAGACAGGCAAGCGCCGGATAGGGAAACGGCGGCGCCGTGCCGCTGCCCGCCTGCGGCCTCGTCGCCTGCGGCGTGTCCAGCACGATAAAGCTCGCCAGCGCCATCGCTGCGCCGCCGAAAGTGAAGACGCCAAAGGCCCAGCGCCACGACAGGAACTCGGTCATAACAGCGCCGAGCATCGGTCCGCTGAAGGCGGCGACGCCCCAGATCGCCGACATGATGCCGAAGAGCTGCGGCCAGATGTTGCGCGGAAAGAGACGCTCGACCGAAACGAAGGCGAGCGACACCAGCGCGCCGCCGCCAAGTCCCTCGACCAGCCGCCCGGCGAGGAAGAACGGCATGGAGGGTGCCGTCGCGCAGATCAGCGCGCCTGCCGCGTAGAGCAGGGCAGCGATCATCATGTTGGAGCGCAGCGCGACATAGCTCACCAGCCGCCCGGCGGCCGCACCCGCGACGATGGCGCCGAGCTCATAGATCGCCAGCGACCAGCCAACGAGCTGCACGCCGGCCAACTCGCCGACCATGGCCGGCATCACCGTCGCCACCATGGTCTCGTTGGTGGCATGCAGCAGGATGCCGAGACTGACAAAGCAGAAACGCGCCAGGTCGCCGCTTGCCCACAGTGCTCGCCAGTCCACCTTGTTGCCGGCCACCTTGCCGCCGCCTGCTGCCGTCACGTCGATCTCCCGCTTGTTTTCCGCAACCTCATCCACATTGCGAACGAAGCGCCAGATCCAGTTCGGCAGGGCTTGTAGAACCTCAAGCGCAGTTGAGCTCAAGAGGCATTTCGGCGATATCGGCGAGCAGCGCGCTAAAAATTCGGCCCGGAGCGAGAGTCCCGGGCCGTATCGGTGCTAACTGATTTGAAATTTCACTTATAGGAGTGGACGAGGTCCAGCGAAGCCACGGCAACAGCGAGGTTGACGCCGGTCTGCGCCTGGACGCTCAGCGGCTCGAGCATGAAGGCGCCGTCGAGGCCGCCGACCAAAAGATTGGCGCCGCCACCGGTCACGACGCTCGCCTCCGCGTTGACGCCGTAATAGCTGCCGGCGAGATCGCCTGCGTCATGGTGGCGGGTGGCGGCGAGAACCGCCCAGACAAGCTGACCTTGATGCGTCCGGCCGATATCGACGCCGAGCTTGGAGATCATGCCCGTGTATAGCTCGGCCGGGCCGTGATGATAGGGGCGGAAGACGCAGGACACGCCCTTGTTGGAGGTGATGACGTAACCGGTGCCTCCGTCGATGGTGCAATCGAGCGTGCCGAGCCGGAGCGTGCCGGCGCTGACCGGAGAAGCGAGGACCGTGGCGGCAAGCGCGGCGGCGGCACAGGCAAGTGTCTTGATCATCGGAAAGGTCCTTTCGCAACAAACGGCCCCGGTTAAACGGTCGAGGTGCGAGGAGCGTTCCGCCCAAAACTTGGCGCGAGCATGGCGAGCCAACACATCGCCGTTGGCGACTAACGGCCACATCGGCGTGTCAGCGCCGCAATAGACCCATCGCGGGCGACCGGACCCCCGGGCGGCCTTAGCTTCCGATCAGCTGGCGCCGGCCGAGGTGCGCGACAGGCCGTCCTTGGCGGGTTGGTAGTTCGGGTCGAGGTGGACAGCTTCGCGGTAGGACTTGGCCGCCCTTTCCTTGTCGCCGCGTCGCTCGTAGATCAGCGCCTGGTTGGCCCAGGCCTCGGCGTTCTTGCCGTCGAGCTTGATGGCCATGTTGAAGTCGGCGAAGGCGTTGTCCTCGTCATTCATGGCGAGATAGGACAGGCCGCGGCCGTTGTAGGGCTCGGCTGCGTCCGGCGCCAGCGAAATGGCGGTCGAGAAATCCTCGATGGCGAACTTATGCTGGCCCTGGCTCTGATAGATCAGGCCGCGATTGTGGTAGGCGCGGGCGTCGGTCGTGTCGAGTTGGATCGCCTTCTGGAAATCGTTGAAGGCGTCGTTGACGCGGCCGGCCTTGCGATAGAGATTGCCGCGGCCGATATAGGCGGCGTCGTAATTGGCGTTGATCTGGATCGAGCGGTTATAGTCGGCAAGCGCTGCTTGCTGGTTGCCCAGGAAACGCTGGATGAGCGCCCGGTTCGAATAGGCCTGATAGAAGTTCGGATTGAGCTGGATGGCGGTATCGAAATCCTTGAGCGCCGCCTGGTACTGGCCGCCGCGGCCATAGGCCGAGCCGCGCACATTGTAACCCTCGGGATCCTGAGGATTGCGCTGGATGACAGCCGACAATGAGGAGATGTTCTCGGTCGAGCCTTGCGCCTTGTCGATATTGTTGAACTCCCCCGTCGGGGCCGTCTGGCATGCTGCAAGGGTCAGGCCCGAAAGCAGGGCCGCCGTCAGGGCGAAGCCGCGAAAAGCGGTTCTGCGCTCCACGGTAATTGCGTTCATCTCAGTCCTCACTGGCGCCGCGCCGTCAGGTCCGTTCCCTCTCCGAACCGGCTCGAACGCATAAACAAAAAGGTGGCGGCGATTCCGCATCGCGCCACCCTCGGTATCCTTCGAAAAGGACGAAAAATTGACGGTATCAGCGCGGCGAACGCGATGCGCCGGCAGCACCAGCCGGAGCCGGGCGCGGGGTCATCGGCAGCAGGCCTTCGCGCTGGGCGCGCTTACGGGCCAGCTTGCGGGCGCGGCGGACGGCTTCCGCCTTCTCGCGGGCACGCTTCTCGGACGGCTTTTCGTAGTGACCGCGCATCTTCATTTCGCGGAAAATACCTTCGCGCTGCATCTTCTTCTTCAGCGCGCGAAGCGCCTGATCAACGTTGTTGTCGCGGACGAGTACCTGCACGTGCAATCCTGTCTTCGGGTTTGAAATCTCAGGCAAGCAGCCCATAGCCACATGCCTCCGCAGTGACCTGCACCGCGAATTGTGCCGGCTGATAGCAGAATCAGGCCGTGCTGTCCACCGTTGATTGCAGGAAACCGCGATCGGAAGCCCGAGTACCGTGCCTTGCGGGTCTGAGCCTTAGGCGGTCGCAAGATGCAGGCGCGCGAAATCCTCAAAGAATTCGCCATAGTCGCAAGTGATTTCCTCGCCGGCCGCGATATCCCGGGTCGCTGTGGCGCCACCATGTTGGGAGAAATCCGTGTTCGGCCGCTCGGCATGGTTCATGAAGCGGCCATTGTCGACCTCATAAACCATGAAACCCGGCTTGTCCGGGCTCGGATAGGCGTAGCGGTCGAGCAATTCCTTGAGATGCGGCGGCGCCTTCTCGTATTTCTCCATCGGGATCAGCCGATCGAAATCGGGATCGAGCCGCCAGATGGAGGCGCCTTTCCTGACCGGCTCGGCGGCGAAAACACCGACGCCTTCGATGGCGCTCTGAGCGACATAGGTTCTGATCAGCAGCATCGTTCCGGTCCGTTTTCGACGGGAAACCAAATCGTCAAAACGGACCGGAATGCAAGGCCCCGTCGCGCTATTTCAGCGGATGAGCATGGCTGCCGACCGTCAGATGATTCACGTCCGATTGATCGAGACGCCACCATCGGCAAACAGTGCCGTGCCAGTGGTGAAGCTTGAGGCGTCCGAGGCAAGGTAGAGCGCTGAGCGGGCGATCTCCTCGGGCCGGGCCACACGCTTCAAGGCATGCAAGTTTTCGACGAATGTCCGCGATTCCGGCGTCTTGAACGTCGCTGCGGGCGTGTCGGTGCCGCCGGGCAACAGCGCGTTGACGCGCAGCCCTTTCGGTCCGTATTCGGCGGCCAGCACCTGCGTCAGCCCGATCAGCCCCGCCTTGGCGGCGGCGTAGGCCGCCATGCCCGGCATGCCTGCGGTATAGCCGACGAAGCTCGAGGTGAAGATCAGCGAGCCGCCGCCGCGCTCCAGCATCGCCGGGATCTGGTGCCTGGCAGCCAGGAAGGCGCTGGTCAAATTGGTGTCGATCGTGTCGTGCCAAGTCGCCGGCGCCATCTCCGGGACCGGTGTCATGAAGCCGACGGCGCCGGCATTGTTGAGGCCGCCGAACCTTTCGACTGCAAGCTCGACCAGAGCCCTGGCATAGGCTTCGTCTCGGACATCGCCGGCGAGTGCAATTGCGGTTCCACCTGCCGTCTCGATTTCGCCGACGAGTGCATCGAGCTCGGCCCGGCGGCGCGCCGCGACGACGAGACTGGCGCCCTGCTCGTAGCGCGGCCGATGCCGGAACTGGCGCCGGTGACGATGGCGACCTTTTCGGTGAGTGCGAACATTTCACATCCTTTTTCTATGCCGGTCCAGCCGGTGGTGGGATGCTTGGTCGCAAATCGGCATTTCGGCAGCCACCCGAAAGCTGACTTGCCGATCGGAATGCGAGTTGTCGGGCATGCGCCGCGCAGCCGCGGCGCAAAACGGCAAGCGCCGTCGCAAACAGCGCAAGGGTGGCTGCGCGCTTTCGCTAGTGATACACCACGCGCGCCGGGGGATGCCCGGCCGAGATCCGCGATTTTTGGCGCGAGGCTGAACGTGAAGAAATACTCCGTATTCGCCATTGCCCGCGAGGCGATGCGCGGCCACAAGGGCTGGGAAGAGCAATGGACCTCACCCGAGCCGAAGAAGGAATACGACGTAATCATCGTCGGCGCCGGCGGCCACGGCCTGGCCACCGCCTATTATCTGGCGACCGAGCACGGCATCACCAATGTCGCGGTGCTGGAAAAGGGCTGGCTCGGCGGCGGCAACACCGGCCGCAACACCACCATCATCCGCTCCAACTATCTCTATGACGAAAGCGCCGGCATCTACGACCATGCGCTGAAGTTGTGGGACGGACTGAGCCAGGAGCTCAACTACAACGTCATGTATTCGGCGCGCGGCGTCATGATGCTCGCGCACAATGTGCATGACGTTCAGGTGTTCAAGCGCCACATCCATGCCAACCGCCTCAACGGCATCGACAATGAGTGGCTGACGCCGGAACAGGCGAAGGAGTTCTGTCCGCCGCTCAACATTTCCAAGGAGGCGCGCTATCCGGTCATGGGTGCCGCGCTGCAGCGCCGCGGCGGCACGGCCCGCCACGATGCGGTCGCCTGGGGTTATGCGCGCGGCGCCTCGGCGCGCGGCGTGCACATCATCCAGAACTGCGAGGTCACCGGCGTCAAGCGCGCGGCCAACGGCGCGGTCACCGGCGTCGAGACGACGCGCGGCTTCATCGGCGCCAAGAAGGTCGGCGTCGTTGCGGCCGGCCATTCGTCGGTCATCATGGATATGGCCGGCGTGCGCATGCCGTTGGAGAGTTATCCGTTGCAGGCGCTGGTCTCGGAGCCGGTCAAGCCGGTGGTGCCATGCGTCATCATGTCGAACACGGTGCACGCCTATATTTCGCAGTCGGACAAGGGCGAACTGGTCATCGGCGCCGGCACCGACCAGTATATCTCCTATTCGCAAACCGGCGGCCTGCACATCCTGCAGCACACGCTCGACGCCATCTGCGAAATGTTCCCGATCTTCACCCGCATGAAGATGCTGCGCTCCTGGGGCGGCATCGTCGACGTGACCCCCGACCGCTCGCCGATACTGGCTAAGACGCCGGTCAAGGGCCTCTATGTGAATTGCGGCTGGGGCACGGGGGGCTTCAAGGCGACGCCAGGTTCGGGCAACGTCTTTGCCCACACCATCGCCAGGGACGACCCGCACCCTATCAACGCGCCCTTCACGCTCGAGCGCTTCCGCACCGGTCGTCTCATCGACGAAGCGGCGGCGGCGGCGGTGGCGCATTGATGGTTGCCGAGATGGCCTGCCAGAAGGTTTGCGATCAACCCGGCCGGCGCCCGCGTCGGCCATGGCGAATTGTAGGATCAACCTAGATGCTTCTCATCCGCTGTCCCTATTGCGAGGAAGAGCGCCCGGAACTCGAGTTCCGCAATGCCGGCGAGGCGCATATCGCGCGCCCGACCAACATTGCCGCCGAAAGCGAAGACGATTTCGAGAAGTTCTTCTTCATCCGCTCGAACCCGAAAGGCGTCATCTATGAGCGCTGGCGGCATATCCATGGCTGCGCCCGCTTCTTCAACGCCGTGCGCGACACCGTCACCGACAAGTTCGTCATGACCTACAAGGCCGGCGAGCCGAAGCCCGCGAAGCTGCCTGGAGCCTCGAAATGAACGCGTCGTTCCGCATCTCCGGCGCCGGGCGCCTCAGCCAGGCCAAGACCGCCTCGTTCAGCTTCGACGGCAAGTCCTATCTCGGCATCGAAGGCGACACGCTGGCCTCGGCTTTGCTTGCCAACGGCGTCCATCTGGTCGGCCGATCCTTCAAATACCATAGGCCGCGCGGCTTCCTGTCGGCCGGTGCGGAAGAGCCCAACGCGCTGGTGCAGATCGTGCGCGACGACGCGCGCAAGACGCCGAATGTGCGCGCGACCGTGCAGGAGCTCTATGACGGGCTCACCGCCAGTTCGCAGAACCGCTGGCCCTCGCTCGCCTTCGATGTCGGCGCGGTCAACGACATTGCCTCGCCGATGTTCTCGGCCGGCTTCTACTACAAGACCTTCATGTGGCCGAAGTCGGCCTGGTTGAACTTCTATGAGCCGAAGATCCGCGCGACGGCCGGCCTTGGCGTTTCCCCCGACCGGCCGGATCCTGACCATTATGCGGCGCGCTACGCGCATTGCGACGTGCTGGTGCTGGGCGGCGGTGCGGCCGGCATCGCCGCGGCGCTTGCCGCAGCCGAAACCGGCGTGCGGGTAATCCTCGCCGACGAGCAGGCCGAATTCGGCGGCAGCCTGCGCTTCGAGAGCGGCGCCAGGATCGATGGCGAGGACGGCTTTGCCTGGGCACAAGCCGCGATCGCCAAACTCAGGGCGATGGACAATGTCCGAGTGCTGTCGCGCACGACAGCTTTCGGGTACTACGCGCAGAACTTCGTCGGCCTGGTCGAGCGGGTCAGCGACCATCTCAAGAGCCCCGGCCGGGAGCTGGCGCGCGAGCGCCTGTGGCAGGTTCGCGCCAAGCGGGTCGTGCTCGCGACCGGCGCCATCGAGCGGCACATGGTGTTCGCCAACAACGACCGGCCGGGCGTCATGCTGGCATCGGCGGCGCGCACCTACCTCAACCACTATGGCGTGGCGGTCGGCAGGAATGTCGGCGTCTATACGGCAAACGACTCGGCCTACGCGGCCGCGATCGACCTGAGGAAGGCCGGCGTCAATGTCGCTGCCATCGTCGACCTGCGCGACAACCCGTCGGGGGCGGTGATCGACGAAGCGAGGAGCCTCGGCATCGAGATCAATTTCGGTCGCGCTGTGGTTAGCGCCGGCGGCAAGCTGCGCGTATCGTCGATGACGGTGCAGCCGAAGAACGGCGGCGGCGAGCGCACGATCGCGGTCGACGCCATCCTGATGTCCGCCGGCTGGACGCCGTCGGTGCATCTGTTCTCGCAGTCGCGCGGCAAGGTCGCCTTCAACGAGGAGGCGCGACGCTTCGTGCCGGGGACCTATGCGCAGGACTGCGTCTCGGTCGGCGCCTGCAACGGCACGGACGGTCTGGAGGCAACGGTCGACGAGGCCTATGCGGCAGGTGCCCAGGCGGCAAGGGACGCCGGCGGCAAGGATTCCAGCGGCAAGATGGGCAAGGGCGCCAAGCCAAAGGTCGATGCCAGTGAAAGCTGGTCACGCGGCATGCTTGGCGCTGCGCCCGGCGCCGGGCCGGGCACCACGGTCAAGGCCTTCGTCGATTTTCAGAACGATGTCACCGCCAAGGACATTCGCCAGGCGGTGCATGAAGGCATGCACTCGATCGAGCACGTCAAGCGCTTCACCACCAACGGCATGGCGACCGACCAGGGTAAGACGTCGAACATGCACGGCCTGGCGATCGCCGCCGAGACGCTCGGCAAGCCGATCCCGCAGGTTGGTCTCACCACGTTCCGCGCGCCCTATACGCCGGTCACCTTCGGCTCGATCGTCGGCCATGCGCGTGGCGCGCTGTTCGACCCGACGCGCCGCACGGCGACGCATGGCTGGGCGGCCGCCCAAGGTGCCGTGTTCGAGGATGTCGGCCAGTGGAAGCGCGCCTGGTATTTCCCGAAAGCCGGCGAGGACATGCACGCCGCCGTCAACCGCGAATGCGTCACGGTGCGCAAAGCGGCCGGCCTGTTCGACGCCTCCACGCTCGGCAAGATCGAGGTCGTCGGGCCGGATGCGGCGAAGTTCATGGAGCTGCTCTACACCAACCCGTGGGAGAAGCTGGAGCCCGGCCGCTGCCGCTACGGCATCATGCTGCGCGAGGACGGCTTCATCTATGATGACGGCGTCGTCGGCAGGCTGGCGCCGGACCGCTTCCATGTGACGACGACCACCGGCGGCGCGCCGCGTGTCATGCATCACATGGAGGATTATCTCCAGACCGAGTTCCCGTATCTCAATGTCTGGCTGACCTCGATCACCGAGCAATGGGCGGTAATCGCCGTGCAGGGGCCGAGCGCGCGGAAAATCATCGAACCTTTGGTCGAAGGCATCGACATGTCGGACGAGGCACTGCCGCATATGTCGGTGCGCGAAGGCAAGATCTGCGGCGTGCCGACGCGGCTGTTCCGCATGTCTTTCACCGGCGAGCGCGGCTTCGAGGTCAACGTGCCGGCCGACTACGGCGAAGCGGTGTGGGAAGCGCTGTGGGCCGAAGGCCAGAAGCATGGCGCGACCGCTTACGGCACCGAAACAATGCACGTGCTGCGCGCCGAAAAGGGCTACATCATCGTTGGCCAGGATACGGACGGCACGGTGACGCCGAACGATGCCGGTCTCGACTGGGCGGTCGGCAAGAAGAAGACCGACTTCGTCGGCATTCGCGGCATGATGCGCGCGGATCTCGTCGCCAAGGGCCGCAAGCAACTGGTCGGTCTGAAGACCAAGGATCCGAAGGTCGTGTTGGAAGAAGGCGCGCAGATCGTCGAGGATCCGAAACAGGCGATCCCGATGAAGATGATCGGCCACGTCACCTCCAGCTACTGGTCGGAGAACTGCGGGCGCTCGATCGCGCTGGCGCTGGTCGCCGGCGGCCGTGATCGCATGGGCCAGACGCTCTATGTGCCGATGCCGAACGGCACGATCGAGGTGGAGGTCACCGGCATGGTGTTCGTCGACGAAAAGGGGGAGCGCCTCAATGGCTAAGGCTGCCGCCAAGACAAAAGCCGCCGACGCTTCAGCTGCCACCGAACGGCGTCCGGCACTTGCCGGCCGCGCGGTGTCGGCGCCGGCCGTCAAGGTCGAGATCCTGCCGCCGGCCGAACGCATCTCGCTGCGCGCGCCCGAAACTTCCGTCGCCGCGCTTTCCAAGGCGCTCGCCGTGACGCTGCCGGCGAAGCCGAAGAGCTCGGCGGCGAAAGGCGGGCGCACCGCCTTATGGCTCGGGCCGGACGAATGGCTGGTCATCGACGACGCCGGGAACGATCCGCTGGCCGACTGCGCCAAGGTCTCGGCGCTGCACTCCGCGGTCGGCATCTCGCATCGCAATGTGGCGATCTCGGTTGCCGGGCCGACGGCCGCGGTGACGGTCAATTCCGGTTGCCCACAGGACCTGTCGCTCGAGGCCTTCCCGGTCGGGGCAGCATCGCGCACCATTCTCGGCAAGTCCGAGATCGTGCTGCTGCGTACCGCTGAAGACACGTTCCGGGTGGAATGCTGGCGTTCCTTCTCGGACTATGTATTTACTTTGCTGTCGGAAGCGGCGAGCGACGCGGCGAACTGATCCTGCGCCAACCGGTCCGAAGGGCCGGCCTCGGGGAAACCTTCACCGGTCCGGGCCGTTTCTGCGGCTTGCGAGGAGACTGCCGATGCCGTCCAAATCCGCGCCGAAGACGCCCAAGAAGACAGAGGCGGTCCGTTCGCTGGAGCGGGATCGCGAGATCGAGGAAGAAGAGCTCGAGGAAGGCCTCGAGGACACCTTCCCGGCCAGCGATCCGGTATCGATTACCAGCACCACCATCCCCGGCGGCCCAGCAAGGCCTGGCAGGGCCAAGACCTTGCCTGGAATGAAGTCGCGCAAGAAGTAGAGCCGCTGCCGCTGTCAAATCGGGCTTCAGGCGAAACGAAAATGGGCGGCCAAGTGTCGCCCGTTTTCGTTTGCGATTTGGCGGTGATTAGAGGCCGGGCACGAACCAAGGGTTCACGTCGATGCCGAGCCGCGGGCTCTTGTTCGTCTGGATGTTGGCGGCATCGGTCTTTTCCACCGAGCCGGTCGCGGCGCAGTCGAGCGCCTGATTGGTGTGAGTCTGGGTGCAGGCCGCAGGGGCGTGCTTGGCCGGCTGGCTCCCGCCAGCGCAAGCGGCGCCTGAGAGAGACAGCACGGCAGCGAGCGCGAGGATTGTCTTTTTCATCTTTCCGTCTCCAATCGTACATGTACGATACAACGTACAGATACGGTTAACGGAGGCCGAATTCAAGAGGCAATTTGTACACGTACGACAAATTGTCTTGAACGGAGTACCGGCCTCGCGAATCAAGCGACCGGCTTGTTCAAACCGGCGCAGCCGGTCAGCAGTTGACGGGTGTATCGGTGAGGGGGGGTATGTGCTGCGCCGACAACGAGGCCAACATAAAATCGCACATCCGCTTCACATAGGCCTGGGGGTCGCCGAACGGATAGAAGGGAAAGGTGATCAGCAGCGAAATCGTGCCGTGGCCAACGGTCCACAGCATGGTGGCTATGGCGCGAGGGTCGCCTTTGAGCTTGCCGGCTGCGACGCAGGCCTCGACCCTGCTGATCAGCACCTTCATCGCCGGATTGCCCTGTTCCATGTCCTCGTAGCTCCGGCCTTCCGGCAGCCGGGTCTTCTCTGTCATGAAGACGGTGCGGTATTCATTGGGATTGCCGAGCCCGAAGGCGGCATACTCGGTCATCACAGCCCGCAGCGCCTCAACGGGATCGTCTGCCGGGTGCTCCTCGATGCGGCGGGCAAGCGTTTCGAACGCGTCCTCGGCGAGCGCGAACAGGATGTCCTGCTTATCGGCAAAATAGGAATAGACCGACATCGGCGCGTAGCCGACCCGCTTGGCAAGCTTGCGAATGGTAAGCCCTTCGTAGCCCTCTTCCTGCACAAGCTTGTGAGCTGCGTCGACCAGTTCGGAACGAAGCTCGGCTTTCTGTTTCTCGCGGCGTTTCTGAACGCTCAGCGGCAATTTCCGCCTGCCTTTATGGTTGGTTGCCTGATAAAATTATATACGCTGTACGGAAACGGACAAGGGAGCGGCCTGGTTCCCCAAGATACGCCCTAACGCTTTGTTCCTACTTAATTCCGAACAGGAAAGCCGCTACCCACTTTTTCTGAACTAAATCGCGCTGATGCCGCCGTCCAGCGCCTGCGCATGGCCGCGAGCCCTCAGTGGCGAAGGCTTTGGCCGCGCCGCTGCCGAGACCGCCTGTCGCACCGGTGATCAGCACCGTCGCTCCATCGAAACGGCCCGTGGCTTGGCTCCCTCAACTTTTCTTGTCAATCAGTTCCACCGCCAGCGCGGCGAGCAGCTTCACCGCCTCGCCATAGGTCCTGGCCTTTTCCGGGTTGGAGGCATTGCCGTCCAGCGCGCGGCGGTAGACACCCTGGCAGATCGCCGCCAGGCGGAAGAAGGAGAAGGCGAGGAAGAAGGTCCAGTTGCCGATGCCGTCGATGCCGCGCCGGCGGCAATAGGCGGCGACATAGGCCTCCTCGGACGGCAGGCCGATCGAGGCGCGGTCGATGCCGTCTAGGCCGCGAAAGCCCGACCCATGCGGCAGCCGCCATTGCATGCATTGATAGGCGAGGTCGGCAAAGGGATGGCCAAGCGTCGACAGTTCCCAGTCGAGCACGGCGATGACCTTCGGCTCGTCCTTGGCGAAAATCATATTGTCCAATCGGTAGTCGCCATGCACCAGCGAGACCCGGCCGTCATCGGCCGGCATATGCGTCTCTAGCCAGGTCATCAGCCGATCCATAGCGGCTATGCTTTCGGTTTCGGAGGCGCGGTACTGACTTGTCCAGCGCGCGAACTGGCGCTGGAAATAGCTGCCGGGCTTGCCGAAATCGCCTAAGCCCACAGCCTCGACATCGACTTGGTGCAGGGCGGCGAGGGTCGCATTCATGGCGTCGTAGATCGCGGCACGCTCGTCATTGCCGGATGTATCCGGCAGCGACGGATCCCAGAAGATGCGCCCGTCGAGGAACTCCATGACGTAGAACATGCGGCCGATCGGCGTCATCTCACCTGAAAGATGGAGCATGCGCGGCACCGGCACGGAGGTCGTGCTCAGCGCCTGCATGACCCGGAATTCGCGGTCGACCTGATGTGCCGATTTCAGCAACTGCCCCGGCGGCTTGGCGCGCAGCACGTAGCGGCCGCTGGCGGCGGTCAGCAGATAGGTCGGGTTCGACTGTCCGGACTTGAATTTTTCGGCCGCGCAAAGCTTGGAAAAACCAGGCACATGCGCTTCGAGATAAGGCGCAAGCGCTGCTTGGTCGAGCGCGTTGGCGTCGCCGCTCATGCGGTCTCGGGCTGGCGCTCGATCAGCGTCAGGGTCAGCCAGCGCGCGGTGAGCGCCGGCTTCTTCGATCCTTCGATCTCGATGGTGACGTCGTGCGCCGTCTGCACCCATCCCGAAGGCCGCACCTTGACGTCGGCCAGCACGAAATGGGTGCGGATGCGCGAGCCGGTCTTCACCGGCGCCAGGAAGCGCAGCGTGTCGAAGCCGTGATTGACGCCCATCTTGGTGTTTTCGATCGGCGGCATGGTCTCGAAGGTCATGGCCGACAGCAGCGACAGCGACAGGAAGCCGTGCGCGATGGTGCCGCCGAACGGCGTCTCGCGCGCGGCCCGTTCCGGATCGCAATGGATGAACTGGTGATCGTCGGTGGCGTCGGCGAACTGATCGATCATGCGCTGCGTCACCGTGCGCCAGGGCGACACGCCGACTTCCTTGCCGACGCTGGCCAGAAGCGTATCGAGACTGATCGGTTCCACGCTGATGTCCTCCGCACCCCGCCCGGATCGCGATTGCTTGAACCGGGCGTCCTACTCCTTGAACAATGTCATCCCGTGCTGCACCGACTGGCCGCCGTCGATCGGCAGGATGGCGCCGGTGACATAGCTTCCGGCACGGCTGCACAAATAGAGCGTTGCGCCGGCAATGTCATCCGCCACGCCGATGCGGCCGAGCGGAACATGGCTGCCGACACGTTTCGCCTGCTCCTCCGTGGCGGTGGCAAAGGCCGTCATCCGGCTCTGGAAGGGACCGGGCGCAAAGGCGTTGACGGTGATGCGGCGGGCGGCGAATTCGATCGCCAGCGTGCGCGTCAGGTGATGCACCGCAGCCTTGGAGGCGGTGTAGGAATAGGCATCGTCGGCCAGCGGCTGCGTGCCCATCACCGAGCCCAGATTGATCACGCGGGCCGGGTCATCGTCGCTTGCTGCGGCATCGAGCAGCGGCAAAAGCTCGCGCGTCAGATGGAAGACGGCGGTGACGTTGACGCCCAACACCTTGGCCCAGGCGTGGTAGGGAAACTCTGCGAGCGGCGCGCCCCAGGAAATGCCGGCATTGTTGACCAGGATGTGCAGCCGGTCCGTTCGGACCTTCACCTCGGCAACCAGCGCGGCGATGCCCGCTTCGCTGGACACGTCGCCGGCAAATCCCTCGGCCCGACCGGAGCCGCCCTGCGCGTTGATTTCGTCGGCGACCCGCACACAGTCCTCGCCCTTGCGCGAGGCGATCATCACGGAGGCGCCGGCCTGCACCAGTCCGGTCGCGACCATGCGGCCGATGCCTGTTGCGGCACCGGTCACAAGCGCGGTCTTGCCGACCACCGAGAACAGCTTGTCGAGATAGCTCATCATAATTCCTCCCGCGCGCCTCGTCCCGGCCGGAACCGAAGGACTCGCGTTGACAAGGCTAGCCGAAGTACGGTCATCCTTGCCACGGATAAAGGAGCGAAAGGGTCGGAACCGATGGCGGACATGAACCTCGGCATGACCGAGCGGCTGAAGCCGATCCATCAGCGCGTGGCCGCGATGGTGCGCGACGAGATCGCGCCGCTCGGCGAGGAGTTTCTCGCCGAGGTCGGCAGAAACGGTGACCGCTGGACTTACACGGCCAGGCAGACCGAAATCCTCGAAGGGCTGAAGAAGACGGCGCGGGAGCGCGGGCTGTGGAACTTCTGGCTGACCGATTCCAAGCGCGGCTACGGCCTGTCGACGGTCGAATATGCCTATCTGGCGGAGGAGATGGGCAAGGCGCATCTCGGCGCCGAGGCCTTCAACTGCTCGGCGCCCGATACCGGCAATATGGAAGTGCTGGAGCGCTACGGCTCAAAAGAGCACAAGCGGCAGTGGCTGGAGCCGCTGCTCGAAGGGAAGATCCGCTCGGCCTATCTGATGACCGAGCCGGACGTCGCCTCATCCGATGCCACCAATATTTCGATGCGCTGCGAGCGGCAGGGCGACGACTATGTGCTTAACGGCGAGAAATGGTGGGCGTCCGGGGCCGGCGACCCGCGCTGCGCCATCTATATCGTCATGGTGAGGACCGGCTCGGACGAGGAGCCGCAGCATCGCCGGCATTCGATGATCCTGGTGCCGGCGGAGAGCGAGGGGATCACCAAGCTCCGTCCAATGCAGGTCTATGGCGACGACGACGCGCCGCATGGCCATTTGCATCTAAGGTTCGAGGATGTGCGGGTGCCGGCGGCGAACCTGATCCTCGGCGAGGGCAGGGGCTTCGAGATCGCGCAAGGACGGCTTGGGCCAGGCCGCATCCATCATTGCATGCGCGCGATCGGCCAGGCCGAGATGGCGCTGGAGATGCTGTGCCAGCGTTCGGTGCGGCGCGAGGCGTTCGGCCAATCGCTGGCAAAGCTCGGCGCCAATTTCGACATCGTCGCCGAATGCCGCATGGAGATCGAGATGGCGAGGCTCCTGTGCCTGAAGGCAGCTTGGATGATCGACCAGGGCGATGCACGCGCTGCGGCCCCTTGGATCAGCCAGATCAAGGTGGTAGCGCCGCGCGTCGCGCTCAAGGTCACCGACGAGGCGGTGCAGATGTTCGGCGCGCAAGGCATCAGCCAGGACACGCCGCTCGCCCGCTCGTGGACGCATCTGAGAACTCTGCGATTGGCCGACGGGCCGGACGCCGTGCACCGGCGGCAGGTGGCGCGCGCCGAGCTCAGGAAATACACCCAGGAGAAGATCTGACCGCCATGACGCTTCCATCGGAAATGCGAGGCTTGCTGCTTGTCGGCGACGGCTACAGCAAAACGCCTTCGGCCAGCGTGCCGGAGGCGATGGAGCCTTATTTGAAGCCCGGCAGCATCGCCGTGCCGGCGCCTGGTCCAACACAAGCGCTGATCAAGGTCAGTCTCGCCTCAATCAACCCGTCCGATATCGCCTTCATCACAGGGCAATACGGCCAGCCCCGTGTGCAGGGCCGGCCGGCCGGATTTGAGGGCGTAGGCGTTGTCGTCGCGACTGGTGAGGACGCCTACGCAAAAAGCCTTGCGGGCAAGCGCGTCGCCTTCGCCACCGGCGTGTCGAACTGGGGTGCTTGGGCAGAATACGCGGTCGCCGAGGCGGCTTCCTGCATTCCACTGCTCGACACGGTGCGCGACGAGGACGCTGCGGCGATGATCGTCAATCCGCTGACCGCCTTAGCCATGTTCGACATCGTCAGAGAGGAGGGTGAGAGGGCCTTCATCATGACTGCCGGCGCCAGCCAGCTCTGCAAGCTGATCATCGGGCTGGCGAAAGAGGAGGGTTTTCGGCCGATCGTCACCGTGCGCCGCGACGAGCAGATCCCGCTGCTGAAAGAGCTGGGCGCCGCCCATGCGCTCAACGAGAAGGCGGCGGATTTCGAGGCCGCGCTGCGCGAGGTGATGAAGGCGGAGCAGCCCCGCATCTTCCTGGACGCAGTGACCGGACCGCTTGCCTCGGCCATTTTCATAGCCATGCCGAAGCGCTCGCGCTGGATCGTCTATGGAAGGCTCGACGCCGAGCCGACAGTCATCCGCGAGCCCGGCCAACTGATCTTCCAGCACAAGCGCATCGAAGGCTTCTGGCTGGCCGAATGGATGCGGCAGTTCCGCGACCGGCTCGGCCCGGCGGTGCTGGAGGCGCAGAAGAGGTTTTCCGACGGGCGCTGGTCGACGGATGTGACGGCGGTGGTCCCGCTGGACGAGGCCATTGCCAGGCTGCCGGACGAGCTGGCCAAGCCGAACGGCAAGGTGTTTGTTAAGCCCTGATCAAAATAACTCGAGGTCGCGTCTATGAGGCTACGGTGGTTTGTCGGATTCGTCCTGGTGTCAATGGCAGGTACATTTAGTGCCGAGGCCGCCGACAAGTTCCCGCCCATTTGGCGCAAGTCGATGACCAATGATCCGGGTACGAACTATTTTCTCAATAAATATTCGGCCTCTTTGAATGATCCAGCATCGACCGCAATTAGAAATATCATGCTGGCGCGCGTCGTCGGCTCTGAATGCCAGTCATCGCGGCTCAGCAAGGCCAAGGTCAGGGCCTATCGCGATAGCATGCTCGGCTCGCTTTCGTCGGATGCATTGAAAGCGGCTGCATTCGCAGCCGGCAGCGAATTGCGCAACTTCGACTATGAAACGCTCGCGCATCTTTGTGCCGGCATCGATTATCAGTTTGGGCCGAAAGGAGTGCTCATAGCGGGTGCCGTTTCGTCAGGCAAAGGCGAGCCAAGATATTCCTACGATCAGCGCAATCCATACATTCGGCTGCCCGAATTCACCGGCAAGTAGCTGAGCTGCCTGGCTCGTGCTCGTCCACTATTCCGCCGGCTCGACATTGGCATAGGCGGCTTGCTCGAGTTCGCGCTTCACACGGGCTTCCTCATGCGCCTTGGGCGTGACGAAGCGGCCAAGCAAGAGATAGGCGACAGGGGTCAGGAAAAGCGTGGAGACGGTCGCCAGGCCAAGGCCGCCGACGATCACCCAACCGAGCGCCACGCGCGCCTCGGCGCCTGCGCCTGAAGCCAGCACCAGCGGCACGCCGCCGAGCACGGTGCAGATCATCGTCATCATCACCGGGCGAAGGCGAATGGTGGCGGCCTCTTCGATCGCCTCGCGCACGCCAAGCCCGCGGTCGCGCAGCTGGTTGGCGAACTCGACGATCAGGATGCCGTTCTTGGCCATGACCCCGACCAGGAGGACCAGGCCGATCTGGCTGTAAGCATTGAGGCTGGTGCCCGACAAGAGCAGCGCGAAGATGGCGCAGGCGAGCCCGAGCGGCACTGTCGCCATGATGATGACGGCGCTGACGAAGCTCTCGAACTGGGCTGCCAGCACCAGAAGGATGATGACCAGCGCGAAACCGAAAATGGTCGCCATGGCGCTGTTGCTCTCGCCAAGCGTCGCCGCTTCGGCCAGCGGCACGATCCGCGCGTCCGACGGCAGCAGCGGTGTTGCGATCTCCTCGGCGCGGGTCAGCACATCGCCGAGCGCGAAGCTGCCGCCGAGATTGGCGGTGATCGCCACCGACGGCTGCTGCTGCTCGCGAGTGAGGGACGGCGGCACGGCGCGCTCGGTCAGCGTGGCGATGGTCGACATCGGCACGAAGCGGCCGTCCGACGTTTTGAGGAAGATATTTTCCAGATCGGTCGGATCGTTGATCGGATTGGTGGTCGAGACCAGCTTCACGCCATAGCTGCGGTCGGCGATGTAGACGTCGACGACATCGTTGCCGTCGAGCATTGCCTGCAGCGTGTCCGCAAGCCCGGTGATGTCGATGCCGAGGTCGGAGGCGCGCTCGCGGTCGATGGCAACAGCAAGCTGCGGCTGCGTAAGGTCGACGGAAAGTCGCGGTGCTTGGAAGCGCGGATCCTGCCGCATCTCCTCGACGATCTGCACCGCCGCCGCGCTTAGCGCCTTGCGGTCGTTGCCGACCAGGGCGAATTGCAGGCCGCTGCCGGCGCCACGGATGCGAAGGCTGTTGGGCTGAACCGGGAAAACGCGGACGCTTGGCACCTGCTTCGTTAGGCGGCTGATCTCGGCCATGATCTCCTGCTGGCTGCGCGTCCGCTCGGCCCACGGCGCCAGCGTCATCACCATGAAGCCGCTATTGTAGGCGCCGTTGTTGCCGGCATTCGCGAAGGTGCTGCGGATCTCGCCGGAATCGCGCAAAGGCTGGATCAGCCGCTCGATCTTGCGCATCTGCTCGGTCGTGTAGTCGAGGCTGACTCCTTGCGGCGCGTTGATGCGCAGCAAAACGACGGCGCGGTCTTCGGTCGGCGTCAGCTCCTGACGTATCGTGCCGAACAAAGTGAAGGCGGTGCCAGCGAAGAGCATAGCGACGAGCACTACGATCCAGGGGGCGCCGAGGCAGGCATGCAGGCAGCGCTTGTAGAGCCGATGCAATGCGCCGCCGATGCGAGCGCCCACGCCGCTGCCGCCTTCGTGGTGAAGAGAGGCGCTGGTCAGCATGCGCGAGGCGAGCATCGGGCAGAGCGTCAGCGCCACGACGCAGGAGAGCAGTACCGACATCGCCAGCACGAAGCCGAACTCGCGAAAGAGCCCGCCGGTCTGTCCCGGCAGGAAGGAGATCGGCACGAAGACGGCGACCAGGGTCAGCGTCGTGGCAACGACGGCGAAGAAGACTTCCTGGGTGCCGAGCACGGCGGCCGCGCGCGGCCCCATGCCCTCGTTGCGGCGGCGCACGATATTTTCGAGCACCACGATGGCGTCGTCGACGACGAGGCCCGTCGCCAGAACCAGCGCCAGCAGCGTCAGGATGTTGATGGAAAAGCCGGCGAGATAGATCGCGGCGATGGTGCCGATCATGGCGACCGGCATCGACAGGCCCGGGATCAGCGTCGCGCGCCAGTCGAGCAGGAAGGCGTAGATGACGATCAGCACGATCGAGACGGAAAGCGCGAGCGCGATCTCAACCTCGTGCACCGCGCCGTTGACGAAGACGGCATCGTCGCTTGTGACCTTGATCGACATGCCTTGCGGAAGATTTGCCTGGAGTTTCTCGACGGCAGCCCTGACGCCGGTCGATATATCGAGCGTGTTCGATTCCGCCTGGCGGATGATGCCGAGGCCGATGCCGGTTTTGCCGTCGGAGCGCAATGAGGTCTGGCCGATGTCGGGGCCGAGCGTCACGGTGGCGACGTCGCGGATGCGCGTCGCGCCGCCGATGACGATGCTCTCGAATTCCTCCGGCGTGGTCACGTCGGCCGTCGTGCGCACGACGAGGTCCTGGTTGGTGGTGGTGATCGAGCCGGCCGGGGAATCGAAGGCGACGGAGGCGAGCGCCTTGCGCAAATCCGCCACGGTGAAGCCATGGCTTGCCAGCTTGTTCTGGTCGACGTCGATGCGGAAGATCTTGTCGCGGTCGCCGGATACCTGAACGTCGGCGACCCCTGGGACGGCGGCGAGCTCGTCCTCGATGCGGTCCTGGACCAGCACCGTCATGTCCTGCACCGACATGGTGTCGGACGTGACCGCCAGCCGCATCACCGGGTCGGAATTGGCGTCGGCCTTGACGATGCGCGGCGCATCGGCGGTCTCGGGCAGTTGGTTGGTGATGCGGCTGACGGAATCGCGGACATCGGAGGCGGCGACATTGAGATCGACGCCGTCGTTGAACTCGATGGTGACGCGGCTCTGGCCGAAAGATGAAGTCGACGAGATCGACTTGACACCCGAGACGCGCGCGACGGCGCCCTCGATCGGGTCGGTCAACTCGCGGTCGACGGTTTCGGCGGCCGCGCCCTCGAAGGTGGTGTTGACGGTGATGACCGGGCGGTCGACATCCGGCAGTTCGCGGATTTCGACGCCCCAGAAGGCTGCGAGGCCGGCGACCGCGATCAGCGTATTGAGCACGAAGGCCATGACCGGCCTGCGGATGAAGAGCGCGGTCAGGCCCGATCCCGCGGTCTGGTCGCCGGCGGCGCTCATGAGCCTTCGGCCGCGGTGGCGCGGTCCTCGCCGGCGATCCGGACGTCGCCGCCTTCGCTGACAGTCTCCGTGCCTTCGGTCACCACCATATCGCCGCTCTCGACGGGAGCATCGATCAGCACCGTCTCGGTGTTGCGCTGGATGATGCGCACCGGCACGCGCTTTGCCTTGCCGTTTTCGACGGTCCAGATATAGGCGCCGTCGGTGCCCCACTGGATGGCCAGTGGGCTGACGGCCGGATAGGTGTCGCCGGGGAATTTCATGGCGATCTGGAACGACATGCCGGCGCGCAGCGAATCCGCCGGGTTGGCGATCGTCGCCTTGACGAGCAGCGTGCGGCTGTTCTCGTCGATATGGTTGTCGATGGCCGAAACCGTGCCGGAATAGACCTGGTTGGGGTTGGCCAGCGGCGTGGCCGACAATCGCTGTCCGACCTTTACGGCGGCGGCAAAACGCTCCGGCACCCAGAAATCGACCAATATGCTCGAGCGGTCGTCAAGCGTGGCGATCGCCGACTGGCTGGTGACATAGTTGCCGGCGGCGATCGGCAGGATACCGACAGTGCCTTCGATAGGCGCGACGACCGAGCGGCGCTCGAGCGCGAGCTCGGCATCGCGCAGCGCCAGCTTGGCATTGGCGAGCGCCACCTCGGCATCCGCGACGGCAACTTGCGTGGCGGCATTGGAGGCTCGCAGCGACTTGACCCGATCGAGCTTCGCCTGGGCGTCGTCGAGCGCGACCTTGGCACGGTCGCGCGCAATCACTTCCGTCTCCGAATCGAGCCTGGCGATGACGTCGCCTTTTTCGATATGGGTGCCGGACTGCACCGGCAGTTCGGTGAGGCGGCCGGAAGAGTATGGATTGACGGTGACTGTCGCATTGGCGCGGCCGGTCCCGATCGCCTGAAGCCTGTCGTTGATGGTGGCGGTGCCGGCAGGGGAGGCGACAATGGTCACGATCTGGCCGCCGCGGTTGCGACCGGACCGGGCCGAACCGGTCTCGATGCTTCCCGTGGCGGGGGGCGTCGCCGCAATCGCCCAGTCCATACCCCAGCGTGCCAGTACCTCAGGCGCGCCGGGATAGAAGCGCGCCCAGGCGGCCGCAGCGGCAACCACGATCACAAGCGCAAGAACAATCTGTTTCCAGCTCGACATTGACACTCCAGCGGCAGAATCGTCCGCCGGTTCCAAGTGGAAGCAGGCTGAGCGACGATACGGCGTGAGAGCGATACCGGCCACGCCACATCATAATATCAGCGTTTTATGGCAATTATCACGCAAACGTGCACATTAAATCTCGGTAACGTGAAGCGGGATCATCGCTTCGGTCGCATCTTTTGCCGCAATTTGGGGGGCGCCGGCCGCCATTCGGTTAAAGCAAAACCGAACGGAAGCCGTTGCACGCTACCTGGAACTGCCTAGCGCAGGCTCTCCAGGTCGCGGATGCGCTTGGCGCCGGCGGCTTCGAGTTGCCTTGTGACCGCGCCGATCAGCGTTTCGGCGACGACAAAGAGGGCGGCGGATGAATCCCAGGCCGAAGGCACGGCGGTACGCCCGGCGATCACATGGCGGGCGAAGCGGGCGATCGGCGAGAGCCACTGATCGGTGAAGAGCACGATTTGGACGCCGCGCTGGTGCGCCTTCTCGGCAAAGCGGAGCAGACTTTCCTGGTAGCGCCTGATGTCGAAGATAACCAGCACGTCGCGCTTGCCCATGTCGATCAGCCGGTCGCGCCAGATGCTCTCCTGGCCCGCGAGGTGGTAGACGTCTGGCTGGATGATGGCGAGATGGGCTGCCATGTAGCGCGCCAGCGGATCGGTGAAGCGGCCGCCGATCAGAAAGGTCTTGCCGCGGCGCTCGGCAAGCCGTGCGGCAATGTCGGCCAACTGCTTGTCGGTAAGGTGCCGGAACGTCTCGCGCATGTTGTCGAGCGTCGCCTCCAGCATCGGCGAAACGGCGCCGCCATTGGCGGGCGACGCCGAGTTGAGCGTGCGAGAGGCCGGCGACTGCAATTGCGCGGCCAGTTCATCCTGCAGCGCCGACTGGAATTCGGGATAGTTCTGGAAACCCAACCTGGCGACGAAACGCAGAATCGTCGGTGAGGAGACTCCCGCCGCGGTCGAGAATTCGGCCACGGTCTTCAGCCCGGTCAGCGGATAGTTGGCAATCAGCGTCTGCGCGGCGCGGCGCTCGCCTGCCGGCATGGTGCCGATGCGGTCCGAAATCAGTTCGGCAATACTGGAGATCATCGTTTTCCCCACCCTTTGACCCGGTCGCCGCCGTTTTCGGAATTCCGCGTTTGACAAAGCCGCGTAAACTGTATGAAATCATTCACAGGGGCGCAATGAGGCAAATTACGTAACATAAGATACAGCGCTCCCGAGGGGACGGCAGTATGGAGAAAGCACGGCGCGCCAGCCTTGCACCGTCGGAGACCGTGAGGGTGACCAACCCCGGCGGCTCGAGCCCCTTCGTCCTCACCTGCGACCACGCCTCGAACTTCCTGCCCGCCGAATTCGGAACGCTCGGGCTGCCCGCCGAGGATCTCTCCCGGCATATCGCCTGGGATCCGGGCGCGCTGCCGGTCGCCAGCCGGATGGCCGACGCGCTCGACGCCACGCTGGTCGAAACCCGCATCTCGCGCCTGGTGATCGACTGCAACCGCCCGCTCGACGCGCCGGACCTCGTGCCGCCGGTCAGCGAGGCGACGGCCATTCCGGGCAATTCGAATCTCTCCGGCAAGCAACGCGCGGAGCGGATCGATCTCGCGTGGCGTCCGTTCCACGACACGATCGCCGAGATCATCGAGCAGCGGCTGGCGCTCGGCCAGGAAACGCGCCTGGTGTCGGTGCACTCCTTCACGCCGGTGTATAAGGGCAGGACCCGTCCCTGGCATATCGGCATCATCCATGACGACGATCGCCGGCTCGCCGCGCCGCTGATATCGGCGCTCAAGCGGCTCTCCGGCGTCACCGTTGGCGTCAACGAACCCTATTCGCCGGCCGACCGCGTCTATTTCACGCTGGAACGGCACGCGCGCTCGCGCGGCCTTGCCTGCGCGATGATCGAAATCCGCAACGACGAGATCTCCGGCGAGACCGGGCAGCGGAAATGGGCGGATCTGCTCACAGGCATATTCTCGAATCTGGAGCCCGAGGAGGCCAGGGGCTCCCGACAACGCGCAATGGGAAAGTCAGTACAGTCGGCCAGCTAAGAAACCACAGGGGACTTCCAACATGGCAGCAAATGACTACACCGAAGTCGACAAGGCTGAGGACATACAAGTCCTCCACAGCATGGGCTATGCCCAGGAACTGGAGCGGCGCCTCAGCCGCTTCTCGAATTTCGCGGTTTCCTTCTCCATCATCTGCATCCTGTCCGGCGGCATCAACTCGCTGGCGCAGGCGACCTCCGGCGCCGGCGGCATCGGCATCGGCATCGGCTGGCTGGTGGGCTGTTTCGTGTCGCTCACCTTCGCGGTCGCCATGTCGCAGATCAGCTCGGCCTATCCGACGGCCGGCGGCCTCTATCACTGGGGCTCGATCCTCGGCAATCGCGGCACCGGCTGGGTTACCGCCTGGCTCAACCTGCTTGGCCTGATCACCGTGCTCGGCGCCATCAATGTCGGCACCTGGACTTTCTTCGTCGGCGCTTTCGGGCCGGCGCTGGGCATTGAAAACAACCTGACCACCCAGACGATCTTCCTGGTCATCATCACCGGCGCGCAGGCGCTAATCAACCATCTGGGCATCAAGCTGACGGCAAAGCTCACCGACTTTTCGGGCTATCTGATCTTCTTCGGCTCGATCCTGATCGCGGTGGTCTGCCTGCTCTCGGCCGAGACCTGGGACTTCAGCCGCCTCTTCACCTTCCACAACTACTCAGGCGATGCCGGAGGCGGCGTGTGGCCGCAGGTCTCGAACGCCTGGGTCTTCGCGCTTGGCCTCCTGCTGCCGATCTATACGATCACCGGCTATGACGCCTCGGCGCACACTTCGGAGGAAACCATCAAGGCGGCTTCTTCCGTGCCGCGCGCGATGGTCATGTCGGTCATCTGGTCGGCGCTGTTCGGCTACCTGTTCCTGGCTGCCTTCGTGCTGATGATCCCGAACATGGACGAGGCCGCCAAGCAGGGCTGGAACGTGTTCTTCTGGGCCTTCGACCAGCGCGTCGGAACCGGACTGAAGGAGTTCGTCTATCTCGTCGTGTTCCTGGCACAGCTGCTGTGCGGCCTTGCCACCGTCACTTCGGCCTCGCGCATGATCTTCGCCTTCTCGCGAGACGGCGGCCTGCCGGGCTCGGCAGCGCTTTCCAAGGTCAGCCCGACCTATCGCACGCCCGTGGCGGCGATCTGGACAGCCTCGATCCTGTCGGTGCTGTTCGTGTGGGGCTCGTCGGTGGTCTCGGTCGCCGGCACCTCGGCCTACACGATTGTGGTGTCCTGCACCGTCATCTTCTTGTTCCTCTCCTTCACCGTGCCGATCGTGCTCGGCATGATGGCCTGGGGGACGCCGAAGTGGGACAAGATGGGGCCGTGGAACATGGGCCGCGGCATCTTCATGCTGTTCGGTCTGCTCTCGATCGTGTCGATGATCCTGATCTTCGTCATCGGCATCCAGCCGCCGAACGACTGGGCGCTCTACATCACCGTCGGCTTCTTCATCCTGACGGCGGTCGTCTGGTTCGCCTTCGAGCGCAACCGCTTCCAGGGGCCGCCGCTCGGCGACATTATCGCGGCGCGCCAGGCGGCGATCAAGGCGGCAGAGCAGGCGGTCGGCGAGACCGGCCACTGATATCGAACATCATCGCCCTGGCCGGCGTCACGCCGGCCAGGGCTTCGTTTCTCCCTTTCAATCGACAAGTGTTGGAGTGCCAAAGGAATGGCCGGGAATTTCTCGTTCGATCAGTTGAAGAAAGCGGTCTCGAACGGCGAGGTCGACACGGTGCTGGCCTGCATCGTCGACATGCAGGGCCGGCTCGCGGGGAAGCGCTTCCTGGCCCAGTATTTCGTCGATTCCGCGCATGGCGAGACGCATGGCTGCAACTATCTGCTGGCCTGCGACATCGATATGGAGCCGGTGCCAGGCTACAAGGCGGCGAGCTGGTCGAAGGGTTATGGCGACTTTGTCATGAAACCCGACCTGTCGACGTTGCGGCGCGTCCCATGGCTGGAGAAGACGGCGCTGGTCATCTGCGACGTGCTCGATCATCACGACCATGAGGACCTCGCGCATTCGCCGCGCGCGATCCTGAAGAAGCAGGTCAAGCGCCTGAGCGAGCGCGGCTATATCGGCTACTTCGCCTCCGAGCTCGAATTCTACCTGTTCAGCGAAACCTATGAATCGGCGCGCAGGAAGCACTGGCAAGGGCTCGACAGCGCTTCGCCCTATATCGGCGACTACCAGATCGGCATCACCACCAAGGAAGAAGGCGTCATGCGCCGGCTCCGCAACGAGATGGAGGCAGCCGGTATCCCGATCGAAAATTCCAAGGGCGAGTGGGGTCCGGGCCAGGAAGAGATCAATGTGCGCTATGCCGAAGCACTCGAGATGGCGGATCGCCACGTCATCCTGAAGAACGGCGCCAAGGAGATCGCCGATTCCGAAGGCAAGGCCATCTCCTTCATGGCCAAGTACAATTACGGGCTCGCCGGCAATTCCAGCCACATCCATAATTCGCTGTGGAGCGCCGACGGCGGGACGCCGCTGTTCTTCGACAAAAACGCCGAATGGACGCTGTCGAGCCTCGGCCAGCAATGGGCGGCCGGCCAGCTCAAATACGCCAAGGAGTTCACCTGGTTCCTGGCGCCGTACATCAACTCCTACAAGCGCTTCCAGGCCGGCACCTTCGCGCCGACCAAGATCATGTGGAGCGAGGACAACCGCACGGCGGGATTCCGGCTGTGCGGCGAGGGCACCAAGGGCATCCGCATGGAATGCCGCATCGGCGGTGCCGATCTCAACCCCTATCTCGCCTTCGCCGCGCTGATCGCGGCCGGTCTCGCCGGCATCGACGAGAAGCTGGAGCTGCAGAAGCCGTTTGTCGGCGACGCCTATCAGGCGTCGCAACTGCCGGAAATCCCGAAGACGCTGCGCGATGCCGCCGAGACGCTGGAAGGCTCCACGATGCTGAAGCAGGCCTTCGGCGAGGAGGTGATCGAGCACTATGTCCACACCGCCCGCTGGGAGCAGTTCGAATACGACCGCCGGATCACGGATTGGGAACTGCACCGGGGGTTTGAACGCTACTAAAGCTGTAGTCGAACGTTGACTGAACCTAACTAAAGCTGTAGTCTTGGCTGGTTGAGTTCGGGAGCGTGAGAATGGGAAAGTATTCGCCTTTGCGTTCGTATCTTATGGCTCAAACCGGCGAGCGGGTTCCGATGTCGTTCAGCGACATCGAGAAGCTGCTTGGCGAAAAGCTACCGGCGTCCAAGCAGTATCCGGCTTGGTGGAGCAATAACCCCAGCAACAATCCAATGACAAAGGAGTGGCTGGCCGCGGGGTTCCAGACTGAGTCCGTCAATATAGCGGGCGAAAATCTGGTCTTTCGGCGCGTTCAGCCAGGTTCCGGCACTTCAAAGGGGTTCGGCGAATCGGCTCAGGCCGAGATCGGCGGGACACCGACACGGCACCCGATCTTCGGCTGCATGAAGGGAACGCTTACTATCCTCCCAGAGGTCGATCTGACGGAGCCTGTCGAGCAGGATTGGGGCAAGGTCTATGAAGACTGAGAACCTTCTGTTGGACACTTGCGCGGTCATCTGGATTTCGCAGGACGAACCGATAGCCGATGCGGCGACAACGGCTATCAGCAAGGCTCCTCAGTCCGGCACGCTGAACGTATCGGTCATGTCGGCATGGGAGATGGGCATGCTGGTGTCGAAGGGCAGGTTGCCGTCGACGAAGACGCCCGACCGTTGGTTCGACGAGTTCGTTGAGTCGGCGGCCGTCACAGTGGAAGGGGTGACGCCACGTATTCTCATCGCGGCCTCCTACCTCCCAGGTGTCGTTCACAGCGATCCAATGGATCGAATTCTGATAGCGACCGCGCGGGAGCGCGATTTGACTATCGTAACCCGTGACAAGGCCATTTTGGCCTATGCCGCGCAGGGTCATGTCAGAGCCATCGGCTGCTGAAAGAGTCAATTTGGAGACGTCTTCTTGGATACCGTAAAACTTAAATCACCCATCGACGGCTCGATCTACGCCGAGCGGCCGGTCGCGACGGATCAGGCGATCAATGCGGCGGTAGAGCGAGCCAGGGCGGCGCAGGAGAAATGGGCCGAGACACCGGTCGCCGAGCGCGGCAAGTACATGCTGGCGATGCTGGAAGCGCTGGTCGGCATCAGCGACGAGATCGTGCCCGAGATCGCCTGGCAGATGGGGCGGCCGGTGCGCTATGGCGGCGAGTTCGGCGGCGTCAAGGAACGCACCAGCTACATGGTCGAGATCGCGGAAGCCGCGCTGAAGCCGATCATGGCCTCCAATCCGAAGGACGGCTTTCGCCGCTATGTCAAGAAGGTGCCGCTCGGCGTCGTGCTGGTGATCGCGCCGTGGAACTATCCTTATCTCACCGCGGTCAACACCATCGTGCCGGCGCTGATGGCCGGAAGCGCGGTCATCCTCAAGCATGCGGCGCAGACGCTGCTGGTCGGCGAGCGCTTCCAGCAGGCGTTCGACAAGGTGGGCCTGCCGAAAGGCCTGTTCCAGAACCTGGTCATGAACCACGACCAGACCGAAAGGCTGCTCGGCTCGGGCAAGATCGATCATGTCAACTTCACCGGCTCGGTCGCCGGCGGCCGGGCCATCGAGAAGGCCGCGGCCGGCACCTTCATGACGCTCGGCCTCGAGCTCGGCGGCAAGGATCCGGCCTATGTCCTTCCCGACGCCAAAATGGACCATGCGGTCGCCAATCTGGTCGACGGCGCCTTCTACAATTCCGGCCAATGCTGCTGCGGCATCGAGCGCGTCTACGTGCACGAAAAGGTCTATGACGAGTTCGTCGAAGGTTTTGTCGCCGAGACCAGGAACTATATCGTCGGCAATCCGCTGGAGCAGGCGACGACCATGGGTCCGATGGCGCAGGCACGCTTCGCCGACCTGATCCGCGAGCAAAAGGCAGAGGCGCTGCGCAAGGGCGCCAAGGCGCATATCGACATGAAGGTGGAAAACGACAGGCCGGGCTCGCCCTATCTGGCGCCGGAAGTGCTGACCGGTGTCGACCACCAGATGAGCGTCATGCGCGAGGAAAGCTTCGGCCCGATCGTCGGCATCATGAAGGTGCGCGACGACGAGGAAGCCATCGCGCTGATGAACGACAGCCCCTATGGGCTGACGGCCTCGATCTGGACGCGCGACACCGAGCGCGCCGTGGCGATCGGCGACCGGGTCCAGACAGGCACCGTGTTCATGAACCGCTGCGACTATCTCGATCCGGCGCTGGTCTGGACCGGCGTCAAGGACACCGGCAAGGGCGCGGCGCTGTCCGCCATCGGCTACGACAACCTGACCCGGCCGAAATCCTATCACCTGCGCGAAGCGATCTGAATTTCGAAAGACAATCCATGTCCAAGCTCACCTCCAAATGGAACTACCCCACCACCGTCCGCTTCGGCGCGGGGCGCATCAAGGAACTGCCGGACGCGCTGGCCGCGGCAGGCATCAAGCGCCCGCTTTTCGTCACCGACCCGGGGCTGGCGAAGCTGCCCGTCGTCGCTTCGACGCTGAAGATCCTCGACGATGCCAATGTGCCTTATGGCGTCTTTTCCGAGGTGAAGCCGAACCCGGTCGAGTCCAACCTGACCGCCGGCATCGCCGTCTTCAGGAAAGGCAAGCATGACGGGGTCGTCGCTTTCGGCGGCGGCTCGGCGCTCGACCTCGGCAAGCTGATCGCCTTCCAGGCCGGGCAGACGCGTCCGGTATGGGATTTCGAGGACATCGGCGACTGGTGGGCGCGCGCCAACTCGGATGCGATCGCGCCGATCATCGCGGTGCCGACCACGGCGGGCACCGGTTCCGAGGTCGGCCGCGCCGGCGTCATCACCAATGAAGAGACCCACACCAAGAAAGTCATTTTCCACCCGAAGCTTCTGCCGGCGATCGTGATTGCCGATCCGGAGCTGTCGGTCGGCATGCCGCCCTTCATCACGGCCGGCACCGGCATGGACGCGCTCGCCCACTGCCTCGAAGCCTATTGCGCGCCGGGCTATCATCCGATGGCCGACGGCATCGCCGTGGAAGGCATCCGGCTGGTGTTCGAGAACCTGCCCAAGGCCTTCGCCAACGGCAAGGATCTGGTCGCCCGCGCGAATATGATGAGCGCGGCCGCGATGGGCGCGGCCGCCTTCCAGAAAGGGCTGGGCGCCATCCACTCTCTGTCGCATCCGATCGGCGCGCTCTACGACACCCATCACGGCATGACCAATGCGGTGTTCATGCCCTATGTCCTCGCCTTCAACCGCGATGCGATCGAGGACCGCATCGCGCGGCTCGCCGCCTATTGCGGCATCAAGGGCGGCTTCGATGGCTTCGCAAAAGCCGTCATCAAACTGCGCAAGGAGCTCAAGGTGCCGCATGCGCTGCCCGGCCTGATCAAGGGCCTCGACATGGACAAGAACCGCAAGACGCTGATCGCCGACATGGCGGTGGTCGATCCGACCGCCGGCGGCAATCCGGTCAAGCTCACCAAGAAAGGGGCGCTTGCTCTGCTCGAAAATGCCATCGCAGGGTCGGTGTAAGACAATCTTCGGCGGAAAGTTGATCTGGAAACGAGGGGAAAGGAAAGGGCAACGGGCGGAATGCAAGGAGGAGAATAATTAGCCGGAAAAAGAATCGCGAAGCGATTGCTACAGCCGGTTAAAGAGAGTTTACTTTTTCGTGTTGCGGGGTGCCGCTTTCACAAAGCTTTCATCTGGCTGTCACACGAAAACGATACCGCATCGCAGGCGTCCAATGGCGTCAGTTCAACGGAGAGAACACATGTTCAAATTCACGGGGAAAGTGCTTTCCCTTTCGGCCGCGGCGCTGTTTGCGTCGACGGTGATTTCGTCCGCCGACGCGATGGACGATCTCGTCAAGGCGGCGAAAGCCGAGGGCCAACTCACCACCATCGCGCTACCGCACGACTGGTGCGGCTACGGCGACGTCATCGCCGGCTTCAAGGCGAAGTATCCGGAGATCACCGTCAACGAGCTCAACCCGGATGCAGGCTCCGGCGATGAGATCGAGGCGATCAAAGCGAACAAGGACAACAAGGGCCCGCAGGCACCTGACGTCATCGACGTCGGCCTGTCCTTCGGTCCGTCCGCCAAGAAGGACGGCCTGATCCAGCCTTATAAAGTCTCGACCTGGGATTCCATTCCGGACAGCGCCAAGGACGCTGACGGCTACTGGACAGGCGACTATTATGGCGTGCTCTCGTTCCAGGTGAACAAGGATCTGGTCAAGGAATCGCCGACCGACTGGGCCGACCTGCTGAAGCCTGAATTCGCCAACTCGGTTGCCCTTGCCGGCGATCCGCGCGCTTCGAACCAGGCTATCCAGGCCGTCTACGCCGCCGGCCTTGCCAGCGGCGCTGCCGCTGGCGAAGCCGCAGGCACTGCCGGGCTCGAATTTTTCAAGAAGCTCAATGCCGCCGGCAACTTCGTGCCGGTCATCGGCAAAACCGCGACGCTCGCCCAGGGCCAGACGCCGATCCTCGTCACCTGGGACTACAACGCGCTCTCCGGTCGCGACACGCTGAAGGGCAATCCCCCCGTTGACGTCATTGTGCCGAAGACCGGCGTCGTCGCCGGCGTTTACGTGCAGGCGATCAGCGCTTACGCGCCGCATCCGAATGCGGCCAAGCTCTGGCTGGAATATCTCTACTCCGACGAAGGCCAGATCGGCTGGCTGAAGGGCTATTGCCACCCGATCCGCTTCAACGATCTCGCCAAGAACGGCAAGGTTCCGGCGGATATGCTGGCAAAGATGCCTCCGGCCGAGTCCTATGCAGCCGCGGTGTTTCCGACGCTCGATGAACAGGGCAAGGCGAAAGAAGCCATCACCAAGAACTGGGACGCCGTCGTCGGCGCCAATGTGAAGTAAGCATCAATATGGTCCGGGCGGCCCGATGGCCGCCCGGACTCCCTTCCCAAAACGGTAGCCGGCGCATGACCGATCTCTCGGTTTCCAATCAGGCAATTGCGGGCAAGGCCGCGCCCCCCGGCGAAGCGCGCGCAATGCGGCTGCCGACGCATTGGCTTGGCGTAACGCCGTTCTTCGTCTTCGCCGTCATGTTCCTGATTCTGCCCACGCTCTACTTGATGCTGGGCGCCTTCCAGAACGAGGCGGGCGAGTTCACCTTCGCCAACATTGTTGCGCTTTTTTCGGCCAACATCGTTGCCGCCTACTGGATTTCGATAAAGGTCAGCCTGGCGTCATCGCTGATCGGCGCCTTCGCCGGTCTTGCCATCGCCATCGCCATCGTGCGCGGGGGCCTGCCCAACTGGATACGGTCGGGGACGCTGACGTTTTCCGGTGTCGCGTCCAATTTCGCCGGAGTGCCACTGGCTTTCGCCTTCATCGCGACCCTGGGTCGGCTGGGCCTCGTCACCGTGCTGCTCAACACGCTGGTCGGGTTCAACATCTATGCGCATGGCTTCAACCTGCTGTCGTTCTGGGGTCTGACGATCACCTATGTCTATTTCCAGATTCCGCTGATGGTGGTCATCATCGTGCCGGCGATCGACGGGCTAAAAAGGGAATGGGGCGAAGCCGCCGCCACGCTCGGCGCCACCCAGGCGCAATACTGGCGCTTGGTCGTCATCCCGGTGCTGTGGCCGAGCTTCCTCGGCACCGTCATCCTGCTCTTCGCCAATGCCTTCGGGGCGATCGCCACCGCCTATGCGCTGACCGGCTCGTCGCTCAACATCGTGCCGATCCTGCTCTACGCCCAGATCCGCGGCGACGTGCTGCACAATGCCCATCTCGGTTACGCGATCGCCTTCGGCATGATCGTCATCACCGGGCTTGCCAACATCTTCTACATCTGGTTCCGGACGCGCTCGGAGAGGTGGCTGAAATGAAATCCGGCAGGTTCTGGGCCTGGGTCGTCTTTGTCCTCGGCGCGGCGTATTTCTTCATCCCGCTGATCGCGACGATCGAGTTCTCGCTGCGCATGCGCCGCGGCGTCTATTCCCTGGACGCCTACAAGGTCGTGCTCGGCGACAGCCAGTTCCAGGCGACCTTCATGTTTTCGGTGGTCGTCGCCATCTTCACCATTCTCCTCGGCGTGCTGATCGTCGTGCCTACGGCCTACTGGATCCGCCTTCGCATGCCGCAGATCAGGCCGATCGTCGAGTTCATCACGCTGCTGCCGCTGGTGATCCCGGCCATCGTCATCGTCTTCGGCTATATCAGGATGTATGGGTCGAATTCGCCGCTGCCGTTCCTGGCAACCAATCCAGGCGCGAATGCTCTGCTGGTCATCGGCTATGCAACGCTTGCACTGCCATACATGTACCGCGCCGTCGACACCGGGCTTCGCACCATCGACGTGCGCACGTTGACGGAAGCGGCGCAGATCCTGGGTGCCGGCTGGGGCACGATCATCAGCCGCGTGATCCTGCCCAATGTGCTGATCGCGGTGCTTTCGGGCGCATTCCTTACCTTCGCCATCGTGATCGGCGAATTCACCATGGCCAGCCTGCTCAACCGGCCGGCATTCGGCCCGTATTTGCAGAATCTTGTGGCCAACCGCGCCTATGAGCCGGCGGCGCTGTCGATCATCGCGTTCGTCATAACCTGGGGCTGCATGTCGCTGATCCAGATCTTGTCCCGTTTCGCGCCGAAATCGGCGAACCGCCCCAATTGAGCGAAGTACCGACCGAAAGAAAAAGCCATGGCCGAGCCGTTCCTCTCCATCCAGCATGTGCGAAAGTCCTTCGGCGCCACAACCGTGGTCGAGGATTTCAACCTCGATGTCGCGCCGGGCGAATTCGTCTCCTTCCTCGGTCCGTCCGGCTGCGGCAAGACGACGGTGCTGCGCATGGTGGCCGGCTTCGAGGAGCCCTCGGCCGGCAAGATCGTGGTTAGCGGCAAGGACATCACCAGGCTGAAGCCCAACCAGCGCAATATCGGCATGGTGTTCCAGGCCTATGCGCTGTTTCCCAACCTCACTGTGGCGCAGAATATCGGGTTCGGCCTGAAGGTGGCGGGCATGCCCAAGGCGGCCATCGATTCCCGTGTCGCGGAGATGCTCGAAATTATCAGGCTGCCGCAGATGGCCGACCGCTATCCCTACCAGCTCTCCGGCGGCCAGCAGCAGCGCATTGCGCTGGCGCGCGCCATTGCGCCGAAGCCGAAGCTTTTGCTGCTCGACGAGCCGCTGTCGGCGCTGGACGCCAAAGTGCGCATTTCGCTGCGCGAGGAAATCCGCTCGATCCAGAAGAAGCTTGGCATAACCACCATCTTCGTGACGCACGACCAGGAAGAGGCGCTGTCGATCTCCGACCGCATCGCGGTCATGTATGGCGGCAAGGCCGAACAGGTCGGCACGCCGTTCGAGATCTACAACCGGCCGGCGACCAAATTCGTTGCCAATTTCGTCGGCACGCTCAACGTCCTGGAAGGCAAGGTCACCGATGCCGCGTCCGGCAAGGTGCAGGTCAACACGCAGGAAGTCTCGCTGAAGGGAAAGCTCAACGGCTCGAAGTCCGGCGACACGCTGTCGCTGGCGCTGCGGCCCGAAGCGATTTCGCTCGGACGCCAGCCGGGCCACGACACCAGCCTTTCGGGCGAGATCGCCGAGGTGCATTTCCTCGGCTCGGTCATCCGGGTGCGCGTCGGCATCGGCGGCAACACGGTATCGCTCGACACCTTCAACAACTCGGCGACGCCGCCGCCTGTCGTCGGCGAGAAGGCGGACATCTCGTTCTCGTCGGGCGACATGCTGGTGCTGCACTAGGGTGAATGGTGAATAGTGAATAGTGAATGGTAGTCAGCGAAGAGAGCACTTTACGTGCTCGAATTGTTCTGATGATGCCCATTCACCATTCACCATTCACCATTCACCATCGCTTTTTGCAGTGCCAAAGGCCTGGTTCCATCGCTACGATGAGTCATGGCGCTTTTCGAGCTCACCCTCATCCTGCTTCTGATCGCCGTCGGGCTGACGGCGTTGTCGCGATGGCTGGGGATACCTTATCCCTCCCTGCTGGCCTTGGCCGGAGTGGGGATCGCCTTTCTGCCAGGTGCGCCGACCATCGAGATCGATCCGGAACTGGCGCTTGCCCTGTTCATCGCGCCGGTGCTTCTCGATGCCGCCTATGATACGTCGCTGCGCGACCTGAAGCGCTACCGGCTGTCGCTGGTGCTGCTGGCGTTGGGCGCGGTTGTCTTCACCACCGTGGTCGTCGCCTTCGTCGGCTGGAAGATGGCCGGTCTGCCGATCGCGGCGGCGATCGCGCTCGGCGCCATCGTCGCGCCGCCGGACGCCGTGGCGGCGAGCGCCGTGCTTGGCCAGTTCAAGGTGCCGCACCGCCTCAACGCCATCCTGCAAGGGGAGAGCCTGCTCAACGACGCCACGGCGCTTCTGATCTACCGCATCGCCGTTTCGGCCGCGGTCGGCTCGGTCATGCTGAGCGATGCGGTGCCGGTGATCCTTCTGTCGACGGTCGGCAGCGTCGCCGCCGGCTATCTGTTCGGCCGCCTCTCGCTGCTGACGCTGACGCGCATCGAGGATGCCGCAAGCAGCACCGTGGTGCAGTTTGCCGGAACCTTTGCCGTCTGGATCATCGCCGACAGGATCGGCCTTTCCGCCATCATCACCATCGTCGTCTATGCCATCACCATTGCGCGCACCGCGCCGCGCCAGATGTCGGCCAGACGCCGCGTCAGCACCTACTCGGTCTGGGAGTCGGCAGTGTTCGTGCTCAATGTGCTGGCTTTCGTGCTGATGGGCCTGCAGGCCCGGTCGATCGTCGGCAGGCTCTCCGGCGATGGGCAGGGCGATGAATTTGTCTTCGCCGCAACGGTGCTGGCCGTTGTCATCGTGGCACGCCTCGTCTGGGTGTTTGGCTACGTCGCGATCATACGGCGGTTCGCCCGCTTCGACAGCAAAGAGCAAAGGCGGGATGCGCCGACATTCGGGGGCGCCTTGCTTGTCGGCTGGTGCGGCATGCGTGGGCTGGTGAGCCTGGTGGTAGCCATTGCATTGCCGGCCAATTTCCCTGGCCGGGACCCGATCGTGCTTGCCGCCTTCGCGGTCGTGCTCGGCACGCTGGTGCTGCAAGGCATGAGCTTGAAGCCGCTGCTGCGCTGGCTCAATTTCGAAGAGGATACGACGATAGATCGCGAAGTGGCGCAGGCACGCGTTGCCATCATGGAAGCCGCGCTCGACGTCCTGAGCCGCAAGACGTCTGCCGCTGCGGACGTTGTGCGCGAGCAGTACGAGGCCCAACGAAAGATCGCCGAGAATCCTGAGGATGCGCAGGCGGCCACCGAATACGACCGGCTGCGCCTCTATGCCATCAAGCGGCAGCGCGATAGGCTCGAAGAATTGCGCCGCGACGGTACGATCGGCGACGAAGCCTATCACCGTCTGGAAGAAGAAATCGACTGGTCCGAGCTGGCAGCATCGCCGGCGGGGCGGTTCCAGTCGCTCACGACCTAGACGATGCCAGGGTCGGCGGTCATGACTGGACCATCCCGCACGTCGATGGCGTCCATTGCAACGCGATGGCCGAGGCACTAGTGCCGTGGCCGGATATTCAGCCGGTTAATCGATGAAGCTGGTCAGCTACAACATCCAGTACGGCTACGGCAGCGACGGCCGCTACGATCTGGCGCGCGCCACGCGCCTCGTCGACGGCGCCGACATCATCGCCCTGCAGGAAGTGGAGCGGCACTGGCAGCGCAGCAACGGCGACGACCAGCCGAAAATCCTGTCCAGGCTGCTGCCCGACTATCACTGGGTCTACGGTCCGGCCTTCGACATGGACGCCAGCGAAAAGCGTGATGGGCGCATCGTCAACCGCCGCAGGCAGTTCGGCACGATGCTTCTGTCGAAGCTGCCGATCGTCTGGTCGCGGCTGCATGCGCTGCCGCTGCGCCGCACGCTCAAGCCCCTCAACACGCGCACCGCCGCGCTGGAGTGCATGATCCGGACGCCGGCGGGATCCGTGCGGGTCTTCTCGCTGCATCTTGCCCATATCGCGGCCGAAGAGCGGCTGGAGCAGATCGACTATCTGCTCGCCGAACAGCGCCGCGCGCGGTCCGATGGCGGTCCCTGGAGCGGCGCCGATGACGAGCCGCAGCGCAACTGGGCGAATGGCGAGCCGGAGCCGGAAAACCCGCTGGCGGCGATCTGGCTCGGCGATTTCAACATGGAGCCGGGAAGTGCGGAATACCGGCGCATCGTCGGCAGCACGCCCTATCATCGCGGCGCCGTCTATATCGACGGGTTCGTCGATGCCGCAGCCGTCGCCGCCAAGCCGGTGACGGACTTCCACACGCATGAAAAGAACATCGAGGGCAAGCTGGCGAAACGCCGGCTCGATCATTGCTTCGTTGGCGGCATGCTGGCCGGGCGGGTGCGTTCCGTGAGCGCCGATATCGGCGAAGTGGCCTCCGACCATTTCCCGCTCAGGGTCGATATCGATCTGGAAACGCCAGGCATCGCCGCTGGGCTTGCAGGCGGGTGAGGCGGGCATGACGCTTTTCGTCTTCCTCGCGGTGCTGTCGGCGGCCGCCATGCACGCGATCTGGAACGCGCTGGTCAAGGTGCACCTCGACCGCTTCCTGTCGATCACCTTGATGACGCTCGGCATGGGGGCTGCGGCGCTGCTGGCGCTGCCTTTCGTTGAAGTGCCGAAAGCCGAGGTCTGGCCATTCATCCTCGCCTCGGTCTTCTTCCATATGGGCTACCGGACGTTTCTGATCGGCGCTTACAAGGCCGGCGATTTCGCTCAGACCTATCCGCTGGCGCGCGGTACCGCGCCGCTGCTCTCCGCGCTCGGCGGCATCGTTCTGCTCGGAGAGATACCGGCGCCACTCTCCATCTTCGGCATCGTGCTTCTGTCGGCAGGCACGCTGGTCATGTCGTTTCGCGGCGGCGTGCATCTTGAACGGTTCAATCTGCGCGCCGTCAGCTTCGCGCTCGGCACATCGATCTTCATTGCCAGCTACACGCTGTCGGACGGCAGCGGCGCGCGGCTGGCGGCAACCGCGCAAAGCTATGCGGCCTGGCTGTTCGTCTGCGATGCGCTCTGGGCGCTGGTGCTGTGCATCGCCTTTCGCGGGCCACAGTCGCTGCCCCTGCTGGCGCGGGACTGGAAGGCAGGCCTCTTCACCGGCGTGCTGAGCGGCGCCGCCTACTGGATCGTGATGTGGGCGATGACCAAGGCGCCGATCGCCTCGGTGGCGTCGCTGCGCGAGACCTCGATCCTGTTCGCCATGCTGATCTCGGTGCTGGCGCTGGGCGAGAAGATGACGGCATGGCGCGCCGCCGCGGCGCTGGGCATCGTCGCGGGCGTGGTGGCGCTCAGACTGGGCTGACTTCCCGGTCGATCACGGTCATGACCTCGCCACGCTTCTCGGGGCTGAAGCGGATCACGACGATGATGCAGACGGCGACCACGCCGGCAAACAATGCCAGCGCATAGCCATAGCTGCCTCCCGGCGCTTCGGCGATGCCGGCCTGATACGGGCCGCCATAGGAGGCCGCCAGATTGCCGGCCTGGTAGATGAAGCCAGGCAAGGTCGCCCGCACGGAGCCCGGCGATAGCTCGTTGAGATGCACCGGAATGACGCCCCAGGCGCCTTGCACCGCCACCTGCATGATGAAGGCGCCGAGCGCCAGCATGAAGGGCGTCGTCGTATAGGCCCAGAGCGGAATAGCCGGCAGGGCAATGACGCAGGCGAGCGTGATGGCGTTTATGCGCCCGATCTTCTCCGACAGCGCGCCGAACGCCAGACCGCCGACAATGGCGCCGATATTGGCGACGATGGTGATCCAGCTCACCGTGTGCGGATCGAAGCCGTGCTGCTTCTTCAGGAAGGTCGGGTAGAGGTCCTGCGTGCCATGGCTGAAGAAGTTGAAGAACATCATCAGCACCACGGCATAGAGCGCGATGCCCCAGTGCTTCTGCAGCGTTACGAGGAGGCCTGGCCGCGCCTGCGCCCGGCCTGAGACGAAGGCGGGCGATTCCGGCACGTGCGAGCGGATGAAGAGCACGATCAGCGCCGGCACGAAGCTCAGCAGGAACATGGCGCGCCAGCCGAAGGTGAAATCGCCGATCTTCTGGCCGTAGAGCAGCCCATAGACAACTGCCGCCAGCAGATATCCCGCCGGATAGCCGCATTGCAGGATGCCCGAAACCATGCCGCGGGCGCTGGGCGGAATGGATTCCATGGCGAGCGAGCTGCCAAGGCCCCATTCGCCGCCCATCGCGATGCCGAACAGCGCCCGAAGCGCCAGGAATATGCCGAGATTCGGCGAGAAAGCGGCCAGCGCCCCGATCACCGAGTAGCTGACGATGTTGAGCATCAGCAGCGGTTTGCGCCCATATTTGTCGGCCAGCATGCCGAACAAGAACGCGCCGATGAATCGCGTGGCCAAGGTCAGGAACAGCGCCTTGGAGACCGCCGGGACATCGGTGTGGAATTCAGCGGCGATATCGGTGAGCAGGAATGTCAGAAGGAAGAAATCAAAAGCGTCGAGCGTCCAGCCCAAGAAAGATGCGACGACGGTTTTCTTCTGCTCCGAGGTGAGACTCAAATCGCTGCTCCTTTGCATCCGCGAAAGGAACGATATGTTCCATGCGGTGCAAAAGAGAACGGGTCATTTGCCGGTTTCCGATCAACCGACGGTCACATTTCCGTAAACTCCAAGTCGAGGACCATCAGCCCGTCGGTGCCCCCTTCGAGCGCGGCGACCAGGCGAGCGCCGGCGCGCTGATGCGCCTCGTGCGCCAGATAGGCGTCGCGGGCGGCAGCATCGCGGAAATCGATGGTAAAGCCATGGCCGAAACCGCGCGCGAACGGCTCCGGGCTGACATTGGCGCTGAAATGAACCTTGCCCATGCCGTCGATGGCCGGGCGCAGCGCTTCGAGATCGGCGTGAATCGCGGCGCGCTCGGCGGCGGAGGTGCCGTCGCCGAAGCGGACAAAGACGCAGTGGCGGATCATTGTTCTCCCCTCAAGCCGCCTTATTGCCCTTGAACACGGCCGGCGGCAGCGGCTCGCGTCCGAGGATCAGATCGGCGCCCTTCTCGCCGACCATGATGGTCGGCGCATTGGTGTTGGAGGAGGGGACACGCGGCATCACCGACGCGTCGCAGACCCGCAGGCCGTCGATGCCGCGCAGCCTGAGATCGGGCGTCACCACAGCCATCGCATCATGTCCCATGCGGCAGGTGCCGACGGGATGGTGATCGGTCTTGGACGCGCGGCAGGCATAGTCGAAGAGGTCGGCGTCGCTTTGCAGCGCAGGGCCGGGCAGCACCTCGCGCAGCACAAAAGGCTGCAGCGCCTTCTGCCGCATGATCTCCCGCGCCAGCCGCAGTCCCTTGATCGACATGTCGCGATCGTAGGAATCGGACCAGTAGTTCGGGTCGATCAGCGGATGATCGACGGGGTCGGCGCTCTTCAATCGCACCGTACCGCGCGAGCGCGGGCGCAGGAAGGCGGAGTTCAGCGTCACGCCGGGATTGTTCAGCTTCTCGACCCCGGCCTCGATGCCGGAGCCGAGACCGAGATGGAACTGGATGTCGGGCGAGGCGGCGGTCGGATCGGCGTACCAGAAGCCGCCGGTCTCGAACAGGCTGGAGGCGACGGGGCCCTTCTTCAAAAGCACGTATTGCAGGCCGGCCCACATCGTGCGGTGCAGCTTGGCATAGTTGTCATAGGTGTGGTCGCCGGTGCATTCGGCGATCACGAACAGGTCGAGATGGTCCTGCATGTTGGAGCCGACGCCGGGCAGGTCATGGACCGGCGTGACGCCGACCGACTTCAGATGATCGGCCGGGCCAATGCCAGATTGCATCAAGAGCTTTGGCGAGCCGATGGCGCCGGAGGAGATGATCACCTCGCGTTCCGCGCGCAGGATCGTCTTCTCTCCGCTCGGCCTGTCGACGATCTCGACGCCGATGGCGCGGCCTTTCTCGACGACGACACGGGTGACGAGTACATCGGTCCTGACCGTCAGGTTCTTGCGGGCGCGGATAGGCTTCAGATAGGCGACCGAGGCGGAGGAGCGCCGCGCGTCCTTCTGGGTGAGCTGGTAATAGCCGACGCCTTCCTGGCTGGCGCCGTTGAAATCCGGATTGAAGGGGATTCCCATCTCCTGGCCGGCGCGGAAATAGGCCTCGCAGATCGGCAGCGGCGAGATCGGGTTGGAAACGCCGAGCGGCCCCTGGTCGCCGTGATAATCGTTGGCGAAGCGCTGGTTGTTCTCGGCGCGCTTGAAATAGGGCAGCACATCGCGATAGCCCCAGCCGGCCAAGCCCTCTTCCTTCTCCCAGGCGTCATAGTCGCGGGCGTTGCCGCGCGTGTAGATCTGGGCGTTGATCGACGAGCCGCCGCCGACAACCTTGGCTTGGGTGTACCAGAAGACGCGGTCCTTCATGTGCTTCTGCGGCACCGTCGACCAGCCCCAGGAAGCGATGCCCTTGGTCATCTTGGCGAAGCCTGCCGGCATGTGGATCAGCGGGTGCCAATCCTTGCCGCCCGCTTCGAGCAGCAGGACTGAATTGGTCGGCTCCTCGCTCAGTCGGTTGGCCAGCACGCAACCGGCCGGTCCGGCGCCAACGATGATGTAGTCAGCCATGGTTCCACTCACTCACAGACGAGGCACGGAGAGCGCGCCGTCGACATCGATGACCGATCCGGTTGCAAAGCCGAATTTTCCGCTGGCAAGTGCGGCCACCACAGCGCCGATATCGGCGCCCTCGCCCCAGCGTTTGGCCGGCACCAACCCGCCGTCTATCAACGCGTCATATTTGGCGGATACGCCTGCCGTCATGTCGGTGCGAATGATGCCCGGCCGCACCTCGAACACGCCGATGTTTTCCGCGGCGAGCCGCAGCGCCAGGTTCTTCACCCACATCGAAAGCCCTGCCTTTGAGATGCAGTAGTCGGCGCGCTCCGGCGAGGCCATTGTCGCGCTGACCGAGGTGATGGTGACGATCGACCTCGCAAAGCTGGCTGGTGTCGCCAGCATCGCCTTGGCGACGGCCTGGCTGAGGAACACCGTGCCGCGCAGATTGATATTTAGCGCGTGGTCGAAATTATCAGGCTTCAATTCCAGAAGGTCGCCGCGCACGACGGCGCCTATGCCGGCGTTGTTGACGAGGCAATCGATGCTGCCGAAGGCGTCCACCGCCGTCGCGACCAGTTTTGGATGGCCGGCGAGATCAGCGATGTCACAGCTGGCATAGGCAAACTTCGCGCCGCGCGCGGCGATGCTTTCGGCAAGTCCATCGGCCGGCTTGTCCGCAAGGTCGGCAACAAGAATATCGAAGCCGGCATCGGCCAGCGCCTCGGTGCAGGCAAGGCCGATGCCGCGCGCGCCGCCGGTGACGATGGCTGCCCGGCGGGTCATGCCGCGAACTCCGTCTTGCGGATATGGTCTGCCACGCGCAGCGCCTGGGCGGCGATCGACAGCGCCGGATTGACCGCCGCCGAGGTCGGCAGGAAGCCGGCGTCCACGACGAACAGGTTCTTATGGTCGTAAGCACGACAGAACGTATCGAGTGGCGCCGTCGCCGGGTCGTTGCCCATGCGCACCGTGCCGCACTGGTGCGAGGGCGTGCGCTTGTCGAAGGGGCGCGACAGCACGATCGGGTAACCGCAGGCGCGGAAGTTTTCGCGCATCACCTTGGTCAGGCCTTCCAGCGACTGCATGTTGGAGCGCCGCCACTGCATGACGATCTCCTTGCCGTCGACCAGGATGCGGCTTTCAGGATCGGGCAGGTCCTCGCACATCAGGTACCAGTCGACGGCGTGGCCGGCCATGAAATCGAGCGCGAATCTCGGCGCCAGCTTCACATTGGCCCGCAGCATGTTGCCGTCGATCTTGCCGAGCAGTTGCACGTTGCCGAGTGGTTTACCGCCCTTGCCGTCCGACAGATAATAGTCGTTGAGCATCAGCGTCTTCTGGTAGACGGCGTCGTTGCGGCGGCGCGGGTCGATCGCCAGCATCGCGCTCGAATTGTGGTTCATGAAATTGCGGCCGACCTGGTCGGAACTGTTGGCGAGGCCTTTGCCGTTTGTCGAGGGCGAGCGCAGCAGGATGACGGCGGAGTTGATCGCGCCGGCCGAAAGGATGACCAGCTTCGGCGAGAGCGTCCTTTGCGAGCCGTTCTGCGTGTAATGAATGGCGGCAATCGATTTGCCGTCCGGCGAGGCCTCGAGCCAGTCGACATGGGCGCCGGTTTCGAGCTTGATGTTCTTGTCATTGAGCGCCGCCGCCAGAGGCCCGGTCTGGGCGTCGACCTTGCCTTGGCCGGTGTTCGGAAAAGCATCCCAGCCGGTCTTGCCCTCCTTCAGCCAGGCTTCGATGTCGACGCCGAGCGGCAGCGAGGCAGGATGCAGGCCGAGGCCTTTGAGCTCGGCGCGGGCACGCGCGATCGAAGGTTCGTCGGGCACCGGCTTGAAGGCATAGGGAATCGAATGGAACGGCTCGGTCGGATCCTCGCCGAGCGCGCCCCGCACGCGGAAAAGCTGCTCGGCCTTCGAATACCAGGGTTCGAACTCGTCATAGGAAAACGGCCAGGCCGGCGAGACACCGCCGAAATGCTCCAGCTCGGAGAAATCCTCCTTGCGGTAGCGGATCAGCACCGCGCCGAAGAATTTCGAGTTGCCGCCGACATAATAGTAATTGCCGGGGTTGAACGCGGCGCCGCCGGCCTCGCGCCACATCTCCTTCGGCCGGTAATGCCCGTCGACGAAGATCGAGCGCGTCGAGCGCGCATGCGGCGTCGCAGGCAGCGGTTCACCGCGCTCCAGGATCAGGATCGAGGCGCCGCTGCCGGCCAAGCCGGAGGCGATCGTGGCGCCGCCGATGCCGGAGCCGATGATGACGATATCCGGATTTGTCATGGTCTAAAGCGCGTCGTGTTTGAACTGACGGGGACCACGCGCTTTAGATCTTTGTCTTGACGCATGTCGCTGCCCCAAAACCGGATCCACTTTTGGGCGACATGCATCAGAGAATGCGCTTCTCGGTCGCCGGATCGAAGAACACCGCCTTGCTGAGATTGAAGGCCAGCGGCGTGCTGGTGCCGGGCTGGATCCTGGCGTCGGCGCGCAGCCGCGCCACCACGCCCTTGCCGCCGAGATTGGTGACGGCGAACGTGTCCGATCCCGCCGGCTCGACCACTTCGATGTGGCAGTCGGCGGTGGCGATTTCGGATCCGTTGCGCTCGGCGCCTTCTGGATCGGTCAGCGCTTCCGGGCGCACGCCGAAGATGACCGGCTTGTCCTTGAAGGCCGCAAGGCCGGTCGGCGCGCCGGGCAGCGACAGCGTGATCGGTTGGCGGGCCTCACGATCGAGAACAACGGAAAGCCCGCTGCCATTGGCGCCGATCTTGGCCGGGATCAGGTTCATCGCCGGCGAGCCCATGAAATCGGCGACGAAGACATTGGTCGGGTTGTTGTAGACTTCGGCCGGCGTGCCGAACTGCTGTACCTCGCCATCGCGCATCACGGCGATCTTGGTCGCCAGCGTCATCGCCTCGATCTGGTCGTGGGTGACATAGACGATCGTGGTGCCGGTCGTGGCGTGCAAGCGCTTGATCTCGATGCGCATGTCGACGCGCAGCTTGGCGTCGAGGTTGGAAAGCGGCTCGTCGAACAGGAAGAGTTTCGGGTCGCGCACCAGCGCCCGGCCCATGGCGACGCGCTGGCGCTGGCCGCCGGAAAGCTGGCTGGGCTTGCGGTTGAGCAGGTGACCGATCTGCAGGATCTTTGCCACCTTGTCGATCGCCGCCTGGCGCTCCGCCGCCGGCACGCCGCGCATCTCCATGCCGAAGGCGATGTTTCCGGCAACCGTCATGTTCGGATAGAGCGCGTAGCTCTGGAAAACCATGGCGATGTCGCGCTTCGAGGGATGCAAATCGTTGATCGCGCGGCCGTCGACGCGGATCTGGCCCTCGGTGATGGTTTCCAGCCCGGCAATGGTGTTGAGCAGCGTGGACTTGCCGCAGCCGGACGGGCCGACCAGCACCAGGAAGCCGCCCTTTTCGAGCTCGACATCGATGCCCTTCAGGATCTCGACATTCCCGAAGCGCTTCTTCAGCCCATCAATTTCCAGAAAAGCCATGGTCGTTCCTTCAGAGATAGGGTCAGCCCTTGACCGCGCCGGCCATCAGCCCGCGCACGAAATAGCGGCCGGCGACGACATAGACGATCAGGGTGGGGAGCGCGGCAATCATCGCCGCGGCCATGTTGACGTTGTATTCGACGACGCCGGTCGAGGTGTTGACGACATTGTTGAGCGCCACCGTCATCGGCATCACGTCGCCGGTGCCGGCGTAAGCGGAAGCGAACAGGAAGTCGTTCCAGATGTTGGTGAACTGGTAGATGACGGTGACGACGAAGATCGGCATCGAGTTGGGCAGCATGATGCGACGGAAGATCTGGAAGAAGGAGGCGCCGTCGACCTGCGCCGCCTTCACCAGTTCGGTCGGGAAGGCCTCGTAATAGTTGCGGAAGAACAGGGTGGTGAAGCCGAGGCCGTAGACCACATGGACGAAGGCCAGGTTGACCGTCGAGTTGCCGAGGCCGAAGTTGAACCCCGTCGCGTTCTGCAGGCTGGCGCCGAAGCGGCCGATGCTGCCGAGGATGGTCGCCATTGGCAAGAGCACCGACTGGAACGGAATGAAGCAGGCAAACAGCATCATCGCGAAGACCAGCGTGTGGCCGCGGAAGCGCCATTTGGTCAGCACATAGCCGTTGAGAGCGCCGAGCAGCGTCGAGATCAGCACCGCCGGCACCACCATCTTGATGGAGTTCCAGAAGTAGCCCTTGATGCCGGCACAAGTCAGGCCGACGCAGGTTTCGCCCCAGGCCTTGAACCATGGCGCGATGGTCGGCGACTGCGGCAGCGCCAGCATATTGCCGTTCTGGATCTCATCCATGGTCTTGAACGAGGTGACCAGCATGACGAAGAGCGGCATCAGGTAGAACAGCGCGAACAGCGCGAGCAGCCCGTAGATTACGATGCGGTTGATCGTCCTGGCGCTGACGCCGCTCGATGCCTGGCGGGCCGGTGAGGTGACGGCGCTCATCGCGGCTTCTCCCTGAGCTCGGAATAGAGATAAGGCACGATGATCGCGGTCAGCGTCATCAGCATGATCACCGCGCTCGCCGAGCCGACCGCCATCTCGTTGCGCTTGAAGGTGAACTCATACATGAAGTTGGAGGGCAGCCAGGCCGAGCCGCCCGGTCCGCCGCTGGTCAGCGCCACGACAAGGTCATAGGACTTGATGGCCAGATGCGCGAGCACGATGAAGGCCGACAGGAACACCGGCCTGAGCAGCGGAATAACGATGCGGCGGTAGAGCTGGAAGGTGGTGGCGCCATCGATCTGCGCGGCCTTCATGATCTCACCGTCGATGCCGCGAAGCCCGGCCAGAAACATCGCCATGATGAAGCCGGAAGCCTGCCAGACGCCGGCGATCACCACCGTGTAGATGACGAAATCCTTGTTCTTGATCCAGTCGAAATGGAAGCTCGTCCAGCCCCATTGGTGTAGGGTCTGCTCGAGACCGAGGCCGGGGTCGAGGAACCATTTCCAGGCGACGCCGGTGACGATGAAGGAGAGCGCCATCGGATAGAGATAGATCGGCCGCAGCATGCCTTCGCCGCGGATCTTCTGGTCGAGCAGGATGGCCAGGAACAGGCCGAGCGCCAGGCAGATCAGGATGTAGAGGAAGCCGAAAATCCCCATGTTGGTGATCGAGGTGTACCAGCTCGACGGCGGGTCGCTCTCGAAGGTCCAGCGCCACAGCCGCTGATAGGCGCGGGCGCCGGTGATGTCGTAGGATGGGAAGGTCTTGGAATTGGTGAACGACAGATAGATCGTCCACAGGATGAAGCCATAGACGAAGACGATCGTCGCCGCGAAGCTCGGCGCCAGGACGATCTTCGGCAACAGGTCCTGCAATCGCGAGCGGACGGAGGCGCCGGGACGGGCGTCATGTTCCGGCGTCAGCTTGATTTGGGTTTCGGCGACTGTGCTCATCGGCTCATCCAGTACCGGTTATTGGGGACCAGCCAGCGTGCGGCGCACACCAGGCAGCAATCCCGTATATCGTCTCGACAGGAGACCTCCCCCGCCGGAGCGGGGGAGACTCGAGTGGTTTTGTTTATGCAATTCCGAACGGAAAACCGCTATGCACTTTTCCTGGAATTGCTCCAGCAAAAACGCCTTACTTGGCGTCGTCGATCGCCTTGACCAATTCGGTCACGGCTTCGTCCGAGGTCTTGATCTGGCCATGGACGAACTTCGAGATGACGTCCTTGTAGGCGTTGGCGACAGCCGGGGGCGCGCCATAGCCCTGGGCCAACGAGCCGAACAGCTTGCCGCCTTCGTTAGCAGCCTTAAGGTCGGCGATGCCCTTCTTGCCGCAAGCATCGAAGTCGGTGTCCGGCACGTCGGTACGAGCGGGGACCGAGCCCTTCACGACGTTGAAAGCCGACTGGAAGCTCTTCGACAGGGTGGCGGTCGCCAGAGCGACCTGGGCGGCCTTGCGGTCGTCCGGAACGTTGAACATGCCGAACATGTCGGAGTTGTAGATCACCGAGCCGTCGGTGCCCGGGAAGCGGTAGCAGAGGAAGTCCGTGCCCGGGGTCTTGTTGGCGGCGTGGAACTCGCCCTTGGCCCAGTCGCCCATGACCTGAACCAGCGCATCGCCCTTGATGACCATGGCGGTGGCGAGGTTCCAGTCGCGGCCCGAGAAGTTCGGGTCGACATAGGTGACGAGCTTGGCGAGGTTGTCGAACGACTTCTTCATCGTGTCGGACTTGAGCGACTCCTCATCGAGGTCGTTCATCGCCTTCTTGTAGAATTCCGGTCCGCCGGTCGACAGCACGACGGAGTCGAACATGGTCGCTTCCTGCCAGTTCTGGCCGCCAAGCGCCAGCGGGATGACGCCAGCAGCCTTGGCCTTGTCGAGCAGGGCGATGAAGTCGTCGAAGGTCTTTGGCTCGGTGCCGCCGATCTTGTCCATCACGGCCTTGTTGATCCACAGCCAGTTGACCGAGTGGACGTTGACCGGAGCCGCGACCCACTTGCCGTCATAGACGGAGAACTTCTGCAGGGCGGCCGGAACGCTCTTGTCCCAGCCTTCCTTCTTGGCGGTCTCGGTGAGGTCGCCCATGACGCCAGCAGCGGCATAGTCGAGCACGGTGTAGCCCAGCATCTGCGAGGCAGTCGGATAGTTGCCGGCCGCGACCATCGCCTTCAGCGCGGTCATGGCGGCGTCGCCGCCGCCGCCGGCCACCGGCACGTCCTTCCAGGCATAGCCTTCCTTGGCCAGATCCTGCTTCAGCACGTTCAGAGCAGCCGCTTCGCCGCCCGACGTCCACCAATGCAGCATCTGCACTTCCTTGACGTCCGCGGCATGCGCCGAGAACGCAAAGCTCGTCGCAAGAGCCGTTCCGATAAGCAGTTTGCGCAACATGTACTACCTCCCTTGTTGCATTCACATAACCGGCGGGGTGACCGCCGGGGTCTCCCAACTCAGCCGAGCCACCATCCGGTGCGCTGGCCGCGATGAAACTGGATTGTCTTTTCCTCGGTATAGTCCTCGACGGCGCGTTTGCCGAGTTCGCGTCCGAGACCGGATTGCTTGTAGCCGCCGAAGGGCAGTTCGGGATAACCCTCCATGAACGTATTCACCCAAACCGTCCCCGAACGCACACCGCGCGCCACCGACATGCATGTGTCGATGCTCGCGCTCCACACTCCCGCAGACAGACCATAGGGCGTGTTGTTGGCGATGTGCAATGCCCTTTCAATCGTTTCAAAAGTGAGCACGGACAGCACCGGCCCGAAGACTTCCTCGCGCGCGATTTCCATGTCCTCGGTAACGTTGCGGACAATGGTCGGATCGAGATACTGGCCGGCGTTGGAGGCGAGCTGTCCGCCGCCGCTGAAGACGCTGCCGCCGCCGGTTTTGGCCGCCTTCACATAGCCGGCTACCTTCGCCATGTGGTCGGCCGAGATCATCGCGCCGACCTTGGTGCGGTCGTCAAGCGGATCGCCGACTTTCACCCTCTCGGCCAGCGCCTTGACTGCGCCGAGAAAGTCGTCCGCGATCGCCTCATGCACGATCAGCCGACTGCCGGCATTGCAGCATTCGCCGGCGTTGAAGAAGCCGCCGAAGACTGCGGCATCCGCCGCTGCTTCGAGATCGGCGTCGGGAAAGACGATCTGGCCGTTCTTGCCGCCGAGCTCCATCGACACCTTCTTCAGCGAACTGGACGCCGCCGCCATGGTCATCTTGCCGACGCGGGTCGAGCCGGTGAAGGACACCATCTCAACCAGCGGATGCCTGACCATTGGCGCGCCGACATCGCTACCCAGGCCAGCGAGGATGTTGACGACACCCGTCGGCAGGCCGGCCTGCAGCAGGATATCGCCGAGCACGAAGGTCGACGCCGAGGTCATCTCGCTCGGCTTGACCACGGCAGTGCAGCCGGCGGCGAGCGCGAAGGGCAGTTTCTGGCTGACGATCAGGAAGGGAAAATTCCACGGCGTGATGATCGAGACGACGCCGATCGGCTCGCGCACGACCACGCCCAGCATGTCATCGCCGAGATTGGCATAGCTCTCGCCATGGAGCGTGCGAGCAAGCGAAGCGGCATAGCGCCAGATGTCGACGGCGCCGCCGATCTCGCCGCGCGCCTGCGCGATCGGCTTGCCGGATTCCAACGCCTCGAGCCTGGCAATCTCTTCCAGTCGGCCCTCGATCAGATCGGCCGCTTTGAGCAGCACCGCGGCGCGTTCCGACGCCTTCATGCGCGGCCATGCGCCGGCCTCGAAGGCCTTGTGCGCGGCCTGCACCGCAGCGTCGACTTCCGCAGCACCCGCCTGCGCATAGCGTGAAACCGCAAAACCGTGGCCGGGGCTGTTGCGTTCAATCGTGCGGCCATCCCGGGCATCGACATGTTTGCCGTCGATCAGAAGCTTGTAGCTCTTCGGCGCCTGAGACGCTTCGACCGGCATGGAAATGTTAAGCGGTGCGTTCATCGTATCTTCTCTAGGATCTCGAAAAGTCCGGCTTGTGCCTGGCCTTGAAGGCGCCGACACCGGCCTTGAGATCGCCGGTGAGCGCAATGAAGCCGCTGGCCAGCGCTTCCGTGGCGGCGGCGTCTTCCTCGCCTTCGGCAATGCCGATCATCAGCTTGGCGGCCTCGGTTGCGAGCGGACCACGCTCGGCGATCTTTTCTCCCCAGGCTTTTGCTTCATCCAAGGCCTTGCCGGTTTCGACGACGCGGTCGACGACGCCGAGGGCAAGCGCCTCGTTAGCCAGCAGGACTTCGCCCCCTATTGCCATGCGCCGCACCGTTTGCGCGCCGAAGCGGCGCACGGCGCGCTGCGTACCAGACCAGCCGGGCACGACGCCGATCGAGGTCTCGGGAAAGCCGAGCTTGATCTGGGTTTCGGCGACGCGAAAATCACAGGCGGCGGCCAATTCCAAGCCGCCGCCCAGCGCATGGCCGGACAGCACGGCGATGGTCGGTTGCCGAAGCCGCGCCAGGCGGTCGAAGACACGATGGCCGTAGCGCACCCATTGAACCTGGAAATCGGCGGCGCTTAATTGTGCCCAGGCCTCGACATCGCCGCCGGCGCAGAAGCCTTTGCCTTCGCCGCGGATGAGCACGACACGGACACCCTCGGTCAGCTCGGCCTTATCGAGTGCGGCTTCGAGCGCGCGCAGCATCGGAATGTCGAGCGCGTTGAACTTTTCCGGCCGCCTGAGCGTCACGGTACCGATCACGCCATCCTGCTCGAAGGTGACGAGGCGTTCAGCCATGCGCGCCTCCAAGCGAAGCGCCGCCATTGAGCGACAGGCCGATCGGCCGGTCCTGATAGAGCGACGCTGGCGTGATCTTGAGGTCGTTTGCGACGGCGAGCGGAGTGTCGGCCTGCGCCAGCACATCGCGTTCGAGATCGATGCCGGGCGCCAGCTCGGTCACCATCAGCCCGTCCTGGGTCAGCTTCATCACACAGCGTTCGGTGACATAGGTGATGTCCTGGCCTTGCGCGACCGCGCGCTTGCCGGAGAAGGAGATGTGCTCGACTTCCTCGACGATCTTTTTCACCTTGCCTTCCTGGTCGATGCGGATAGCGCTGTTCGCCAGCGAAAGCTTGGCGCCGGCATTGAAGAAGCCGGAGAAGACGATCTTCTTCGCCCGCGCGGTGATGTCGACGAAGCCGCCGGCGCCGGCCGTCACATGCGGTCGCGCCGAAAGCTTCGACACGTTGACCGAGCCGTGGCGGTCGATCTGCAGGAAGGACAGGAGCGAGGCATCAAAGCCGCCGGCCTGGAAATAGATGAACTGGTGCGGCGAGGGCATGATCGCCTCGGCATTCGAGGCGCAGCCGAACTTGAAGTCGAGCAGCGGCACGCCGCCGACCGCGCCCTGCTCGATCACCCAGGTGACCTTGCCGTGCTGGCCTTCCTCGAGAAGAATGCGCGGCACGTTGGCGGAGATGCCGAAGCCGATATTGACGGCCATGCCGTCGCGCAACTCCATGGCGACGCGGCGCGCGATCACCTTCTGGATGTTCATCTCCGGGGTGCGGAAGGTGGAGAGCGGCCGGAAGATCTCGCCCGAGATCGCCGGGTCGTAAGCCGTCTGCGTCGTCTGCAGCTGATTGGGCGCGACCACGATATGGTCGACCAAGACGCCGGGCACGCGCACATCGTGCGGCTTGAGGGTGCCGTTCTCGACGATGCGCTTCACCTGCGCAATGACGATGCCGCCATTGTTGCGCGCAGCCAATGCCTGTTCGAGACCGCCGAGATAGGCGCCCTCATGCTCGTAGGTGAGATTGCCGCGCTCGTCGGCGGAGGTGGCGCGGATGATCGAGACGTTGGGGATGACGGCGCGGAAATAGAGCCACTCCTCGCCGTCGAACTGTTGCACCGAGACGATCGGCTCCCTGGCGGCGGCGTTCATGGCGCAGCCCTGGTGGCGCGGGTCGGCGAAGGTGTCGAGGCCGACCTTGGTCAGCACGCCGGGACGCTTGGCGGCCGCCTCGCGATGCATGTCGAAGAGGATGCCGGAGGGCACGTTGTAGGCCGCGACCGAGTTGTCGCCGATCATCTGCCAGATCCGAGGCGGCTCGGCGGAGGAGGGGCCGGACGGATACGAGCCGCAGAGCGTGCGCTTGAGCAGGCCAGGCTTGGCGAGATGGTCGATGCCCTTGATGCCGTACATGTCGCCGGCGGCGATCGGGTGCAGCGTGGTGATCGCTCTCGGATGCCCTTCCGCATCGAAGCGCTCGCCGATGGCGGCGAGCACGGCGTCGGGGCAGCCGAGGCCGCTCGAGGACGACACCGAGACAACCATGCCGTCCTTGATCAGGCTGGCGGCATGCGCTGCCGTGACGAGCTTCATCACGCGAGGCTCCCGAGTTGCGGATCGATGATCACGGCCTTGCCGGTCTTCGAGGATTGCAGTGCTGCTTCGGCGGATGCCAGCGACCAAATGCCGTCCTCGCCGGTGGCCGAAGGCTGGCCTTCGCCGCGGATCGCGGCATGGAACTGGCGCAGCGAGCGGGTGTAGAGGTCCTTGCGATCGAAGCTCAGCTCTGCCTCGCCATTTGCAGTGCGCAGCAGCACCGAGCCGACCGGCTTCTGCGTCATCACATCGGTGGCGATCAGCGAGCCCTCCGACCCATGCACTTCGAAACCGATGCCGGCGAACTTGGTCGTGAATCCTTCATGCGATTGCGCAATGACGCCGGACTTGAAGCGCCAGATGCACATCGCGCCGTCCTCCAGCCCGCCGCCGGCCATGCCGGCCGACTGTGTGAAGGCCGAGATCTCGACCGGATCGTCGCCGAGCACGAAGCGCAGCGTGTCTGCATCATGCACCGTGATGTCGAGCACCACGCCGCCCCCGGCTTCGGGCCTGGTGATGCGCCAGCCCTGCAGGCTTTCGGGCAGATAGACGGAATGGAAGACACGCGCGGCGATCGGCTTGCCGATACGGCCGGTTGCGATCGCCTCGCGCATCGCCCGGTGCGCGCCGGCATTGCGCAGATGATGGTTGGTGCCGAACACGATGCCGGCTTTCCTGGCCGCCGCCACCATCTTGCGCGCATCGGCGCTGGTCAGCGCCAGCGGCTTTTCGCAGAGCACATGCTTGCCGGCCTTGATGGCGGCCAGCCCCTGTTCGAGATGCAGCTCATTGGTGGTCGAGATGTAGACGGCATCAATGTCCGAGCCAAGCAGCGCATCGAGCGTCGAGACGGCTTTAGGAATGCCGTTTTCCTTGGCGTAGCCTTGAGCCCGCTCTGCGCTGGAGCTCATCACGGCGGCAACCGCGCCGTCGGCCTGCGCGCGAATGGCGTTGACCATGAACTGCCTGGCGATCGTGCTCGCGCCGATCAGGCCCCATCTCACGCTCATGCCGCGTCTCCCATTCCAGTGCCGTGCGCGCTGCGGCTCGGGCCGCAGCTTTCCCTGACGACGAGGCTGACCGCGCCGATATGGTCCTCGGCGCGCGTCGTGCGCGACTGGATCATCTTCAGCATGACGTGCGCGGCGCGCTCGCCAAGGCCTGGGGTGTCGACGGCGACGCTGGTCAGCGCCGGCATGTAGTGCTCGGCTTCGGCCACGTCGTCGAAACCGACCACGGCGAAGTCGGCCCCGGCCTCCAGGCCGCGCTTGCGCAGCGCGAGCATGACGCCGAAAGCGACGGCGTCGTTGAAGCAAAGCGCGGCTGTCGGCGGCTCGGCTGCCGCAAGCGCGGTCTCCAGGCAGGCCATGCCGCCTCTGCGGCTGGTCTCGCCTTCGACAATCGTTCGGTTGGCGGTCGGGATGCCAAGCGCCTCGCAGGCCTCGATGAAGCCGCCGAGCCTGTCGTGATAGACAACGAGGTCGGACGAACCGCCGAAGAAAGCCAGCCGGCGGTGGCCCTTGCCGATCAGATGCTGAGTGGCGAGATAGGCGCCGCGATGGTTGTCGGGCGCGATTGCCGGGATGCGGCTCTCGGGCAGGCGGCGCATGGCGAAGACGACCGGCACGCCGGCAGCCTCGATGCGGCGGAAGGCGCCGGGCGTGGTGCCGCGCGCCGGCGAGACGATCAGACCGGCGACGCCTTGTTCCAGCAGCGACTTCAGCACTTCTTCCTGGCGGACCGGATTTTCCGCGGTGTTGGCGATGAAGGGCACGATGCCGGCGGCCTGAAAGACGCGCTCCATGCTGACAGCCAGCTCGGCGAAGAAGGGATTGGTGAGATCGTTGATCACCATGCCGATGACGTTGGAATGCGCCTTGCGCAGGTTGGCGGCGCCGCGGTTGTAGACATAGCCGACATCCTCGATCGCCTTGCGGACCTTGAGCGCGGTCTCAGGCCGGATCAGCCCGCTGCCTTGCAGCACGAGCGATACCGTCGATTTGGACACGCCGGCCTCACGGGCGATATCCAGGATCGTCGCCTTGGCCCGGCTGGCCATATCCGTGCTTCCCCCGTGTCCGGTGTTAGAATTTATTGGAACGTTCTAAACATTGCGTCAAACCGGAGTCAACTGGGAATCATGTTGATTTCGAAAAATTGATCGGCCTCCAGAGAACGCATGGGCTTAGGACCGCGATGCTGCGTTGGATCGCTTCAGCGGCGGGGATCATAAAGGTTCTTGATTTATTGGAACGTTCCATCTATAGGCTGCCGCAAAGGGAGAGTTCGATGGACATCATCCTGCCTGCGAAGAATGGCGATCGTGTCGGCTACCGGCTGGTCGGCCAACCGGCGCAGCCCATCATCGGCGCGGATTTCCCGCGCGTCGCCTATGCCGCTGCCCATGTCGTCGCCAACCCCTTCGCCATGACCGATCCCTGGTCGCGGCCGGCGGTCGACTGGGACAAGACCATGGCGTTCCGTCATCACCTGTGGCGGCTCGGCTTCCGCATCGCCGAGGCGATGGACACCTCGCAGCGCGGCATGGGTTTCGACTGGGCGAGCGCGAAAGAACTGATCCGGCGCTCGATCGCCGAGGCGCGCACGGTGAAAGGCGCCGATCTCGCTTCCGGCGCCGGCACCGACCATCTGGCGCCGGCCGCGGCAAAGTCGCTGGACGATGTGATCCGAGCCTATGAGGAGCAGTTCGCCTTTATCGAAGGCGGGGGCGGCAAGGCGATCATGATGGCAAGCCGCGCGTTGGCGGCCGTGGCCAAAGGCCCGGACGACTATGCCCGCGTCTACGACCGCATCCTCGGCCAAGCCTCCGGCAAGGTGATCCTGCACTGGCTGGGCGACATGTTCGATCCGGCGCTCAAGGGCTATTGGGGCAGCAATGATTTCGATACCGCCCTGGACACCGTGGTCGCCATCATCGAGCGGCACGCCGACAAGGTCGAAGGCATAAAGATATCGCTGCTCGACGCCCATAAGGAGGTGCTGCTGCGCGACCGCTTGCCTGAAGGCGTGGTGATGTTCACGGGTGACGATTTCAACTATCCGGAGCTGATCGCGGGGGACGGCAAGAGGCACTCGCATGCGCTGCTCGGCATCTTCGATGCCATCGCCCCGGTGGCCAACGCCGCGTTGGCCAGGCTCGCCGAGGGCGACCGGGCCGGCTATGACGCGCTGATGGCGCCGACCGTGCCGCTGTCGCGCAAGATCTTCGAAGCCCCGACGGAATTTTACAAGGCAGGCATCGTCTTCATGGCCTGGCTGAATGGCCACCAGGATCATTTCACTATGGTCGGCGGCATGCAGTCGGCGCGCGGCATCTGCCACTACGCCGATGTCTTCCGTCTCGCCGATCAGGCGGGATTGCTGGCCGATCCAGATCTCGCCGTCGCCAGGATGAAAGCGCTTTGCGCCGTCTCGGGCGTCTGAGAGGGTCGCCTCTCGCTTCCCTGCCGCTGGCGAAAATTGTAACCCTGATATCGGGCTTGGACCGGCAGCAGTCGAACTTCAACTGGAGGAGGTTGGCACCGCGGTCGTGGACCATCATTAGGCCGGCCGATCGGCAGTAGCGGCATGTTCCCGCAGGCCGAGGTCTAGACCCCAGTGGCTTTGCGAGAAATCCGCTTCAACCGGTGCGGATCGATCTGCGGTTCTGTGTCGATGAGCTTCTGCCTCGAACGATTGATCACATCTCGCGTTTGGGCGAGGAGTTTCCTGTCGCTCTCGGCTTGAAGAGGGCGCGGACGCGGATTGTCGGGAAATCGGTCTCGCATGGCGCGTCTCCGGTCTTGGTTCAGACGGGAGCGCGGTCGCTGTCTCTCAGCCGCCGGCGTCCTTTGCTAGTTGCCGACGATGAAGGTGAACTCGCGAGCGTCAGATCAGTTGCACTGCGGGCGTCAGAGATCTTCTGGGCCTTGCCGGAATATCCAGGCTCCCTCTCGGGCCGATTGCAATTCGCTGCGGATCCGTCGCGCTTGTTGCCGTTCGGCGTCGACTTCGGCTCGAAGCCGATACCGCTCGGCGCGCAATTTGATGGAATCTTTATAGACCTTCCAGAGACGGTCGTCGTCTTCGGCCATTGCAGCCAGTCCCCATTGGCGTGCAACGGAACGCGTCCGCTTTGGTTCAGGGGTCGCGGTTGGAAATCTTCGCCCCGGAGTTTCTGTGCCAATGGGCACATTGCGTTAGCTAAGTTATTGAAAGGATGGTGGGCGTGACAAGGATTGAACTTGTGACCCCTGCAATGTCAATGCAGTGCTCTCCCGCTGAGCTACACGCCCATCCGAAGCCGCGCATACACCATTTTTGGTCCGGCGCGTCAATAGCAGGAACAAGAAAAGAAAGCTCCGTTTGCCGCAGCGGCGGAAGCGCCAATGCCCAAAGCGCGTCGCGTCGAAACGGGTTCGAGTGACGCGCTTAGATCTTTGTTTAGTTGATGTCGTTTTCCCAGCCGCTGCGCCGTTTTGGACGACATGCGTCGGCCGGAAAAACCCTTTAGGCCGCCTGAAGCATCTTCTCGACCTCGTTGACGAGATCGCGCAGATGGAACGGCTTCGACAGCACCTTGGCGTCCTTGGGCGCCTTGGAATCCGGATTGAGCGCGACGGCAGCGAAGCCGGTGATGAACATGACCTTGAGGTCCGGATCAATCTCGGTGGCGCGGCGGGCAAGCTCGATGCCGTCCATCTCCGGCATGACGATGTCGGTCAGAAGCAGCGAAAAAGGCTCCTCGCGCAGCCGCTCATAGGCGCTGGCGCCGTTGTCGAAATCGCTCACCTGGTAGCCGGCGCGTTCCAGCGCCTTGACGAGGAACCGGCGCATATCGTCGTCGTCTTCCGCCAGAAGAATGCGTGCCATCGTATCCCGTCCGAATCACCCGCCCCAAGCCTGCCGCCGGGCAAGCCCGTTAACCATCCTGTATATGAGGAGGAGACGGTAAACATCAAGTGAACGTTGGCCTTGTCGCGACCACTTCGACTGTGCGTTTCGCGGGGCTGAAATGCTGGACATGCCGGGCGCAAGATGGCAGTTTCGCATCATGATGCAGTGCTTCGTCCTGGTTCGTTCAAATTGAAGACGGCAGCCGAGGATTTTTCGGTCACACCACCCTTCGAAATCCGATCGGGCGCCGAGCAACGCGTAGCTTTCCTGTTCAACTCGCCGCATAGCGGCCGCCATTATCCCGAGCGCTTCCTGGCCATGGTGCGGCTCGACCGCAACGCCATACGCCGCTCGGAGGATTGCTATGTCGATGAACTGTTCGGCGGCGCCGTCGCGCTCGGCGCGCCGATGCTGGCGGCAAATTTCCCGCGCGCCTATCTCGACGTCAACCGCGAACCGTGGGAACTCGATCCGCGCATGTTCGCGGAGCCGGTGCCGTCCTTCTGCAATATCCGTTCGGCCCGCGTCGCGGGCGGGCTGGGCACCGTGCCGAAGCTGGTGGGAGAGGGGCTCGACATCTATCCCGGGCGTCTGCCGCTTTCCGAGGCCGTGGGACGCATAGAGGCCGTCTACAAGCCCTATCACGAGACGCTGAAGCGGCTCTTGACCAGGACCCACGCCAGGTTCGGCTATGCCGTGCTGATCGACTGCCATTCGATGCCGGCCAGCGTCCGGGTCGGCGACAATGGCGCGCGGCCGGACTTCATCATCGGCGATCGTTTCGGCATTTCCGCCAGCGCGGCTCTAACCGAGAGGGCGATCGGCCTGCTCACCGGAATGGGCTACGCTGTCGCGCATAACAAGCCTTATGCCGGCGGCTTCATAACCGAGCATTACGGGCGGCCGGCGCGTCATCTCCACGCGCTGCAGATCGAGGTCAATCGCGGGCTCTACATGAACGAGCGGACATTCCAGAAATCGGCCGGCTTCGACGCTTTAGCCGACGACCTGACGCGGTTTTCGGCCGAACTGATTTCGATGCCCGGCCATCATTTCCTCGACCTGCCGCTCGCCGCCGAATGACGGCGGCGCTGGGAACCGCGGCTAAAAAAAGACCGCATCGTTTTCACGACACGGTCGAAGTCTAGGGAGGAAACGCCCAAGGAGGGCATGGACAGGATAAGCTGTCCGAGAACAAAAGTATTGTGCGATGCACAAATGTCAATCGACTTCAGGCTTTTTTAATTCAATATGATGTGCAAATCCGGTTTCGGCGCCTGACGTGTGACTTTGAGGCAACAGGCGAGGGCGCCTGACCCGGTTTTACGCTCCGGTCCGACAAGAAGACAGCGGCTGCGAGATGGTTGCCGCAACGGGGAGAGTGGTTTGGATATCAGCATCGACTTCATGCGGCGCATCGCGCGTGCCGCCGCCGCCGAGACCTTGCCTCGCTTCCGCAGCCAGGCCGCAGTCGCCAATAAGCTGGCGGAGAGCTTCGATCCGGTGACGGAGGCCGATCGCGAGGCCGAGCGGGCGATCCGGGCGCTTATCTCGGCGGAGTATCCCGACCACGGCATCCTCGGCGAGGAGCATGGCAGCGAGAACATTTCGAGCCGGCATGTCTGGGTCATCGACCCGATCGACGGCACACGCGCCTTCATTTCCGGCCTGCCGGTCTGGGGAACGCTGGTCGGACTGACGATCGACGGCGATGCCGTAGCCGGCCTGATGTCGCAGCCCTTCACCGGCGAGCTGTTTTATGCCAATGCCTCCGGCTCGCATTACGAAGGCCCGGGTGGCCCGCGCAGGCTCGCGACGCGCAAGACGACGCAGCTTTCGCAGGCGACCCTGTTCACCACCACGCCGGCGCTGTTCAAGGGCGCGGCGCGCAACCGCTATGACGCGTTCGAGAAACAGGTGCAGCTCGCCCGCTATGGCACCGACTGCTACGCCTTCGCCATGGTGGCGGCGGGCAGCGTCGATATCGTCGCCGATCCGGGTTTGAAACCCTACGACATCGTGGCGCTGATCCCGATCATCGAGAAGGCGGGCGGCGTCGTCACCACCTTCGAAGGCGGGCCGGCAGAAAACGGCGGCGACATATTGGCGGCGGCGACGCCGGAATTGCACGCCGCGGCAATGGCGGCGCTGCGCGGCTGATCCGCGGCGTCGTTCCGTGATCAGGCAGCGTCGCCGGTTCCCGGAACAAAAGCATCGAAGGCCGCCAGGAGCTGCTCGCGAAAGAGATCCCTCTCTTGCAGGATCTCATGATGCGCGCCGTCGATCATCAACAAAGAGCCGACGCGAAGCCGTCTGGCATAGGATTCGACCGCCTTGGTCGAGACCACCTGGTCGGCGCCGGCGCCGACGATCAGCGTCGGTACCTGGATCCTTGCCATGAAATCGGGGTCGCTGACCGCCTCCGCGGCTGCGGCGGCGGCCTTCAGCCAGCGGATGGTCGGACCACCGAGTCCAAGGTGGGGCCAGGCCTTGTAAATGTCGGTATTGCGCCGGTAGCGCTCCGGGTCGGACGTCACCTTGTTCATTTCGAAGGGCGTCGGCAATTTCGGGCGCGGCCCCCAGGCGGCATAGAGGCGGCCGAGGCCCAGCGCGCAGAACACCGCGCAGACACGCCTTATGGTGGCGATCGAAACCCGCAAGTCGGGCACGGCCAGGAAAGGCGCGATCAGCACCATGCGTCGCACCCGGTTGACCATCGACGGCGAGGCAAGCAGCGCGATCACCGCTCCCGTCGAATGGGCGAGGATGTAATAGGGGCCGCGGCAATCGGGCAGCACGATCTCCTCGAAGAACTGCTCGAGATCACGGGTGTAGTCGCGGAAGCTGCGGACATAGCCGCGCTGCCGGTCGCGCAGCAGGCGGCTGGAATCGCCCTGGCCGCGCCAGTCGAGGGTGGCGACGCCGAATCCGCGGTCGGCGAGATCGCGGATGGTCTCGAAATATTTCTCGATGCACTCGTTGCGGCCGGTCAGCAGCACCACCGTGCCCTGGAGCGGGCGGGCGACGGCGGCGAAAACGCCGTAGCGGATCTTCCTGCCGTCGCGGGTGGTGAAGAAGCCGCCGGCAGCGTTCTGCGGCGGCGGATTGCCCTCAGTCAGATAGAAAAGGTCCGTCATTCGGCGCTTCGTTGATTGCTTCTTGCCCGAGCGGGCCAGGCGTCGCCACGGTGATAGACGCCCATGCGCCAAAAGCAAAGGTCCGGGATACGCGCTTTCCTGAACGGGAAGGCCGGAAGCACCTGCGGCGCGCTTCCGGCCTCTGTCGATCCGGGAGGAAGGGACGTTACACCCGGTCGGCCTCGTCGCGGCGCACCGATCGAGGCGCCGCATATCCGTATTGTCGACTGCAGCCTAGCGAGCCCAGGCTGAACGGATGCCGAAGCCTCGGTTCATCTGGCGTTCATCGAGCGAAAAAATCGAAGGGAAAGTTGGTGCGCGAAGTTCTTGAAATGGGCTTTTCCGCTTCCCAAATGGAGGTTGCGGCCGCCGATGTCGGGGCCGCTGGCCTATCCGGAACGCCTTTCGAGGGTTTCGTAACGGGTCAAACGCAAACCATGTTGCTCAACAGGAGAACACATCATGCGTCACGTTGATTTTTCCCCGCTTTATCGTTCGACCGTCGGTTTCGACCGGCTGTTCACCATGCTCGACACGCTCGGCCAGCCCGAGAGCGCGCAGACCTATCCGCCCTATAACATCGAGCGCACCGGCGAGAACGCCTATCGCATCTCGATGGCGGTTGCCGGCTTCTCGGAAGACGAGATCTCGATCGAGGCGCACCGCAATGTGCTCACCGTCAAGGGTGAGCGCAAGGAAGAGAACAATGGCGAGGGTTCGGAGCTGCTCTATCGCGGCATCGCTTCGCGCGCCTTCGAGCGTCGCTTCCAACTCGCCGACCACGTTGAGGTCGAGGGCGCCACGCTGAAGAACGGCCTGCTCTTCGTCGACCTCAAGCGCAACATTCCGGAAGAGCTGAAGCCGCGCAAGATCGCGATCACCTCGTCTTCGGACAAGGCCAAGCAGATCGAGGCCAAGGCCGCCGCGTAAGCCGCGGGCTCCATGTAAGAAACGTCTCCCTCCCGAGACGAAAGCGGCGCCGAAGGGCGCCGCTTGTTTGTGACATTAATCCTGCGCCAGAAAATCAACGCGGCGACATTTCGCCGATGTTTTCTGGCGTTTTTGATCCTGCTTGGCCTCGAACTGTCGCTGGGGCCTTTGCTCGCCTGATCATTGCGAGAGCTGTTGGCCGAGACGGTCGATCTCTTGCGTGGTGGTGGCGAAGCTGGCGACGAAACGGTAGATTGCTTCCTTGTCGCCGAGATGGCCATCGAAACCCTGCGGCACGCCCCATTCATAGAATTTGACGCCGGCGGTCTGCAGCTTTTCGGCAAGAGCGCGGTCGAAGATTGCGAACACTTCGTTGGCCTGCGGCAGCCAGGCGAGCCTGCCCGCCGGCGCGTCCTCGATCGTCTCGGCGAGATGTGCCGCCATCGCATTGGCATGCCGCGCCATCCTCAGCCAAAGGTCGTCGGTGAAATAGGCTTCGAATTGCGCCGAGATGAAGCGCGCCTTGGAAAAGGTCTGTCCGGCGCGCTGGCGAAGCAGGCGCAGATCCCGGCCGACTTCCGGGTTGAAGATCACCACCGCGTCGGCCATCCAGCAACCGTTCTTGGTGCCGCCGAAGGAGATCAGGTCGACGCCGCTCCTCCAGGTCATTTCCGCCGGCGTGACGTCGGTCGCGGCAATCGCATTGGCGAAGCGCGCGCCATCCATATGCAGCGGCAGCTTGTGCCTGCGGCTGACCTCGGCGATCGCCTTGACGTCGTCGACGGTGTAGACGGTGCCCACCTCGGTCGCCTGGGTGATCGTCACGGCCATCGGCTGGCCGGCCGGCGCAAGGTCCTGCGAATAGCGCTTGATGGCGTCGTCGAGAGCCTGCGGGTTGATGCGCCCCAGGGGGCCCGCAACCGGCGCCGTACGAGCGCCGCCGGTGTAGAAGCCCATCGCGCCGAACTCGTCGACATTCATATGCGCTTCGGAATGACAAAGGGCGATGCCGCCGATACGGTTCAACGCCGCCATCGAAATGGCGTTGGCCGCGGTGCCGGTGGCGACGAAGAACACCTGAACTTCCCGCTCGAAGATCTCGCTGAAGCGGCGGTAGACGGCCCGGTCCAGGTCGCCGTCGCCATACGCGGTCGCGATGCCGGCCGCGTGGCGGGAGAGGTTCGCCGAAATGTCGGGATGAACGCCCGCCCAGTTGTCGGATGCAAAGAACATCGAGAGGTCCGTATTGTGATTGGCAGAAAGCGGCGCGACTTGACTGCTTTGGCGCGCGAAGCGCAAGGGCCAATCTTTCGCAAAACTGTGAAGCCAGCCGGGCCGTAACAACTGACCAGAGGTTGCGTTTTTTGATCCCGTCGCGAAATTTTGTGTCGCGGCACGCCCAACAATTTTGTGAATCGGTCTTGTGCAGGTGCGGGATTTCTGCCATAAAAAATTTAGGACAGTAGTGCTGTCTTATTTTGTCGCACAAAACAGGCTGGACTGGCATATCATCGCTGCCATTCCGGCCATTGTCGCGAGCGGCGGGTAGACGGCTCCGCTCTGGCCTGTACGATACCGGATGCGAACCGGGCGTATGGCCGCATAGTTCGGCAAGAATTTCGCGAGACGTGCAGCAAGGACGAAGGGAAGCATCGTGCTTCCCGAGGCAAACCAGCGCCCCGAGGGAAATCACCGCCAAGGGTGCGGAACGGAGGACAGGACGATGACGGAACTGACGCCATCTGCGATCAACGGCCAGGCCGCGCAGACGAAAGCGCCAGCCGTCAAAACTGGTACCACCGCCAATGGTTTGATCGCGCAGGGCCTCTACGATCCGCGCAACGAGCATGACGCCTGCGGCGTCGGCTTCATCGCCAACATGAAGGGCGTAAAGTCGCACCAGATCGTCGAGGACGGTCTGGCGATGCTGGAAAACCTCACCCATCGCGGCGCTGTCGGCGCCGATCCGCTGGTCGGCGACGGCGCCGGCGTGCTGGTGCAGATTCCGGATCGGTTCTTCCGCGATGAGATGGCCGCAAAGGGCGTCGAACTGCCGCCGGCAGGCCAATATGGCGTCGGCCACTGGTTCATGCCGCAGGACGCAGCACTTCGCGCCCATATCGAGGACATCATCGCCGAATCGGCCCAGTCCGAAGGGCTGCCGCTGATCGGCTTCCGCGACGTGCCGGTCGATAATTCGTCGCTGTCGAAGGCGCCGGAGATTGTCGCCTCCGAGCCGTTCCATCGCCAGGTGTTCATCGGCCGCACGGCCGACATTCCGGACGACGAGGAATACGAGGCGAGGCTCTACCTGCTGCGCAAGGTGATCTCGGGCCGCATCTATGCCGAGAACGACAACAAGGATGTCGGCGCCTATTGCGTGTCGCTGTCGGCGCGCACCATCGTCTACAAGGGCATGTTCCTCGCCTACCAAGTCGGCGCCTATTACAAGGACCTCAAGGATCCGCGCTTCGACACGGCGCTGATCCTCGTCCACCAGCGCTTCTCGACCAACACCTTCCCGTCGTGGAAGCTGGCGCATCCCTATCGCATGGTCGCGCATAACGGCGAGATCAACACGGTGCGCGGCAACAACAACTGGATGGCGGCGCGTCAGGCCTCGGTCGATTCCGAGCTGTTCGGCAACAACATCTCGAAGCTGTGGCCGATCTCCTATGAGGGTCAGTCCGACACGGCGTGCTTCGACAATGCGCTCGAATTCCTGTTTCAGGGCGGCTATAGCTTAAGCCACGCCATGATGATGCTGATCCCGGAAGCCTGGGCCGGCAACAAGCTCATGGATTCCGACCGCAAGGCGTTCTACGAGTACCACGCTGCGCTGATGGAGCCGTGGGACGGGCCGGCGGCGGTCGTCTTCACCGACGGACGCCAGATCGGCGCGACGCTCGATCGCAACGGCCTGCGCCCCGCGCGCTACATCGTCACCGACGACGACCGCGTCATCATGGCTTCGGAAGCCGGCGTGCTGCCTGTGCCGGAGGAAAAGATCGTGCAGAAGTGGCGGCTGCAGCCCGGCCGCATGCTTTTGATCGATCTGGCAAAGGGCCGCATCATCTCCGACGAGGAGATCAAGTCGGAGATCGCGACCAGGCATCCTTACAAGACCTGGCTCGCCAACACGCAGTTGATTCTTGAAGAGCTGAAGCCGGTAGAGCCGCGGGCGCTGCGCAAGGATGTCAGCCTGCTCGACCGCCAGCAGGCCTTCGGCTACACACAGGAAGACACCAAGCTTCTGATGGCGCCGATGGCCACCACCGGCCAGGAAGCGGTCGGCTCGATGGGCACCGACACGCCGATCTCGGCGATGTCGGACAAGTCGAAGCTGCTCTACACCTATTTCAAGCAGAACTTCGCTCAGGTCACCAATCCGCCGATCGACCCGATCCGTGAGGAACTGGTGATGAGCCTGGTGTCCTTCATCGGGCCGCGGCCGAACATCTTCGACCTGATCGGCACATCGCGCCGCAAGCGGCTTGAAGTGCGCCAGCCGATTCTCACCAACGGCGATCTCGAGAAGATCCGCTCCATCGGACACACCGAGGACCGCTTCGACACCAAGACGATCGACATCACCTACGGTTCGAACGAGGGCGCTGCCGGCATGCAAGGCGCCATCGACCGGCTCTGCGAGCGCGCCGAGGCGGCGGTCGCGGGCGGCTACAACATCATCATCCTGTCCGACCGCCAGGTCGGGCCGGACCGCATCGCCATTCCGGTTTTGCTGGCGACGGCGGCGGTGCACCATCACCTGATCCGCAAGGGCCTGCGCACCGCGGTCGGACTGGTCGTCGAATCCGGCGAGCCCCGCGAGGTGCATCATTTCTGCTGCCTGGCCGGCTATGGCGCCGAGGCGATCAACCCCTATCTCGCCTTCGACACGCTGCTCGACATGCACAGGCGCGGCGAGCTGCCGGAGGAGGTCGACGCATACGAGGTCGTCTCCCGCTACATCAAGTCGATCGGCAAGGGCATCCTCAAGGTGATGTCCAAGATGGGCATCTCGACTTACCAGTCCTATTGCGGTGCGCAGATCTTCGACGCCATCGGGCTCAAGTCGGACTTCGTCGAGAAGTACTTCACCGGCACCGCGACGCTGATCGAAGGCGTCGGGCTGGACGAGATCGCGACCGAGACTCTCAGCCGCCATACCGATGCCTTCGGCAACGACCCGGTGCTGCGCAACAATCTCGAGGTCGGCGGCGAATACATGTTCCGCATGCGCGGTGAGGCGCATATGTGGTCGCCGGATGCGGTCGCCAGCCTGCAGCATGCCGTGCGCCAGGGCTCCTGGGACACGTTCAAGGAGTATTCGGCGCAGATCGACAGCGCGACAGCTAGAGCGCGGACCATCCGCGGCCTGTTCGAGATCAAGCTGGCGGAAGAGACCGGCCGCAAGAAGGTCGCGATCGAAGACGTCATGCCGGCGGCCGAGATCGTCAAGCGCTTCTCGACCGGCGCTATGTCCTTCGGCTCGATCTCCCGGGAAGCGCACACCACGCTGGCGCGCGCGATGAACGCCATCGGCGGCAAGTCGAACACCGGCGAGGGCGGCGAAGAGGCCGACCGCTATCTGCCGCTGCCCGGCGGCGGCAAGAATCCGGAACGCTCGGCGATCAAGCAGGTCGCGTCGGGGCGGTTCGGCGTGACGGCGGAATATCTGGTCAATTCCGATGTCATGCAGATCAAGGTGGCGCAAGGCGCCAAGCCCGGCGAGGGCGGTCAGTTGCCCGGACACAAGGTCGACGCCACCATCGCCAAGGTCAGGCATTCGACCCCCGGCGTCGGCCTGATCTCGCCGCCGCCGCATCACGACATCTATTCGATCGAGGATCTGGCGCAGCTGATCTACGACCTGAAGAACGTCAACCCGGCGGCCGATGTGTCGGTCAAGCTGGTGTCGGAGGTCGGCGTCGGCACGGTTGCGGCGGGCGTCGCCAAGGCGCGCGCCGATCACATCACCATCTCCGGCTACGACGGCGGCACCGGCGCTTCGCCGCTGACCTCACTCAAGCATGCCGGCAGCCCGTGGGAGATGGGCCTTGCCGAGACGCATCAGACCCTGGTGCTCAACGGCCTGCGCTCCCGCGTGGCGCTGCAGGTCGACGGCGGGTTGCGCACCGGCCGTGACGTCATCATCGGCGCGCTGCTCGGCGCCGACGAGTTCGGCTTCTCGACCGCGCCGCTGATTGCGGCCGGCTGCATCATGATGCGCAAGTGCCACCTGAACACCTGCCCGGTCGGGGTGGCGACGCAGGACCCGGTGCTGCGCAAGCGCTTCAAGGGCACGCCGGAGCATGTCATCAACTTCTTCTTCTATGTGGCGGAGGAGGTGCGCGCGCTGCTCGCCGAAATGGGCTTCACCCATCTCGACCAGATCATCGGCGACACCGACCTTCTGGAGAAGCGCGACGTGATCCAGCACTGGAAGGCGCGCGGGCTCGACTTCTCGAAGATGTTCTTCAAGCCGGAGGCGCCGCCTGAGGCGCTGCACTGGACCGAGCGGCAGAAGCATCCGATCGACGACGTGCTCGACCGCAAGCTGATCGAGCTGGCAAAGCCGGCGCTGGAAGCCAAGCAGCCGGTCAGCATCGAGCTGCCGATCCGCAATGTCGACCGCTCTGCCGGCGCGATGCTGTCGGGCGAAGTCGCCAAGCGCTTCAAGCACAAAGGCCTGCGCGAGGACACGATCCAGGTCAAGCTCACCGGCACGGCTGGCCAGTCTTTCGGTGCGTTTCTCGCGCGCGGCGTTTCCTTCGAGCTGGTCGGCGCCGGCAACGATTATGTCGGCAAAGGCCTGTCGGGCGGCCGCATCGTCATCCGGCCGCCGGAAGAGGCCAAGATCGTCGCGGCCGACTCGATCATCGTCGGCAACACGGTGCTCTACGGTGCGACCGAGGGCGAGGCCTATTTCGCCGGCGTCGCCGGCGAGCGCTTCGCGGTGCGCAATTCCGGCGTCGTTGCCGTCGTCGAAGGCGTCGGCGACCATGGCTGCGAATACATGACCGGCGGCATAGTAGTGGTCATCGGCAAAACGGGCCGCAACTTCGCCGCCGGCATGTCGGGCGGCGTCGCCTATGTGCTCGACGAGAAGGGCGATTTCGCCGAACGCTGCAACATGGCGATGGTCGAGCTGGAGCCCGTTCCGGAAGAGGACGACCTGATGGAGAAGCTGCTCCATCATGGCGGTGACCTCGACCATAAGGGCCGCGTCGACGTCTCCGGTGACATGACAAGCCATGACGAGGAGCGGCTCTATCAGCTGATCTCGAACCACGTCCATTACACGGGCTCGGTGCGCGGCCGCGAGATCCTCGACAATTGGGCAAGCTTCCGGCCGAAATTCCGGAAAATCATGCCGGTCGAGTATCGCCGCGCGCTGATCGAGATGGAGCGCATGCGCATGAGCGTGGCGGCGGAATAGGCTTTGGGCACGGCCGGGGAGGTAATCGCCCGGCCGGCATCCTCACCAACAATCCTGACCTCGGACCAAGGTTGCCACGGCGGCCTTATGAGGTTAACGGGTGCGCCGACAAGCTAGGCTTGCGAGCGCGCCTTCGGACAGCAGGGACTGGACTATGGGCAAGGTAACAGGGTTTCTCGAAATCGACCGGCAGGTGCAGAAGTACCAGCCTGCCTCGGATCGCATCCGGCATTTCCGCGAATTCACGCTGGCGATGTCGGACAAGGAGGTCGAGAAACAGGCCGCGCGCTGCATGGATTGCGGCATCCCGTTCTGCCATGGACCGACCGGCTGCCCGATCCACAACCAGATCCCGGACTGGAACGACCTCGTCTACAATGGCGACTGGGACAGCGCCATCCGCAACCTGCATTCGACCAACAATTTCCCGGAGTTCACCGGCCGCATCTGCCCGGCGCCCTGCGAGGAAGCCTGCACGCTGAACCTCGAGGACATTCCGGTCGCCATCAAGACGGTCGAGCAGGCGATCGCCGACAAGGCCTATGAGACCGGCCACATCCGGCCCTACCCGCCGGAAAAGAAGACCGGCAAGCGGGTTGCCGTCATCGGCTCCGGGCCGGCCGGCATGGCCGCCGCCCAGCAGCTCGGCCGCGCCGGCCACGATGTGCATGTCTATGAGCGCGAGAGCCGGCCGGGCGGGCTGATGCGCTACGGCATTCCCGACTTCAAGATCGAGAAGCATTACATCGATCGCCGCATCGAGCAGATGCAGGGCGAGGGCGTGAGTTTCCATTGCGGCGTCAATGTCGGCGTCGACAAGCCGGTTGCCGAGCTCCTCGCCGAGCACGACGCCGTGCTCTATTGCGGCGGCTCGGAAACCCCGCGCCCGGCCAACATTCCGGGCGACGATCTCAGCGGTGTCTATGATGCCATGCCGTATCTCGTGCAGCAGAACCGCCGCGTCGGCGGCGAGCCGATCCAATCGGTGGCCTGGCCGTCACATCCGATCATCGCCGGCGGCCAGCATGTCGTCGTCGTCGGCGGCGGCGACACCGCGTCGGACTGCATCGGCACCGCCTTCCGGCAAGGCGCGGTGCGCGTGACGCAGCTCGACATCCGTCCGCAGCCGCCGGAGAAGGAAGACAAGCTCGCCGTTTGGCCTTACTGGGCGACGAAGATGCGCACGTCTTCCTCGCAGGCCGAGGGCGCGGAGCGCGAATTCCAGGTGGCGACCCTCGAATTCATCGGCGAGGACGGACAGCTGACCGGCGTCCGCTGCTGCGAGGTCGATGAGAAGCGCAAGCCGATCGCCGGCACCGAGTTCGTCATCCGCGCCGATCTCGCCTTCATCGCCATCGGCTTTGCCGGTCCGGCGAATGATGGGGTCATGAAGGAGCTGGACGGCGAGATAAAGGTGGTCACCGACAGCCGCCGCTCGCGGAACGTCGAGGCCGACGACCGCGACTACAGAACCAGCATAGACAGGCTCTATGCCGCGGGCGACGTCCGTCGCGGCCAGTCGCTGGTGGTGTGGGCGATCCGCGAAGGCCGCCAGGCAGCTCGCGCGATCGACGAGGCGCTGATGGGGTCTAGCGTACTCCCCCGCTGAGTCCACCTGCAGCCACGACAGGGCCTTCCGTCGCGGCCCTACCGACGCACCGCTGTCGAGGTCTCCGATGAAGCGGTCGGCGTCTTCTGCGGCCAGGAAAAATCGTCGGCTCGGCCGGGCGAGGCGACGGGCGCCTTGCCCTCGACGGTCAGCTTTTCGCCGGGAAGATTCGGATCGGCCTTGGCCGGCGGTGCGGCACCAAGCAGCTCGGTCCCGCCGTCGAGCGCGGGGTCGCTGAGCAGCATCGGCGCGGTGCGGTCGACGATGACAGGGGCCGCGGCAGGCTTCGACGCCTCGACCGGAGCGCCCGCCGGCGCGGAAACCGTGGTGACGCTTCCGGGTGCCGCCAGCCCGAGGATCTTGGCCAGCGGCTTTTCGGTGTAGAAGGCAAGCTTGCGCTTGCCGGCCTTGGTCACGTTGATGCCGTCGTCGGAGCGCAGGCGCACCGGCTGGCCGTTGATGTCCGGACCGGAGGTGACGAAGGCGCCGTTCTCGTCGACGAAGCCGTCCCAGACATCGACGAACTCGCCTCCATGGGTCTGTGCGGCTGAATGATAGATGTCGTTGAAGGCGAGCATGTCCGAGGTCATTTTTGCCGCCCCGAACGCCGGCATGCCGACCCACAGGAACGGCACCTTTGCATCTTGAATGGCCTTGCCCAGCGCATCGGTGCGGTGCTCGTATTCCTTGGTCCAGTTCTCGGAGCGCGGCTGCTCGCGGACGTCGCCGACGCGCATCTGCTGGCGGTCGTTGGAGCCAAGCATGACCACCACGACGGACGGCTTCTCCGTCTCGATCAGAGACTTGATCTCGACCGGCCAATTGTAGAAATCGTCACGCACGAAGCCCGACGAGCCGTTGCTGCGCGAAACGATCCTGACCGCCGGATTGTCGGCAAAGGCGACCTCCAGACCCTCGGCGAGCCCGCCCGCCAGGAAATCGCCGACCACCAGCACGACGCGCGCATCCGGCGCCTTTTCGACGACCGGCGCCTCCGGCTCGGCCGGCGGGCGCGGCTTGGGTTTTCTGGCCTTCGGCTTCGGCCTCACCGGCTGGACATTGGCAGGGGGTTCAATGCGCTCGCTGCGGCGCGGGAAAAGAAGATCGCGCAGCGACCAGCCGCGGTTTCCGTCTTCCTGCGCGAAAGCCGGGGAATGAAAGGCGCTTGAGCCGGCGACGGCAAGCACAGCGATGGCCAGGACGAGAATCGGCAGGCGGCGAACGATCAGCCAGACACGCGCGACCGTAACCAATGAAAGTCTCCCATCCTTGGCGCATGACAACGTAAAAAGCCGGCAAGTCATGCGCAGGCCGCAGCGCTACAGCATCCTTTCCGCTTTTGAAAGGATGCTTGACGCCATGGGCGGCTCTATTGCTTCCGGAGCCATTTCAGCACTTCCAGGCTCGGATAGCCATCCTGGCTCAAGCCTACCTTCGCCTGGTAGGCCATGATGGCGGCCTTCGACCCCTCGCCGATCTTGCCGTCGAACTTGCCGTCATAATAACCGTGCTCGGAAAGCCGCTTCTGCAGTTCCTGCCGTTGCTCGAAGCTGAGCTTGGTGAAAGGCCGCTGCCAGTCCTGCACCAGGCCGGTGCCACCGGCGATTTCGTCGGCGAGCAGGCCGACAGCCAAAGCATATTTGTCGGCATTGTTGTAAGCCTTGATGACCGAGAAATTCCTGATCATCAGGAAGGCCGGTCCGCCCCTGCCGTCCGGCACCTTGAGCGTCGCCTTGTCGCTCAGGTTCCTGAACGGCTTGCCGTTGGCCCTGGCGACCCCGAGCGCCTGCCACTGCGCCAGCGTCTTCGATCCGGCGGGCAGCTTGCCCGGCGGCAAGGTCACTTCATAGCCCCAGGTCTTGCCGGCCTGCCAGCCGTTCTTCCTGAGCAGGTTGGCGGCAGTCGCCAACGCGTCGGGTATCGAATTCCAGATGTCGCGCCGGCCATTGCCGTCCATGTCCACCGCGTAGTGCTGATAGCTGGTCGGGATGAACTGGGTCTGACCCATCGCGCCCGCCCAGGAACCCATGAGATGGCTTTCGTCGATGTCGCCGGTCTGCAGGATCTTCAGCGCCGCGATCAGCTGGGTTCGGGCATATTTCGACCGCTTCGGGTCGCCATAGGCAAGAGTCGCCAGCGAACGGATGACATTGCGCATGATGTCGTCGCGCTTGAGGATCTCGCCATAGTTCGATTCCATCGACCAGATGGCGAGAAGGATATGGCGATCGACGCCGAACCGCGCCTCGATCCGATCCAGCCATGGCTTCCATTTGCGCGCCATTGCCTGACCGTTGGTCACCGACTGGTCATGCACGCGGTTGTCGAAATAATCCCAGGCGGGGGCGGTGAATTCCGGCTGGGTGCGGGCCTTTTCCAGCACGACCGGGTCGGGCTCGATGCCCCTCATGGCCTTGTCATAGACTGCGCCGGAAACGCCGCCCGAAACCGCGGTGGCACGGAAGCCCGCGACCCACTGGCGGAAACCCGCATCGGCGAAAGCGGGTCCGGCGGGCATCAACAAGGCAAGCGTGAGGCCTGCGGCCGTCACAAGTGCCGCCAGGCGCCTTGCGCTGTTGCGAACGGACATCCTTTTCCTCCTTCATCAAAATTAGGAAGGATCATTCAACGCCGAAGCCGGTTAGTATTTAGTTTACCATAGGTGCCATTAGGAACGAAAAGAGAGGTCGGCGCTTTAACTTTCGATTTTCAGGCCATCCGCTCGGATAATTCAACATTCCGGCGCGAAAATGTTCGGGGGGATTGCGGAGCGGATGGCCGCGCGGATAATGGGCTTAAACGGATGGGTGGAGCATGAAGCGAGTTCGCAAGGCAGTTTTCCCGGTCGCCGGTCTCGGCACACGGTTTCTTCCGGCCACCAAGGCCATTCCGAAGGAGATGCTGACAGTCGTCGACCGTCCGGTCATTCAATATGTGGTCGACGAGGCGCGCGACGCCGGCATCGAGCATTTCATTTTCGTGACCGGGCGCAACAAGGCGGTCATCGAGGATCACTTCGACGTCCAGTTCGAGCTCTACGATACGCTCGCCCAGCGCGGCAAGGACGACCAGCTCGCCCGCCTGCAGCGGCTGCAGCCAGCGCCGGGCCAGACCAGCTTCACCCGCCAGCAGGTGCCGATGGGGCTTGGTCATGCCGTCTGGTGCGCGCGTGAGCTGGTCGGTGACGAACCGTTCGCGCTGCTTTTGCCCGACATGATCATGCAGTCGGAAAAAAGCTGCATGAAGGATATGGTCGAACTCTATGCCGAGACCGGGAACAACATCATCGCCGTACAAGAATGCGACCCGGCCGAGGCCCATAAATACGGCATCGTCGGCCGTGGCGAGGACACCCATCACGGTTTCCGCATCACCGGCATGGTGGAGAAGCCGAAGGCGGGCACGGCGCCCTCCAATCTCTTCATCAACGGGCGCTACATCCTGCAGCCGGAGATTTTCGGCATCCTCGAAAGCCAGGAGCGCGGCGCCGGCAACGAGATCCAGCTGACGGATGCGATGCTGAAGCTGGAGAAGCAGCAGCCCTTCTACGGCTATCACTATAAGGGGCGCACCTTCGACTGCGGCTCGCCGGAAGGCTTCGTCGAGGCAAATGTCGCCTTCGCGCTCTGGCGCAGCGACATGAATGCGAGCATGGCCGGGGTCATCCGCACGCTGCTGGATGAGGTGCGGCCGGCGGAGCGGATCGGCGCCGCTTCCTAGGCGGTTAAGCGGCGTTGATCCTTCGGATCTCCGCGTCCGCGTCGCTGGCGCGAGGATCACGAAGTGTCAGCGCTGCACCTTCAGGCCGAGATAGACGCTGTTGGCGACATAGTCGCGACCGGGAAGGTTGCTGGTGAGCTTCTCCGTCCTGATTCTTGTGGTGAGGCCGGCATAGCGGTTCAGCCACCAGGTCAGGCCGGCCTCGGCGCTCAGGATCAGATCGTGGCCATCGGAGCCGGTGTAGTCGCGCCAATCGAGCCCCAGCGCTGTATTCGCCGTCAGGTTGGCGCGGACCTGCCGCTCGCCGGTGAGCCGGCCCGAATAGAGGAGGTCGCCGCTCTCGTTAGCGATGGTCGTGGTCTCGACCGTGGTTCTTCCGGTCAGCCCGATGATGGTGCCGCGCTCGGGCGACCATTTGAGGTCGGCGTTGACGTAGGGCCCCGCAATCGCCGGCAGACGGTCGTCGTCGATGCCTTCGCGCAGCCATCCGACGGAGAACTCGCCGGAGAGCTTCTCGCGCATGTCGAGCTCGAGGCCGGCGCGCGCGCCGAGCCGCGTCGAGGAGCGCTCGAAACCGTTGCTGTCGAGGCGCAGATCGTAGATCCGCCGGCCGGCTTCCACTTCAACGAATGGCGTCATGGCCGGTGAGACCTGATAGCCGGTACGCAAGGTCGCAGAGTAGAGTGTCGAGTCGCGATCCTTCAGCGACAAGACGGTGCCGTCCGAGAGCTTGGCGTCGCCATAGAAATCATGCGAGACCGCGCCGGTCAGCGCGTAGCGCATCTTGCCGACATCCTTCTCGATGCCGAGGCTGCCGTCGACGGTCTGCCGCAGCGGCTGTGAGGTGACGCCGGCAATCGCATCCGGCGAGGACGCCGATTCCGGCACCGCTTCATAGCCGAGCCTGGCGATGGCGCGCAGTTCATTGTCGAGGTCGACATTGAGCTGGCCTTCGATCCGGCCCTGCGCATCGTTGATCTTCTGGCCCGAAAGCGTGTTGCGAAAGAGGCCATAGCCGTCGATGACGGCCGAATTCTCGCGCCAGTCGGAGGTGGCGGAGAAACGCAGCGCGGTTTCGGACAGCACAGCCGACCTGCCGCCGGCGCTGGCATCGGCATTGGAAGTCGCGGTGAGGCCTTGCTCGAGTGTCGGACGGAAGACGAAGGTGCCGAGCTTGATGCCGGGGGCGGCGAAGGGATCGTCCTCCAGCTTCGCTTTCTGGCCGTCAATCGAGCCTGTGCGCTCCGCGCCGGGATCGAGCTTCTGCCGGTCGACGCTGTCGATAGTGACGGCGCGGCGGTTCGCGCCGTCATCCTCGGTGGCCGCCGTTTCGGCCTGATCGCCGGTGGCGGCCTTGGCCGTGCTGTCGGTCGTCTGGCCAGGCTTCTTCTTGGCGTTTTGCTTGCCGGCCCCCTTGGCATCGCTTTTCGCCTTGGCACCCGCACTCTGCCTGGCAGTCGAAGGCCGGCGTGGCGGGGCAATTGTCTGATTGTCGGCGAAGGGGTCGTTGGTGGCTTGCGGCTGGTCGAAGATGCTGCCCGCCGCGCCCCCCGTCTGGTCGTCGTCGGGCACCGCGCCTGGGCTTGCCGGCTCATAAGGGTTTGCGGGCGTCTGGTCCTCAGCCATCTGGGTCGCTGGAACCGCTTGATCCAGCGATCCCTGCGCGCGCAATTGTCTCGCCTTGCGTTGCTGGTCGGCCAGGATTGCCGATTCGGAGACCTCGCCGCGCAACTCGGTTTCCTGCGAAAATGCCGGCACGGTCCGCAGCAAGGCGACAATGCTTGCCGTCAGCAAAAGCGCTGCAACGGCAATGCAATTCCGGCCCTTTTTCGTATCTGGCTCGCCCCCGAACATCATCACCACTGCTTGCGCGGCGCAGGCGCGCCATACTTACCGGACCGTAAATGCGGATGGTTAACGGAGGGTTGAAACAGGCCAAGTGCCCTTGTCCGCGACGCACGCGAGACGGGAATTCCGTTGGACACGCGAGCGACATGGCGCTAATGGCATCTGCCATGCACGCGGGGTCCTCAGAAAGAAAGCAGCCGGACAGGCAGGCAGCGATTGAATCGGCGCTGAGAACGGTGGCGACGGAGCAGGCCGGCATGGCCGCGCTTGCAGCCGCTCTCGGCAACGGCTTGTCCGAACCGTTCGCTGCCGCAGTGGATGCCATCGCGCGGATCGAGGGCCGCGTCATCGTCACCGGCGTCGGCAAGAGCGGCCATATCGGCTCAAAGATCGCGGCGACGCTCGCCTCGACCGGCACGCCTGCCTTCTTCGTCCATCCGGCCGAGGCCAATCACGGCGATCTCGGCATGATCGCCAGGGACGACGCCATCATCGCCATGTCGTGGTCGGGCGAGAGCAAGGAACTGATGGGCATCGTCGCCTATTCCAGACGCTTTTCGATCCCGCTGATCGCCATCACCTCGGGCGAGAATTCGGCGCTGGCGCGCGCCGCCGACGTCGTGCTGTTGCTGCCGGCCGCGCCGGAGGCCTGTCCGCACGGGCTGGCGCCGACGACATCGGCGCTGCTGCAGCTGGTCATGGGCGATGCGCTGGCGATCGCGCTGCTCGAGGCGCGCGGCTTCACGCCGGACCATTTCCGCACCTTCCATCCCGGCGGTCAGCTCGGCGCCAATCTGATGCAACTGCGCGAGATCATGCATGTCGGCGAGCGGCTGCCGCTGGTGCCGTCGGGCACGGGAATGCGCGAAGCGATCGTCGAGCTGTCGCGCAAGGGTTTTGGCTGCGTGGCGATCACCGGCGCCGACGGTTCGCTGATCGGCATCATCACCGACGGCGACATCCGCCGCCACATTGCCGATGACCTTCTGTCGATGAACGTCGATGAGGTGATGACAAAGAAGCCGAAGACGGCTGCCCCCGACACGCTGGTGGCGACGGCGCTGCAGACGATCAATACATCGGCCATCACCAGTCTGATGGTGGTCGAGGCCGATCGCCCCGTGGGGCTAGTGCATCTGCACGATCTGCTGCGCATCGGCGCCGCTTGAGATGGGCGAGACTCAGGACACGCAGGCCTGATCCCAAGCGGCTTCAGAATAGGAAATCCGCAAACTCAGACGGCCTCCACCGTCAGCTCCAGATCGGTGTCGGCGGCGCCGGTCACACGCACCTGGGTGCCGACGGGCAGGTCCGGGCCGGAGACACGCCACAGCGTGTCGCCGAGGCGGATGCGGCCGCGGCCATTCTTGATGGGCTCGGCCAATGTCGCCGTGCGGCCGACCATCTGAGCGCCGCGGCGGTTGAGCAGCGGTTGGTCCGCATTGACGGCACGATCGCCCACCAGCTTCTTGCCGACGAAGGCTGAGACCAGAGAGAGCACGAGGAAGGCGAGCACCTGGAGCTGCCAGGTCCAGAAGGCAGCGTCCCAAACCAGCAGCGATACCGCGCCGATGATCAGCGCGGCGATGCCGATCCACAGCATGAACACGCCAGGCGCCACGATTTCCATCACCAGCAGCACGAAGCCGAGGACCATCCAGTTCCACGGCCCGAGTTCCGAGACGATGCGATCGATCATTGACGTTCTCCCACCCAGATGGCGTGACTCAATTGTCCGACGGTCGCACGAGCGGCGTGCGCGCCCCCTGACGTTGCGGGCCGGAAGGGCCGTCGGCCTTGAACACTTCGCGGGCGATCTCGCCGATGCCGCCGAGCGAACCGATCAGCGATGAGGCTTCGAACGGCATGAGCACGATCTTGTTGTTGCTGGACGAGCCGATCCTGGCCAGCGCCTCGGTGTATTTCTGCGCGATGAAGTAGTTGATCGCCTGCACGTCGCCCTTGGCGATGGCTTCCGACACCACCTGGGTCGCCTTGGCCTCCGCCTCGGCGGAACGCTCGCGCGCCTCGGCATCGCGGAAAGCGGCTTCCCTGCGGCCTTCGGCCTCGAGGATCTGCGACTGCTTCATGCCTTCGGCGGCCAGGATCTGGGCGCGCTTGTCGCGCTCGGCGATCATCTGGCGGCTCATCGAATCCACCAGATTGGCCGGCGGGTTGATGTCCTTGATCTCGACGCGGGTGATCTTGATGCCCCACGGGTGCGCGGCCTCATCGACGACGCGCAGCAGCCGCTCGTTGATCGCATCGCGGTTGGACAGCAACTCGTCGAGGTCCATCGAGCCCATGACGGTACGGATGTTGGTCATGGTGAGGTTGAGGATGGCGTTCTGCAGCCCGGAGACCTGATAGGCGGCCTGCGGGGCATTCAACACCTGGTAGAAGGCGACGCCGTCGACGCCGACGATTGCATTGTCGCGGGTAATGATCTCCTGCGTCGGGACATCGAGCACCTGCTCCATCATGTTCATCTTGGCGCCTACGCGCTCGAAGATCGGGTTGATGATGTTCAGGCCGGGCGTCAGCGTCTTGGTGTAGCGGCCGAAACGCTCTACCGTGTAGTTGTAGCCCTGCGGCACCGTTCTGATGCCTTTGAAAAGAAGGATGATGACGAGGAATACAAGAACAATGATGGCAATATCGAAACCGCTAAACCCCATTTCGTTTCTCCCTCAAAAGGCGGCGACCTCGCGGAATCACTTAAGTGTGTTTCCGAAGCGTTACAATCAGGTGATCGCGAATATTGGTTAGCGAAGGCTATTGCGAACCGGTTTCGCCGCCTATTATCGGACGTCAGACCCAGCCTGACAGTTCCCGCCGCACCAGCGCCTCGATCACTGCCATGCCCTCGGCGCTGTCGTTGAGGCAAGGGATGTGGGCGAAGTTCTTGCCGCCGGCATGGTGGAATGTCTCGGCGGCCTCGCGGCCGATTTCGTCCAGCGTCTCGATACAGTCGACGGAAAAACCCGGATTGACGACCGCGATCGATTTGACGCCGTCCTTCGCCAGCTTCTCGACAGTGACGTCGGTGTAGGGCTGCAGCCATTCCTGGGCGCCGAAGCGCGACTGGAAGGTGGTGATGAGCTTCTTCTCGTCCCAGCCGAGCCTTGCCCTGAGCAGCCTCGTCGTCTCGAGGCAATGCGCCTGGTAAGGGTCACCCTTGTCGGAATAGGGTTTTGGGATGCCGTGGTAGGAGGTGATCACCACCTCCGGCGCGAAACCGAGCGTCGCCAGGTTTTGCTCGATCGAACGGGCGAGGGCGTCGATATAGACCGGCTCGTCATAATAGGGCGGCACACTGCGGATCGCCGGCGCTTGCCTGATCTTCATCAGCGCCCGGAACAGCTGGTCGTTCGCCGTCGCCGTGGTCGTCGCCGAATATTGCGGATAGAGCGGAAAAGTGAGGATGCGCTCGCAGCCCTGCTCGACCAGCCGGCGGACGACGCTGCGGGTCGAGGGATTGCCGTAGCGCATGGCCCAGTCGACCACGACGGTTGGCAAGTCAGCAAGCGCAATGGCGAGCTTCTCCGCCTGCGAGCGGGTGAAGGTGCGCAACGGCGACTCGTTCTTCTCCCGGTTCCAGATCCTGGCGTAGTTGGCGCCGGACTTTTTCGGCCGCGTTGTGAGAACCAGCCCGTAGAGGATCGGATACCAGATCGCCTTGTTGAGCTCGATGACGCGCGGATCGGAGAGGAACTCTCTGAGATAGCGCCACATCGGCTTGAAATCGGTGCCGTCGGGCGTGCCGAGATTGATCAGCATGATGCCGATCTTGCCCGCTTTCACCGGCGCGGCACCCGCCGGCGCCGGACCGGCGGTCTTGGCGGCTTTCGCGTCGGCAGGATTGGCAAGCGTCATCGACGGTCTCCGGTTGTCGGTGCGAAAACTAGCGATGCCATGCCGGTTTTGGAATGCTGCGTCTGGACGCACCTTACCGCGTTTGCGTCTGAAGACGGAACACCCGTCCGGTCTCCCGGACGGGCGCCATGAATTTCCGGCGAAAGGTTACTTTGCGGCCGGCGGAATGGTCAGCGTTGCTCCGAGCGGCAGACGGCGCGGCCTGTAGTCCTTGTTGGCCTCGGAGATCAGCTTCCATTTGCTGCCGTCGCCATAGTTTTTCTTGGCCAGATCCCAATAGGTGTCGCCGGCGGCAACCACATGGCTGGTCTCTGGGCTGGCCTCCGGACCGGTCGCGGCCGGCTTGGCCTCGGCGGGCGCTGTTTCGGCCGGCTTGGCGGATTCGGTCGCAGGGGCGGCGGTCGCCGGCGCAGTCTCGGCAGGTTTTGCTGTCTCCGACGTTGCCGGTGCCGTCTCGGCCGGAACGGCCGGCGGCGTCCCCGCGATGTCGCCGGAATTGGACGGCAAAGCCGGCATGGCAGGCTCGGTGGCCGCCGGCGCCGTCTCGGCCGGCTTCGCGGGTTGGGCGGCAGGCGGCGTCGGGGCGGTCTCGGCAGGTTTTGCCGGCTCCGCGGCCGCTGTCGTGGCGCCGATCTCGGTGATGCGGTGGTCGAGCTTCGGTGTGTAGGGGCGGTGCGCGCCGAGATAGTCGGCCACCACCTGCTCCAGGCCCGGGCCGTAGTCATAGGCATCCGTGGCCTTTTCGGCGAAGACCTTGTAGCCGTCGCCGCCCTGGCGGACGTAGTTGTTGGTGGCGACGAGATACTGCTTGTCCGGGTTGATCGGCACCCAGGCGCCGTTCTCCATCACCTCGACCGATTTGACGCGACCGGCATTGGGCGCGACCGACTTGTCGAAGGCATATTTCAAGCCGGCCACCTGCGGGAAGCGGCCGGCGCCGTCCTCGACCTGGCTGACGCCGCTTTCGAGACCGGCGACCAGATCCTTGCCGGAGATCTTGAAGGTCGCCAGCGTGTTCTGGAACGGCAGCACCGTCAGCACTTCGCCCATGGTCACGGTGCCCTGGTCGATTGAGGCGCGCAGTCCGCCGCCATTCGAGATGACGATCTCGACGCCCTGGCCCTTGACCCGATCGAGGACGGCGTCGGAGACGAGATTGCCCATTTCGCATTCGCGGGTGCGGCAGCTTTCACGACTGCCATCGATCGGCTTGGTGGTCTCCGCCACTTCCTTGTTCTTCAGCGCCTCGATCGGCGCGCCAAGCTCCTTGATGCGGGCGAGCACCGCCGGATCGGGCGTGATCGACTTGTCGAGAAAGATCGGGTCGCCGCTGGCCGACTTGACGACGCCGTTGTCGTCGAACACGACCTTGAATTCGCCGAGATATTTCGAATAGGACGCCGCCTGCACCACCGGCACCTTGTAGCCGTCGGGGTTGTCGACCATCGTCGGGTAGGGGCCTGCCGCCTTCGGATCGGTGTTCGACAAAAGCGTGTGGCTGTGGCCGCCGACCACCACGTCGACGCCGGGGATTTTCGCGATGACGTCGCGCTCGCGGTTGTAGCCGATATGGGTGACGGCGATGATCTTGTTGATGCCCTGCGCCTTCAGTTTCTCGACCTCGGCGGTGATCGACTTGACGTCGTCCGCGATGGCAATGTTGGGGCCGGGCGAGGCGAGTTCCGGAGTGTCGTTGGTGACGGCGCCGACGATGCCGATCTTCTGGCCGCCGACCTCGACCACGATGGACGGCTTGACCTTGCCGTGGGCGCCGGACTTGTCGTTGGGCACGACGTTGGCGCTGACCACCGGGAACTTCGCCTTGTCGAGGTAAGGCACAAGCGCGCTTTCGCCGTCGTCGAACTCATGGTTGCCGAGCGTCACCGCGTCGGGCTTGAGCTGATTGAGGAATTCCTCCTCCGCTGCTCCCTTGTAGGTGATGTAGAACAGCGATCCCTGGAAGCTGTCGCCTGCATTGAGCAGCAGCACGTTCTGACCTTGGAGCTTCTTGCGCTCCTGTGCGATCGCCGTGACCAGCCGGCCGGCGCCGCCAATGCACTCGCCTTTGGTCTCCTCCTCCGCGGAACATGTCGACTCGTATTTGTTGTTGCCTTCGATGCGGCTATGCCAATCGTTGAAATGCAGGATGTTCAGCGTGTAGTCGGCAAAAGACGCTCCGGCCGAGAGGCCAAGTGCTGATGCGGAAAGGGCGGCAATGGCGGCAAATTTCTTCATTCTCGTCTCCCGGATGAGCTGACTTGAAGTGCTTAAAGCCCTCGCTTGGCTGGAAGGTAACAGTCAGCTTCGGGTCATGTTCACATCGCGTTTTGGCCGATGCAAGCGGAAATCGGGAGGGGATTTTGCCGGCACAAAAAAGGACGGCGGCTCGCGCCGCCATCCCCAACAAAGTCGATCTATGTCTGCGCTCAGGCCCGGCGCGTCAGCACGAAATTCTGACCACTGGAGCTGGTGCAGTTGAGCTGGCTGGTGGAGACCATCAGGCAGTTGAAGCTGACCGGCGTCTGGCGGATCAGCGAGGTGCCGTGGATCTCGACCGAGGTCGCGCCGGTCATGGTGTAGCTGCCCTCGGACAGCTTCTGGCCGGTATCGGTTGCGACGGTGGTGAAGCTGCCGGCCGCGAAAGTCGAGAGGCCGGTGCCCTTGGCGTCGATCCAGTTGCCCTCGACGCCCTTGGGCGCCGCTGCGATCGGCTCCGAAGGGCCGGTGGTGGTGCAGGCGGCAGCGGCCAGAAGGCTTGCCGCGGCGCCTGCCGAAAGCAATTTGCGCGCAATGGTCATTTAAGAATCCTCTCCTCTCGCATCGGCCGGAAAATCGATCTCCGATCTTCGGAAAAGCACGATGCGTGCATTCAAAGTGCTAGAGCGTACTTTGTGCGTCCGACAGGACGCGCGTCGCTCTGGGCAGCCCGTCTTCAATCGCCCGATTTCCGGGCGATTGCAAGGTGGAGACGCGGGTAGGCTTGGCTGCTATCGCACCAGGATGTTGCGGAACTGCCACGGATCGTCCTTGTCTAGATCCTCTGGGAAAAGCCCCGGGCGATGGTCGAGCGGCGTCCAGTCGGTGTAGTAGCCCCTGACCGGCCCGAGATAGGGAAGCTGCACTTCCAGGCAGCGCCGGTAATCCATCTCGTCGGCTTCCACGATGCCGGCCATCGGATTTTCCAAGGCCCAGACCATGCCGGCGAGCACCGCCGAGGTGACCTGCAGGCCGGTGGCGTTCTGGTAAGGCGCCAGTTTGCGCGCCTCGGCCAGCGACAGCTGTGAGCCGTACCAATAGGCGTTCTTGGCATGGCCGTAGAGCAGCACGCCGAGCTCGTCGACGCCGTCGACCAGCTCGTTCTCGTCGAGCACGTGATGCACCGGTTGCGCCTTGCCGGCGGCGCCGAACACCTCGTGCAGCGACAGCACGGCATCGTTGCAGGGGTGATAGGCATAATGGCAGGTCGGGCGATACTGAACCTTGCCCTTCTTGCCGCGCACGGTGAAGAAATCGGCGATCGAGATCGCCTCGTTGTGGGTCACCAGGAAGCCGTATTGCGGGCCGGGCGTCGGGCACCAGGAGCGCACGCGCGTGTTGGCGCCCGGCTGCTCCAGGTAGATCGCCGCCTGCGAGCCGTGCTTGTGCTTCTTGCCGTTCTTCGGCATCCAGGTCTCATGCGTGCCCCAGCCGAGCTCGGCCGGCTGCAGGCCTTCCGAGATGAAGCCCTCGACGGACCAGGTGTTCCAGAATACGTCCATCGGCTTCGGCTTCTTGGTGCGCTGGGTATCGCGCTCGGCGATGTGGATGCCCTTGACTCCGGCCTTCTTCATCAGCTTCGCCCAGCCCTCGCGGTCGTGCTCCGGCGGGACCACAAACTCGAGCCCGAGATCGTTGGCGAGGTTGACCAGTGCCTGCTTGACGAACCAGGAGACCATGCCAGGATTGGCGCCGCAGCAGGAGATCGCCGTAGTGCCGCCGGGAGCCTTCTCCTTCTCCTGGCGCACGCTCTCGCGCAGCGCGTAATTGGTGCGCGAGGCATTGTCGGCCTTGTCGTCGAAATAGAAGCCGAGCCAAGGCTCGACCACCGTATCGATATAGAGCACGCCGAGCTTGCGGCAGAGCTTCATCAACTCGAGCGAGGAGGTGTCGACCGACAGGTTGACGCACATGCCCTGACCGCTGCCATTGGTGAGAAGCGGGGTCAGAAGCTTCTTGTAGTTCTTCCTGGTCACCGCGTCCTGAACGAAGGCGATGCCGCGCTCGTCGAGCAGCATGCGGTCGCTGTCGCGCGGGTCGATGACCACCATGCGCGACTTGTCGAACTTGAAATGGCGTTCGATCAGCGGCAGCGTTCCCCGTCCGATCGAGCCGAAGCCGATCATCACGACAGGGCCGGTGATTTCACCGTAAACGGGCCAGTTCTCGTTCGCCATTTTTTCGCACACTCCTTCAAACACGGGAAAGTCCGGCATTTTTCGCCGGTAGCCCTACATCACAGATCATTGTCACAAACCAGCAAAAACCGCCAACCGACGGCCAAACCGGCCTGGCGGTTTGGTTAAGCCACCATGGCCATGCCGGCGAGGTACGAAACCAGCCGGTCGCGGTCGGCGCTCAAACCCTTGTAGTCGAGCTGCGCCTGATCGAGAGCATTGAGCTGGTCGGCGAAGGAGGCCACAAGCGCGACCTTGTCGGGGTGGCGGGCAAGCACCGCCAGCGGGTCGAGATGGATGCGAATGGTGAAAAGGATGTCGCGCGACACCGGCAGCTTGCGCAAGGTCTGGCGCTCGACGCGAATGAAGGCATGGGCGTTGATGTCACCATCCGGAAAACGAGTCGGACGGTTCGTGGCACGGTCGATCCGCTCCCCGTTGGAAAGTGGATGATAGAGCGCGTCGCCCGCCTGGATCGACCAGTTGAAGCGCTCGACCGCCTGGCCCTGCAGGCCGTCGAACATGCGGTTGATGAGGTCCGCAGGCCGTGTGCCGGGGCCGAAGCCGGGCACCGGCGCGTGGATCTGTTGCAGCGGTTTGCCGAATTTCTCCTGGAGCGACCAGGACGACGGAAAGCAGAGCGAGCCGGCGGCGAGCCGCCAGCCGCTGTCGTCGCGGCGCATCAGGATCAGATCTTCCTGGATTAGCAGCGAGGCTGCGACCAGCGGGGCGTCGGGGCCGACATTGCTGCCTTCGGGGCCGGCTACCTCGATCCCGGCACCCTTGCGGCGGTAGGTTTCGGGATGTTTCGCCAGCAGGTGCGCTCCAAGCAGATCCAGCACCTCCTGCTGCGCCTCACGCGTGCCCTCCTCCTCGACAAAAACCCGGCTTGGGATTTCCGCGTAGAGACGGCGCTTCTCGGCGAGATGCGGCAAAAGAAACTCGTCGAGCTCGATCCATCGATCGAGATCGAGCGGTTTCAGCCCGATGGTGAAAAGCCTTGACGATCCGTCATAGGGCGTATGGGTCGGCGGGCGAACACTCATGCTTCCTTGAAGGCGTCCAGTTCGGTGGCGGTCAACCGCGCCGCGAATTCGGTGATTTCGTAGTCGGCCGCGCCTGCCTCGGAGAAAGGGTCGGCCGCCAGTCTGGCGTCAAGCACGTCGCGGGAACCGCGCGCGACGATGATGCCGCCGGTCCTTGGCCGTTTCGGTCCAGACGCAACAAAAATGCCTTCCGCGTAGCAGGCCTTCAGCCATTCGACATGCGCCGGCGCCAGCCGATCGATCTCGGTCAGCGGCACCTTGTAGTTCAGCGAAACGATGAACATTGCATTCTCCTGCTTGGCGTCATGCCAGCCTCGCCGGGATCAACCCACGTAGCGAATTGCCGACGAAGATCGCCTGCGCCGACTTCAGATCGTCGAAGGTGTAGATCGCTTCCGCGGCGCGGCCTTCGTCCAGAAGCTCGCCGCGCAATACTCCAGGCAGCAGGCCGCAATCAAGCCGGGGCGTCACCAGCACCCCGCCGCCGAAATCGGCGAACAGATTGGTGATCGTGCCTTCGCAGAGTTCTCCGCGCTCGTTGGCGAGCAGCACTTCGTCGGCGCGGGTGGCGAGGTATTCGGCGCGCGCCTGTTGGTAGGTTTCGCGGCGGCTGGTCTTGTGACGCAGCAACAAGTTACCGGAATCGAGGCGGACCCGCGCCAGCTGCAGACGCCATGCCCTGTCTGCGGGAAGCTGCTCAAACGGCTGCGCGGCGGCTGTCGCCTCGCCGTTGCGCTGCAGTGCAAGCCGGGTGCGCAAAGCGATCCGCTGCCCGCCGGTCGCGTTCTTCAGCACTTCGCCGATCCGCTGCGGATCGCACGCAAAGCCGAGCTCCGCCGCCGAGGCATAAAGCCGCGCAAGGTGGCGCTCGAAGCGCAGAAAGCCGGACCCCGGCTGCCAGCGCATGGTCTCGATCAGCTCGAAGTCGGGACGGTTCCCGTCGCGAAGCGCGCTTTCAGAAGACACTCCCGGTACTCCTCCTCGGCGGTGGAATCGAAGACCACGCCGCCGCCGACATTGTAGACGGCCTCGCCATTGGCAAAGAGCGAGATGGTGCGGATCGCCACCGAGAACCGCATCGTGCCGCCGGGCGCGACCCAGCCGATGGCGCCGCAATAGACGTCGCGCGGCACGCCCTCCAAATCGTGCAGGATCTCCATGGCGCGGATCTTCGGCGCGCCGGTGATCGAGCCGCAGGGAAAGAGCGCTGCGAAGACTTGGCGAATACCGATATCAGGCAGGAGCTTCGCCCGCACCCGGCTCACCATCTGGTGCACCGTCGGGTAGGTCTCGATGCGGAATAGCTCCGGCACTTCCAGCGTGCCGACCTCGCTGATCAGCGAGATGTCGTTGCGCAGGAGATCGACGATCATCCGGTTCTCGGCCTGGTTCTTCTCGTCGTTGCGCAGGAACGCCTTCAGCCGCGCGTCCTCGGTCTTGGTGGCGCCGCGCGGCGCCGTGCCCTTCATCGGGTGCGTCTCGATCATGCCGTACGCATCGATCTCGAAGAAGAGTTCCGGCGAGCGCGACAGCACGATCGGATCGCCGAACGAGATCAGCGCGCCGTATTTCACCGGCTGGCGCCCGGTCAGCGCCTCGAAGGCGGCAAGCGGATCGCCCGACCATTGCGCATGGACCGGAAAGGTCAGATTGCCCTGATAACAGTCGCCCTTGCGAATATGGTTGTGGAGGCGCGCGAAGCGGACGGCGTAGTCCTCGGCGGACCAGGATGCGCGGGCGTCGAAGATCGGTCCGTTGCTGGCGGGGCCTTCGTTCCGCGGCACGGCCTGTTCGAGCGGCGCATCGAAGACACCGAGACAGATCAGCGGCGCGCGGCGGCCCTCTGGCAGCAACGGCACCAGTTTCGGCTCCAGCAGGTAGCCTGCCTCATAGGAGAAATAGCCTGCCAGCCATTTGCCCGCGTCGGAGGCGGCCTGAGCCGCTTCCAGCGCCGGCGTGAATTCGTCCGCGGTTCGCGCCGTGATGACCTCATGCGGCCCCTCAAAGACGAGCTGGCGGCCGGTCTCGTCATTGCGGAATATTGCTGAGGGCAGGGACATAAGCCTTGGATGGGGTCGATTAAGTCGATCGCTCTATATGGGGGCGCGGCGAGGCGCAATCGAGAGAGCGGCGTCGGAGGGCGTAAAGGCATCTGGTCCAAAGCAAAAACGGCGCCCAATGGACGCCGCCTGCGCTGGGAAGGCACAGCGAGATCAGTTGTTGTTCGAGGTCGCCGCCGTGGGGAACCGGCTAGCGAATTCGGCCTCGTCGCCCGCGGCCAGCAGTTTCGCCTGCTCGATCCATTTCTCGCGCGCGATGCGGCCGTCGAAATTGAGCACCTCCTCGATGCGCTTGACGTCGGCATCGGTCCAGGCGGCGATCTGGCCGTAGGACGTGACGCCCTGCGCCTTGAGCAGCTTTTCGTTGACCGGGCCGATACCGATCAGGCGGCGCAGATTGTCCGCCTTGCCGGTGGTCGCCTTCGGGGCGGCGGCTTTCTTCGGAGCCGGTGCCTTCTTTGGCGCCGCGGCGGCCGTCTTTGCCGCTGCCGGCTTGGCCGCGGCGGATTTGGTCGAAGCCGATTTTGCCGCTGACGGTCTTGCAGATGAGGATCTGGCTGGGGTCGGGGTCGACATCAGCGCCGCCGGCGCAGGCGCGGAGGCTTTGTCGGTTCCCGCCTTGGCGGAAGAGGTCGGCGCTTCGCGCAGCTTGCGTTCGAGATCGGCGCGGCTGCGGCCGCATGCGTCGAGCTCGCCGCTCAGGCGGTAGGTATCGGCGCTAAACCGGTCGCGTTCGCTCTTCGCGCGACCGAGTTCGCCGCGCAGGCTGTCGAGCTCGCCACGCAGGCGGCCCCAGATGAACCAGCCAACCAGGACACCGACAACGAACGCCAGGAGCATATAGAAGAAAGTGCTCATTTTCCTCTCCAGTCCGATCGGGCCGCGGCCGCAAACGGCGGCCTTGCCGCAGGGATCGTCAATCGCTGGGCGGAACCGCCCCTCCAATCGCTGGCGGCTGGCCCTCCTCCGGCTGCGGCCCGACGGCCGCTATCGCTCTCGCTGAAGCAACGCTAGGGCCGCCTCCGGCCTTGCTGTCGCGTCCGGTTGAGCTTGGGGTCTGACGCTAGCACACGGCCTGCGCAAAGCTAATTGAAAAGTGCGGGCAGAGTTATTGAAGAACAGTAGAAATATGCGTTCCGGCCAAACTGTTCCCGGTCTATGCCGCCAGGCGAGCACCCGTCATTTGTCGAGCGCCTCCAGCTCGTCGATCAGCGCGCCGATCACACCCAGGCCGATCTGCCAGAAGGCCGGATCCGTGGCGTCGAGGCCGAAGGGCGCCAGCAGTTCCGAATGATGCTTGGTGCCGCCGGCGCGCAGCATCTCGAAATACTTCTCCTGAAACCCGCGCTCGGCGTTCTGGTAGACGGCGTAGAGCGAGTTGACCAGGCAGTCGCCGAAGGCATAGGCGTAGACGTAGAAGGGCGAGTGGATGAAGTGCGGGATATAAGTCCAGAAGACCTCGTAGCCATCGCGCAACTTGATCGCCGGCCCCAGGCTTTCAGCCTGCACCTCAAGCCAGAACTGGCCCAGCCTGTCCGAGGTCAGCTCGCCGTTGCGGCGCTCGGCATGCACCTTGCGCTCGAACTCGTAGAAGGCGATCTGGCGCACGACGGTATTGATCATGTCCTCGACCTTCTGGGCGAGCATGGCCTTGCGCTCGCGCTTGTCGGAGGTCTGGTCGAGCAGCGAGCGGAAGGTCAGCATCTCTCCGAAGACGGAGGCCGTCTCGGCCAGCGTCAGCGGGGTGGACGCCATCAGCGCGCCCTGGTCGGCGGCCAGCACCTGGTGAACGCCGTGGCCCAGCTCATGCGCCAGCGTCATCACGTCGCGCGGCTTGCCCATGTAGTTGAGGAGCACGTAGGGATGCGCCGAAGGCACAGTCGGGTGCGCGAAGGCGCCGGGCGATTTGCCCGGCCTGACCGGCGCATCGATCCATTTGCGATCGAAGAATGTCCGCGCGATTTCCGCCATCTTCGGCGAGAAACGCTGATAGGCTGACAGCACCGTGTCCCTGGCGTCGTCCCACCGGATCACCGACTGCGGGGTCTCGGGCAGCGGCGCGTTGCGGTCCCAGTGGTTCATGACGTCCATGCCGAGCCAGCGCGCCTTCATCTGATAGTAGCGGTGCGACAGGCGCGGATAGGCTTCGCGCACGGCCGCGGCCAAAGCATCGACCACGCCGCGTTCGACGCGGTTGGCGAGATGGCGTGAATCGGCGATGTCCTCGAAGCCGCGCCAGCGGTCGGAAATTTCCTTGTCCTTGGCCAGCGTGTTGGTGATGAGCGTGAAGGTGCGCAGGTTCTTGCGGAAAGTCGCGGCGAGCGCCTCGGAGGCGCGGCGGCGCACTTCGCCATCCGCGTCCTGCAGCCGGTTCAGCGCCGGCTCCAGCGTCAGCTCCTCGCCATCGACGTCGAAGCGCAGATCCGTCATCGTCTCGTCGAACAGGCGGTTCCAGGCGCCGCGTCCGGTGACCGACTTCTCGTGGAACAACTGCTCGACCCGATCCTCGAGCTGGTACGGCTTGTCCTTCCTGAGATCGAGCACCCAGGGACGGTAGTGGGCGAAGGCAGGGTCGGCCGCGAGTGCTGCTTCGATCACCGAGTCGTCGATCAGGTTCAGCTCCAGCGCGAAGAACAAAAGATGCGCGCTGGCATCCGTCATCTTCTCCTGGATGTCGCCATAGAGCTTGGCGCGCTGCGGATCGGCGGTGTTGCCGGCATAGACAAGCCCGGCATAGGAGACGATGCGGCCGATCAGTTCCTCCAGCGCCTCGTAGGCCCTCAGCGCCTCGCCGAGCCGGCCGGCGGCGCCACGCTCGGCTTCGGCGGCCAACGTGCCCTTCCAGCGGACCTCGAAGGCGATGGCGTCGCTTGCCGCCCGGGGGATGTCACGCTTCAGCTCCGGCGCTTCCATGCCGGAATAGAGATCGGCGAGATTCCACTCCGGCAGATCGCCGAGCTCCGCCGCGGCCTGGCCAGATGCCGTCGCCGCAAGCCGCTGACCAAACATCATGCGCATCGACAATACCTTCTTCGAATCAACGGGAAAGGAGAAGCCGGTCAAATCCTAAGGAATTCGTTCACCGGGTTTTTTGAAACCTTATTTAGAACCCTGTGCCAAGATGATCCATGGGGATTTATCGGGCGGATAATTCAAAGAGTCATGACAGGTTCCGTACTCATAGTCGATGACGATCCCGTGCAGCGCAGGCTGCTCGAGGCGGCGGTGACGAAATTCGGCCACAGCGCCATCGTCACCGACGGCGGCGAGGCGGGCCTCGATGTGCTGGACGGACCGAACGCGCGCGATGTGTCGGTCGTCATCCTCGACCTGGTCATGCCCGGTCTCGACGGCATCGGCGTGCTGAAGGCGATGCGCGAGCGCGCCATCAATCTCCCGGTCATCGTGCAGACCGCGCAGGGCGGCATCGAAACCGTTGTCTCGGCCATGCGCCACGGCGCTTTCGATTTCGTCGTCAAGCCGGCCTCGCCCGACCGGCTGCAAACCTCGATTTCCAATGCTTTGAAGGTGGAAGCGGTCGAGGACGAGGTGAAGCGCTCGTCGCGGCGTCGCGGCGGCCATCTCACCTTTAAGGACTTGATCACCCGCAGCCCGGCGATGGATCGGGTGATCCGGCTCGGGCAAAAGGCGGCGGCCTCCAATATTCCGATCCTTATCGAAGGTGAATCGGGCGTGGGCAAGGAATTGGTGGCGCGCGCCATCCAGGGCAGCGGCGACCGCCGCTCGAAACCCTTCGTTACCGTCAATTGCGGCGCCATCCCCGACAATCTAGTGGAATCGATCCTGTTCGGCCATGAGAAGGGTTCCTTCACCGGCGCCACGGACAAGCACACCGGCAAATTCGTCGAGGCGCATTCGGGCACGCTGTTCCTGGACGAGATCGGCGACCTGCCGCTCGACGTCCAGGTCAAGCTGCTGCGCGCCGTGCAGGAGGGCGAGGTCGACCCGGTCGGCGGCCGTTCGACCGTCAAGGTCGACATCCGGCTGATCTCGGCGACGCATCGGAATCTTTTGCAGCAGGTCAAGGACGGCAAATTCCGCGAGGACCTATTTTATCGCCTGAACGTCTATCCGATCTTCGTGCCGCCGCTGCGCGACCGGCGCGAGGACATCCCCCATCTGGTCAGGCATTTCATGGAGAAGGTGGCGCCGGCCGATCCGCGTCATCGTCTCACCGGCATATCGGCCAAAGCGCTGGCGATGCTGCAGGCCTACGATTGGCCGGGCAACATCCGCCAGCTCGAAAATGCGGTGTTCAGGGCGTCGGTGCTCGCCGAAGGCGAGTTGCTGACCGAAGAGGAATTCCCGCAAATCCGCGCGCAGGTCGAAGGCACGGTGAAGCTCGATGCCGAGCCCGCGCCTGCCGTGGCACCGGTCGCGGACGAGCTGCAGTCGGGCGATCAGGCCGCCTCCGGCGGAGTGGCGTCAGGCTCGCACGAGGCCGAGGCGCCGGCGCGGCTGCAGCCGCGATTCGGCACGCTGAGGGCCTTGGACGAGCGCGGCAATGTGCGGGCGCTGGCCGATGTCGAGTTCGAGATGATCAAGCTTGCGATCGACCACTATAACGGCCAGATGAGCGAGGTGGCGCGCCGCCTCGGCATCGGGCGCTCTACGCTCTACCGCAAGTTGAAGGAATATGGCATTGACCCCGAAGCGGGTCGGCTTGATCGACTTGCCTCTTGAGACGCAAGCCCAGCCCAGCCTACCGGTTTATACTCCGACTTAAATCGTCGCTTTTTCGTTTCTGAAGGCGCTTTTTCAGTCGCTTGCGTGTTCGCGATCACGCATTTAACGCAATCGGTAATAGATTGTGTTTGGGCCAAAGCCGAATTCTCGATCTAAACCAGCGATTTACCACGAAACGTGGTGCATCATTTTTGACGGGATATCGCCACGGTGTTACCGCATTTCGGCTCCAATAAGCGATGATTAACCATTAGGATCGATATTCGGATGTGAGAACCACGCATCCGTTTGGGCAAATCCGGGGACAAACGGCAGCCTGCAAGGCCTTTTGATTTGAACCAAGTCGAACGACACACGAACGGGCGGCATTTTCACATGAGCGTCTGGCCACGGTGGCTGACGTTTGTGATTTTGGCCGTAGGGTTCCTTTCGGCAGCCGCCTCTGGCGCGAAAGCCGAAGTCCGTTCGCTGAAGCTCTATCACCTGCACACACACGAAAAGGCCGAGATCGTCTACAAGCGTAACGGCCGCTACGTTCCCGAAGGCCTGCGCAAGATCAACATCATCCTGCGCGACTGGCGCCGCAACGAGCCGACCAAGATGGATCCGCGGCTGCTCGATCTGGTGTGGGAGGCCTACCGGCAGAGCGGAGCGACCGACTACATCCAGGTCGTCTGCGGCTATCGCTCGCCATCTACCAATTCGATGCTGCGCAGCCGCAGCCGCGGTGTCGCCGAGAAAAGCCAGCACATGCTTGGCAAGGCGATGGACTTCTACATCCCCGGCGTGCCGCTGAAGAAGCTGCGCAACATCGGCCTCAAGATGCAGGGCGGCGGCGTCGGCTACTATCCGAATTCCGGTTCTCCGTTCGTCCACATGGATGTCGGCAATGTCCGCCACTGGCCGGGTATCAGCCGTCAGGAACTGGTCAGCCTGTTCCCGAACGGCAAGACGCTGCACGTGCCGAGCGACGGCCGGCCGCTGCCTGGCTATGAGCAGGCTCTGGCCGCCTACAAGGCGCGCAAGGGCGCCGGCACCCCCAATATCGAGCTGGCCAGCGCCGGCGGCTCGACCAAGCGGTCCGGCGGACTGTTTGCGGCCTGGTTCGGCGGCGGCGACGACGAGGCCGACGACAGCGCCGATGTCGCGAGCGCCCAACCCGCACCCCAGCCGAAAGCTGTGAAGCAGGTGGCGGCCGCCAAGAGCGGCAACAGCGGCAGCCTGCCGGGCATCGCGATCGTCTCGCCGCAGGATGCCAAGCGCGCCAACATCCCGCAGATTGCCGATGACAGCTCGGACGATTCGCAACCGCAGCAGGACACGCCCGAAACCATTATTGCCGCGCTGCCGCCGAAGGAGGTTCCTCTGCCCGCCTTCGCGCCGAGGCCCAAGGCCGATGTCGGCCAGCAGACGGCTGAAAACGTGCCGTTCGCCGTGGCGGACGCCTCGGCCACGGCTGAGCAGGTGGTGGCGACGGCGCATGCTCCGGCCAACGTACCGTTCGGCATGGCCGCCGGCGCGGCGCAGGCCGCAGCCGATCCCGCGCAGGGGGCGTTCAACAATGTTCCGCTGCCGACGAGGCGGCCCGATCTGCCGAGGGAACTTGCGCCCAAGGACAAGGGCGTGCTTCTGGCGCTGGCGGAAACCGCCTCGCAGGACAAGAGCGCGACCGATGCCTTCTCGGTGCTGCCGACCGCGAGGCCCGACACGGGCAAGCCGGATGAGATCAAAGCGGTGCTCGAGCAGGCCAGCGCGACCACCGTGGCCGGCTCGAGTGGGGCCGAATACGAAGTCGCTTCGCTGACTGCGCCGGAGCCACGCTCGGCATTCAACGATCCGTCGGGTCTCGATGCAGCTTCGCCGCGTCAAGCCATTGCCGCACGCCCCGCCGGCACCGATCCGGCGCAGGCGATCGGCGCCGGCGTGAAGACGACGCGCAAGGAGGCCAGGGCGTCCGCCAACGACCTGAAGCCCGGCCCGAAGGCAATGGTGGTGGCAACGCCGCCGCAGGCAGCGCGCTGGGCGCTGGGCAGCGGCGACAACATCGCCACCGTTTCCGATCCGACCACGGCACCGCGCTATGCCTACAATATCGTGCACACGCCGCCGAGCGAGGTCTACACGGCCGGCTTCCAGACGGATGCGCAATTGCCGGACGCCAGCCGGTTCACCGGCAACGCGGTGAAGTTCCTTTCGGTCGCCCGCTTCCAGACGAAATAACGAGCCTGCCAGTGCCGCAACAGCCGCGTTGAACAACAGCGCGGCTTTTGCTTTTTATCACGGCGGCATAGTTTGAACGGCGCGGGTTTCCCGCGTGGTCTTTTCCCGCTTCGTCTAACGGTAGGACAGCGCCCTTTGAAGGCGTGAATCGTGGTTCGAATCCATGAGCGGGAACCAGCCGGCGGCTGGTTTTCGGCCCGCACCGGCATGCCATCACGCACGCTTAAACTTCTCGTGAGACCGGAACGGGCCGCGCTTTTTCGGGTTAGGATGCGTTCGTTCCAAACTGGGGATATTCATGAAGAAGATTCTATTGGCGTCAGTTCTCGCTTTGGCCGCGGCATCGGCTGCCGTGGCTCCAACGCAGGCCGAAACCGTTATCGTCAAGACCGGCAAGCATCACTGCAGAACCAAGGTGGTCACCCATTGGGTTCACCACCGCAAGGTCGTCGAGAAGGTCAAGGTCTGCCACTGACCGCATGTCCAGCCCTGGAGCGGTTCAGCGTTTGATAGACCGCTGAACCGCTCCAGGTGTTCTTTACACGATCCGCACGGAAGAACCGGTGCCCACTCTTCCTGGAATTGCGTTAGGCGAGCTTGCTCGCCTCGCGCGCCAGGGCTTCGATCTCATCCCATTTGCCGGCCTTGATGAATTCGTCGGGCGCCACCCACGAGCCGCCGACGCAGATGACGTTGGGGAGGCTCAGATAGTCGGCGGCGTTCTTGGCCGTTATGCCGCCGGTCGGGCAGAATTTCACGTCGGCGAGCGGCGAGGCGAAGGCCTTCAGCGATGCGATGCCGCCCGACTGTTCGGCCGGGAAGAATTTCAGGAAGCGCAGGCCGGCTTCGCGCGCAGCCATGATCTCCCCGGGGGTGATGGCGCCGGGCAGCAGCGGCACGGGGCTGTCCTTGGCCGCGTCGAGAAGCTGGCCCGTAATGCCGGGGCTGACGATGAATTTCGAGCCGGCGCGTGCCGCCTCGTCGAACTGCTTGGCATCGAGAATGGTGCCGGCACCGACAACCGCATCCTCGACTTCGGCCGCGACGCGGCGGATCGCTTCCAGCGCATCGGCGGTGCGCAGCGTGATCTCGATCGCCCTCAAGCCGCCGCGCGACAGAGCGCGGGCGAGCGGCACGGCGTCGGCGACATTGGCGATCTTGAGCACCGGGATGACCGGCTGGCCGTTGAGGAGCGACAGGAGCTTTTCGGTCTTGCTGGTCATTGGCTTGTCTCTCCGTTTCGGTCGATTTCAACCGATTAGCAGAAGGGGTATTCCGAGTCCACGAAGGCGGGCGTGTCGCAATGTCACGCGGCCCGTCCGCTCCGCCTTGAAACGGCTTTCAGCACGGTCTAGTGGCATGGGCATGACAACAACCAAGGAAATTCAGCCGGTCTGCGTTGCCGCGCTCTACAAGTTTGCGTGGCTCGACAATTACCAAGCGCTGCGCGCGCCGCTTGCCACCTTCTGCTGCGGACGCGACATCAAGGGCACGCTGCTTTTGGCGCATGAGGGCATCAACGGCACGGTCGCCGGCAGCGAGGCAGCGATCGCAGCGCTTATCGATCACCTGGAGGCGATCGAAGCGCTTGCCGGCCTGGAAGTGAAATACAGCACCGCCGCCGAGATGCCGTTCCACCGCATGAAGGTGCGGCTGAAGCGCGAGATCGTCACGATGGGCGTCGACGATCTCGATCCGGCGAGCAGCGCCGGCACCTATGTCGCGCCGGCCGATTGGAACGCGCTGATCTCGGACGCCGACACGTTGGTCATCGACACGCGCAACGCCTACGAGGTTTCGATCGGCACCTTCAAGGGCGCGGTCGATCCCAAGACCGCCAGCTTTCGCGAGTTCCCGGGCTGGGTCGAAGAGCACCGCGAGGAGCTCGAAGGCCGCAAGGTGGCGATGTTCTGCACCGGCGGCATTCGCTGCGAGAAGGCGACCGCTTACGTGAAGTCGCTGGGCTTCAGGCAGGTCTTCCATCTCAAGGGCGGCATCCTGAAATATCTCGCAGAGGTGCCGGCCGAAGAGAGCCTATGGCAGGGCGAATGCTTCGTCTTCGACGAGCGGGTATCGGTGTCGCATGGCCTGGCCGAGGGCGAAGCCGAACTCTGCCGCGCCTGCCGCCATCCGCTCACCGTCGAGGACCGGCTCTCGCCGAAATATACGGTCGGCGTCTCATGCCCGCATTGCTTCGAAGCGCGCTCGGACGAGGACCGCGCGCGCTACGCCGAGCGCCATCGCCAGGTGGAACTCGCGCATGCGCGGGGCGCCAAGCGCCACATCGGAAGCTGAGCAGCCCAGGTTTCGTCAAATCATCCGCCCGTTCATTGTAATGTCAATGCGCGGGGCCTACGTCTTGCCGGTCCGAAACCCCGCCCGGGCGCATTCGGCCGGGCCAATTCTGGAGGCATTGATGCTCGACCCCAAGAAGCTGCTCGACGACCTTTTCGGCTCGCAAATTCCCGGCACGGGATCGACCGTTCGCGACAAGGCGGGGCAGGCGGTGCAGATGGCGAAGGACAATCCGCTCGCCGCCGGCGCGCTGGCGGCGGTGCTGCTCGGCACCGGCCCCGGTCGACAGGTGACGGGCGCTGCCATGAAGCTCGGCGGCCTGGCAGCCATTGGCGGCCTCGCCTACAAGGCCTACCAGAACTACAAGGCCGGCAATGTGCCGGCACAAGAACCCGTGGCCGGCGAGCCCGAGTTGCTGCCGCCGCCCAAAGACACCGCCTTCCATCCCTCGCAGGCGCCGCAGGGCGAGGCCGAATTCACGCTGACCCTGGTGCGGGCGATGATCTCCGCAGCCAAGGCGGACGGTCATGTCGATGACGAGGAGCGGCAGAAAATCGCCGACAAGCTCAAGCTCGCCGGCATCGGTGCCGAAGCGGAAAAATTTCTGCTGGATGAGCTTGAACGCCCGCTCGATCTCGACGTCCTGATCACCGGCGCCAAGACCGATGCGCAGAAGGTTGAGCTCTACACCGCCTCGCGCCTTACCATCGATCCCGACACCCGCACGGAGCGCGGCTATCTCGACCTGCTAGCCGGCCGCCTCGGCCTGCCGGACGCGCTGGTCGACCATGTCGAGGCGACGGTCTCGGCGGCGAAGGCGCCGGCTTGAACCGCGCCCGATCCGCGCCAGCAAATTGCCGGTTGGTAAACGGGCATGGGACGTGCTGCTGGCCGTTAATCTTTCGTTAACCCAGCAAGCGCATCATTCTAACCAGTCGGACCGGCTTATCCTCCTCCCAAGCGCGGTTCAGATGAGGGGCGGTCGCCAATGACCGCCCTTTTTGTCGGCTCCGCTTTCTTGCCGACAATAGCCGCTTGCCACGCCCTCTGTCATTTGCGATGCCACGTCTTCTTCCAGCAGTGACGGGGAGCGAGGACGATGACCGCCATGACAGAGAAAACAGCCATCGTAACCGGCGCGGGCACCGGCATCGGCAAGAGCGTCGCCACCACGCTGCTCAAGGCAGGCTGGAACACCGTGTTCTGCGGCCGCCGCAAGACGCTGCTCGAGGAGGCGATCGCCGAGGCCGGGAAGACCAGCGCCAGGGCGCTTGCCGTTGCATGCGACATCAGCAAGGCCGGCGAAGTCGACGACATGTTCGAGACAGTGGTGGAGGCGTTCGGGCGCGTCGACCTGCTCTTCAACAATGCCGGCATGGGCTACAAGTCGACGCTGATCGACGAGATCCCGGTCGAGGTCTGGAACGATGTCGTCGGCGTCAACCTGACCGGCTCGTTCCTATGCGCCCGTGCCGCCTTCGGCGTCATGCGCCGGCAAAAGCCGATGGGTGGGCGCATCATCAACAATGGCTCGGTGTCGGCCTATGCGCCGCGGCCGGGCTCAGCGCCCTACACGGCGACCAAGCATGCCATCACCGGCCTGACCAAGACCCTGGCGCTCGACGGCCGGCCCTATGACATTGCCTGCGGCCAGATCGACATCGGCAATGCGCTGACCGAGATGGCGCAGGCGATGACCGTCGGCGTGCCGCAGGCCAACGGCTCCATCGCCGCCGAAGCGGTGATGGATGTCCAGCGCGTCGCCGACGCGGTGCTTCACATGGCGAGCCTGCCGCTCGACGCCAATGTGCTGTTCATGACGGTGATGGCGACGAAGATGCCGTTCGTCGGCCGCGGGTGAGGGGGCTGAGGCTCTATTTCGTCAAGAACCCTTCGATCCGCTCCAGCGCTCGCAATATGTTCTCCTCGGAATTGGCGTAGGAAAGCCGGACATAGCCTTCGCCGAGCACGCCGAAATCGGGGCCGCCGATCAGCGCTACGCCGGCATCCTCCAACAGCGCCGAGGCAAGCTTCTTGGCCTTCCAGCCGGTTTTCGAAACATTGGGGAAGGCGTAGAAGGCGCCCTTCGGCGTGATGCAGGAAATGCCGAGGAGCGCGTTCAGCCCTTCGACCACTATCTTCCTGCGGTTGTCGAAGGCGAGCATCATCTTTTCGACATCGTCCTGCGGGCCGTCTATCGCGGCGATGCCGGCATACTGGCTCGGCGCGTTGACGCAGGACCAGCAGTTGACCGCAAGCTTGCGCACCTTGTCGTAGAGATAGGCGCCCTTTTCGCCGTTTGGCCAGATCGACCAGCCCATGCGCCAGCCGGTCATCGCCCAGGTCTTGGACCAGCCGTTGAGCACGATCAGCCTGTCGCGGAGTTCTGGAAAATTGAGCAGTGAGCAGTGGGTCTCGCCGTCATAGGTCATGACATCGTAGATTTCGTCGGAGAGGATCGCGACCTCAGGGTGCTTCTCCAACCCCATCACGAGTTTGGCGATCTCGTCCCGCGCGGTCACGCCGCCGGTCGGATTGGCGGGCGAGTTGAGGATCAGCAGCCTCGTCTTCGGCGTGATCAGCGCGAGCGTCTCATCCGCCGAGAAGGCGAAGCCGTTCTCCTCGCGGATCGGCACCGGGATTGGAGCAGCACCCGTGAACTCGATCATCGAGCGATAAATCGGAAAGCCGGGATCGGGATAAAGAATCTCCGCCCCCGGCTCGCCGAACATCAGGATCGCGGCGAACATGGTCGGCTTGCCGCCGGGCAGGATCATCACGTTCTCGGGCGATACTTCGACCCCGGTGGTGGTCAGCGTTCGGCGCACGACCGCCTCGCGCGTGGCTAGCAGGCCGTTGGCAGGCGTGTAGCCGTGGTGGCCGTCGCGCAGCGCCTTGATCGCCGCCTCGACGATATGCTGCGGCGTCTTGAAGTCGGGCTGGCCGATGCCGAGGTTGATGATGTCGCGGCCCTGATGGGCAAGCGCCGTTGCCCGCGCGAGCACCGCAAAGGCATTTTCCTCGCCGAGACGATCGAAGGCCGCGATGGTGTGGAGCATTTTTCCCGTCCCTGTGGTTCTTTCTGTGGGCGAGCGTTTTTGTGAGCGTGCGCCAGGAAAAGTCAAACGGATTGGAGCGGTCGGTGTCGGAAAATCTGAAGAATTGGCAGGCACGCCCGCGCCCCGAACGCAAGGCGCTGGAAGGTCGCTATGTCCGGCTCGAACCGCTGAGCGCGTCAAAGCACGGCGACGGGCTCTATGAAGCGTCGTCGGTGTCGGATGCCGGAGGCCGCTTCGCCTGGCTGCCGGACTATCCGCCCGAGAGCCGCGCCGCCTTCCAGCCATGGCTGGACAAAGTCGAGGCGAGCGAGGATCCGTTGTTCTTCGCCGTCATCGACAAGGCGAGCGGCAAGGTCGCCGGACGTCAGACGCTGATGCGCATTGATGCCGCCAACGGCGTCATCGAGATCGGCAACATCTATTGGGGGCCGCTGATCTCGCGCAGGCCGCAGGCGACGGAAGCACAGTTCCTGTTTACCAAATATGCCTTCGACGAGCTCGGCTATCGCCGCTACGAATGGAAATGCAACAACCGCAACGAGCCGTCGAAACGTGCGGCGGAACGTTTCGGCTTCAAGTTCGAAGGCATTTTCCGCCAGCATCTTGTGGTGAAGGGCGAAAACCGCGATACGGCGTGGTATTCGATCATCGACAAGGAGTGGCCGGCGCTGCGCAAGGCCTATGAGGCCTGGCTCGATCCGGCGAATTTCGATGGCGAGGGCCGCCAAAAGCGACGGCTCGAGGATTTCCGTGCCGAATCCGGCGCGTAGCAGGAGTTGCGCGATGGCGCATGATCACGGCTCACACGCGCACAGCCACGGCGCCGATCACGTGCACGGGTCGACCGACAAGAAGCGCGTTCTCGTCGCGGGCTGCCTGACAGCCGGCTTCATGATCGCGGAGGCGCTCGGCGGCTGGCTCACAGGCTCGTTGGCGCTGCTTGCGGATGCCGGCCATATGCTGGCGGACTCGATCGCGCTCGGCCTCGCCTGGTATGCCTTCCAACTCACCGGACGTCCCGCCACCGGGCGTCTCACCTACGGCTTCGCTCGCGTGAAGACGCTGGTCGCATACACCAACGGCATCGCCATCTTCGTTATCGCGCTGTGGATCGTTTACGAGGCCTGGGGGCGGCTGATGCAACCGGCGCCGGTGCTGGGCGGGCCGATGCTGGTGGTGGCGGTCGCCGGCCTGCTGGTCAACGTCGCCTCCTTCTTCGTGCTGCATGGCGGCGACCGCGAGAGCCTCAACATGCGCGGCGCCATACTGCATGTGCTGGGCGACCTGCTTGGCTCGGCCGCGGCAATCGCTGCGGCCCTCATCATCCTCGCCACCGGCTGGACGCCGATCGATCCGATCCTCTCCGTGCTGGTGGCGCTGCTGATCCTGTCGACGGCCTGGTCGCTGATGCGCGAGGCCGCCCATGTGCTGCTCGAAGGCGTGCCGGCAAGCCTCGATCGCGATCTCATCGCCAAGGATCTGGAAGCCGCGGTCAAGGGCGTGCGGGAGGTGCATCACATGCATGTCTGGTCGCTCGACGGCACCAGCAACATGGCGACGCTGCATGCCTGCCTGAATGACGGCGTCGATCCACATGCTGCGGTGAGCGCCATCAAGAAGCGGCTTGCGGCGAAGCACGGGATCGATCATGCAACGGTGGAGCCCGAGTTCGGCCTATGCGCCGACAGCCATGACACGCACGATCATCACCATGATCACGACCATGCGCATGATGCGCCTCGCGATCGCCGCCACTATCACTGAGCCGGTGATGAGCTTCGGATCGAGGGACGGCGCCTGATGGATCGCGAGACGCGCAACGCGGCGATCGCCGCGGCCTGGATACTGCTCCTGTTCGGCCTCGCCGCCTATTTCCTGCCGAACATCATGCTGGCCGCCGGCAAGGTCTCGACGGTCCTTGCGGTCGTCATCGCCGCGCTCTTCATGGTGGGGCTGTTCGTCGTCCTGTGGCTGCGCGGACGCAGCCAACGCAAGAAGGGTCTATGAGATGAGAGTTCTGATTACCGGCGCCGCAGGCATGGTTGGCCGCAAGCTGATCGCAAGGCTGGCCAAGGACGGTGTGCTGCGCGGGCGCAAAATAACCGCGCTCGATCTGCATGATATCGTGCCGCCGCAGGCGCCGACGCTCGCCGGAGTCGATGTCTCGATCCACACCGGCGATCTTTCCACGCCCGGTGTGACGGCCAAGCTCGTTGCTTCCCGCCCGGACGTGATTTTCCATCTCGCCGGCATCGTTTCCGGCGAGGCGGAGGCCAATTTCGACCTCGGCTACCGTGTCAATCTCGACGGCACACGCGCTTTGTTCGACGCGGTGCGGGTGGCGGGCTTCGCGCCGCGTCTTGTCTTCACCTCGTCGATCGCGGTGTTCGGCGCGCCGTTCCCGGATGTCATTCCGGACGAGTTCCATCCGACGCCGCTCACCTCCTACGGCACGCAGAAGCTGATCAGTGAGGCGCTGCTTGCCGACTACTCGCGGCGCGGATTCTTCGACGGCATCGGCATCCGGTTGCCCACCATCTGCGTGCGGCCGGGCAGGCCGAACAAGGCGGCGTCGAGCTTCTTCTCAGGGATTATCCGCGAGCCGCTCAGCCGCCAGGAGGCGATCCTGCCGGTGCCGCGCTCGGTGCTGCACACGCATGCCAGCCCGCGATCGGCGGTGAATTTCCTGATCCATGCGGCCGAAATCGATGGCGATAAGGTCGGGCCGCGGCGCAATCTCACCATGCCCGGCGTGGCGGTCACGGTTGGCGAGCAGATCGAAGCGCTCGGGCGCATAGCCGGCGCCGAGGTGGTCAAACGGATCCGCGAGCAGCCCGACGAAACGATCTGGGCGATCGTCAGAGGCTGGCCGACGCGCTTCGAGGCGCGCCGCTCGCGGGAACTGGGTTTTGTCGCCGAGAAGAATTTTGACGAGATCATCCGCGCCCATATCGAGGACGACCTCGACGGAAGGATCGGATGACAGTTTCGGTCGGCTTCAGACGCCGCCCGTCAGGCTGGCCGACAAGAGCAGCAGGCCAACGAGGAAGATGAAGGCGGCGCCGCCGATCTCGACGATCGAATGGATGCGGTTGCCGATGCGTCCGTCGCCGGCGAAATAGACAGCCCAGTTCTTGGCCGTCACCGCGATCGTCGCCAGCGCGGAGACGGTGATCGCGGTGCCGATCGACATGGCGAGCACCGAGAGCAGGCCGCCGAGCCAGAGGCCGTTGAGGAGCGCGAAGCTCAGCACGATCAGCGCGCCGGAGCAAGGGCGGATGCCGACGGCGGCCACCGCCGACCAGGCGGTCTTCCAGTCGAAGCGATCGCCCGAAAGCAGCGCCGGATCCGGCGCGTGCGAATGGCCGCAGGTGTCGCAGACTTCGCCCGGGCCGTGGTGATGATGCCCAGCGTGAGCATGGTCGTGCGCCGCGTGGTCGTGATCATGCGCCTTGTGATCAGTCGCCTCATCGCTGTGCGCATGCGAATGCGCGGCATGATCATGGTCGTGATGCGCGTGCGAGTGCATCGAGTGGGCATGCGCGGAATGCGAATGGGAGTGGGAATGACCGGCATGGGAATGCGCGTGAGCATGCGAGTGCCCGCCACGCGAGTGGCCGGCATGGGCCGCCGACAGGCTGTAGGCCGGACCGGCGCCGAACCGCCGAAGAATGGCCGGGCCCGCCTTGCGCCACAGTAGCCAGGCGCCGAACAGCGTCACCAGCACATAACTGGAGATCTCAAGAAACCATGCCGCGTCGGTCATCGACACCGCCGTGCCGCGCAGCACGAAATAGGCAAGCATCATGACGACGACCGCGGTCAGCCCCTGCAGCAGCGCCGAGACGAAGGACAGCATGATCCCGCGCTTCAGCGCCACTTCGTTGGCGACCATGTAGGACGAAATCACCGCCTTGCCGTGGCCGGGCCCGGCGGCGTGGAAAATGCCGTAGGCGAAGGACAGGCCGACCAGCAGCCAGAGCTTGCTGCCGTCCTGGCGCATGGCTTTCATCGCGGCCGCCAGCAAATGGTAGAATTCCTGCTGCCTGAGATTGATCCACATCAGGATATGGGCGAACGGACCCGTCGTGCTCGGCGCCATGCCGTCATTGGTGCCGATGCCGAGCGAGCTCTGGGCATGAGCGACGCCGGGTAGATGCGTCATGACCAAGGTGGCGGCCGCGAGGCCGAGCGCCAGGCGCAGCGACGGTTTCATCACCGATTATCCTTCCGGCGGACAGTTCAGTTCGAGCTTGGTGGCGAAGATCTTGCTCATGTCGGTGCCCGTCGGATCGTTGAAGAACGCTTCCGTTAGGGTCTTCTGGTTTTCCTTGATCGCTTCGTCCGGATCGGGACGGATCACCTTCTTGGTGCAATTCGCGGGCAATCCCTCAACGGTGAGGTTGGCGTCGTCAGTGAAGTCGATCGCCGTGTAGAAGGTCGGATCGTAGACGCCGATGTCGATCTTGCCGGCGAGCTTGATCGGCCTCTTCGGCTGCGACTCGAACAGAATGATCAGCTGGTCGTTGTCGAAGCTCGCCATCAGATGCGGCGGAGGGACCATGGCCACGTCCTTGCCGTCCTGCGTGACCAGCTGGAAATAGTTGAACTCGGCCAGCGAGGAATGGACGGTGTCGGCCACTTCCTTGAGCTCTTTGTCGTCAAGCTTCAGATCGGAGTTCTTGTCGAACTCCATCATCACTGTACTCGAAAACAGATCGTCGAAGCGCCAAAGGTGGCGCAGTGCCGTCACACTTTGGTGATCCGCGCTGAGGATGACGTCGAGGCGAGCCTCGGCGAAGACGTGCGGGTGCACCTGGGCGGGCTCTACCGCGGCAAAGGTGGCCGCAATTGCCGAAGCCAGTACGATTGCTTGCCGTTTCAGGTGCATTCCGGGCCGCGATTCCATCGACTTTGGGAGTGGGCTCCGAGAGTTAACAGAAAGGGGGCGAAATTGGGACGCGCTCTCGGAGAGCGTTGCGCTCTTTCCAGATCGCTCGATGCGCTTTTAGGCTCTGTTTCTGCGCATGTCCTTGTGCCGAAAACGGTTCCCACCTTCGGGGACGTGCTTCACGCAGCGTCGCGCGTCCTGAACCAGTGCACCAGGAAATCGACGAAGACACGGACCTTGGCGGGCAAATAGCGGCGATGCGGATAGACCGCGAAGATGCCACTGCCCGAGAGGATGCGGTCGTCGAGCACCGTCACCAGCTTGCCCGACGCGACTTCGGGCGCAGCGATGAAATCCGGCAGGATGGTGAAGCCCAGGCCCGACACGGCGGCTGCTCTCGCCGCCATCGGACTGTTGACCTCGATCGGCCCCGACACGGTGACGCTCACCGAATCCTCGCCGTCTCCCTTGAAGCGCCAGTTGGCTAAAGAGCGGCCGTTGGTGTCGACGATGCAGGGCATGTTGGAAAGATCCTGCGGGCGGGTCGGGGTGCCGTGCTTTGCGAGCAGGTCCGGCGACGCGCAGAGCTTGATCGAAAACGGCCCGAGGCGCCGCGCGATCAGCGACGAGTTCTCCAGCCGCGAAATGCGCACGGCGACATCGAAGCCTTCCTCGACCAGATCGACGAAGCGGTCGTCGAGATGGATGTCGAGAACGATGTCCGGATGTTGCTTGGCAAAATCGATCAGCGACTGGCCAATCGGCGCGTCGGCGAAGGTGCGCGCAGCCGAGAGCTTGATGCGGCCGCGCACGTCGCCGGAAGATTCGCGCACGGCATCGGCCAGGCTGTCGACCTCGCGCACGATTTCGGAGGCGCGCTGATAATAGGTGTGACCGGCTTCGGTCAGCGAGAACTGCCGCGTGGTACGGTTCAACAACAGCGCGCCGAGTTCGTCCTCCAGCTCGCGCACATATTTCGACAGCAGCGCCTTGGAACGGCCGATCTTGCGCGCGGCGGCCGAGAAGCCTTCGGCCTCGACCACGTCGATGAAGGCGCGCATGCGGGTCAATGTATCCATGATCAGACCTTTCGGGCCGCATCCAGAATCGTGCGGCCGAGCCCTATCAGGGCGACGTCGCTGCCGAAAGGGCCGAGCAGCGACAGGCCGAAGGGCGCGCCGTCGACGGAACCGAGCGGCAAGGTGATCTGCGGGAAGCCCGACAACCCGGCCAAGCACAAAAGATGCAGCGCCCTTTCGCGATAGGCCTGGAACTGCTCCGGCGTGCTGGTCTTCAGTGGCGCTGCGCCCGGCACCGTCGGCAGAACAAGAAAGCCGTCGTTGCCGAGCAGCTTGCCGAACTCGGAACGGAAGGCTGCCCGACGCGCCGTTTCGGCTTCGACCGTCTTTGCATCGATCGTGCGGCCGAAGCCGAAACGCTCGTCGACACCCGGACCAAGTCCGTGATCGCCTGCCGAAATCCAGCCGCCATGCACCTGCCACGCCTCGAAGGCCTGCAGTCGACGAAAGCACCAGTAGAGATCATCTGGGGACGAGGCGAAGGCGTGTTCGGTTTCGGTCGGCTCGCCGACGACGGCTGCTGCCTGTGCCTTCACCCGCGCATATTCGGCGGCTTCCGTCGGCCCGGAAACAAAGGCATCGAGCCAGCCGATCGACAGCGGGCGGTTGAGCGGATGCTGGTGTGGATCGCGTCCGAGCAGAAGCTTGCCGGCCATTTCGTAAGCTTCTATGTCGCCGGCGAACCAGCCGAAGGTGTCGAAGCTCGGCGCGAGCTTCATGGCGCCCTCGAGCGATATCCGGCCGTGACTGGTGCGCAGGCCGATCAATCCGCAGAAGCTCGCCGGCGCGCGGATCGAGCCGCCGGTGTCGGAGCCGACGGCGATGTCGGCAAGGCCGCCGGCGACCGCTGCCGCCGAACCTGACGAGGAGCCTCCGGTCACGCGATCCGGAGCGGCTGCGTTCACCGGAAAGGCGAAATGCGAATTCTGGCCGAACAGCGAGAAGGCGAGCTCGTCGGTTTGTGTCTTGCCGACGAATCGCGCACCGGCATCGAGAATCAACTGCACAGCCTCGGCCGTCCGCGAGGCGGCGTGAGCCTGTTCGAACTTGCGCGGGTTGCCGCAGCCGGTGCGATAGCCGGCGACGTCATAGATGTCCTTCACGGCTAGGCGCAGGCCGGCCAGCGGGCCAAATTCCGCATTGGCCACGGGCATTTGGCGCAGATCGAGGAAGGCGTTGAGAGGGCCGTGGGTGCCTGGCATTGTTCGATTTCCGAATACGGTCCACAAACATTGTTCGATGCCGCAATTTTTACAACCGGCGCTGACGATTTTTATTGATTGTGAAACCCTTCGCTCTTATATCGCGCTTGCCCAAAGTCGCACGTGCCTGTGGGTGTCCGCCGATCCTCGAATGGTGAGGGCAATCGGTAAGGTAACTGGAGCCAACCCCTCCAGTCGGTCAGTGGCCAACCACAAGACCGAGGACACCTTGAAGCAACGACGGTGCGGGCCTTTCTGGTGTCTGCCGGTCGTCCAAAGACCGGGGTTACTGAAGAGGCACACCTTCATTGCCGGCAGTGCGGACGGGTCCTCCCATCCAAGCCAAGGCAGACAAAGCGAACCGAGGCCGGGCAAGGCCAGGTTCACCGCCGCGAGACGGCGATCCGTGGTTCCGGGGTCTCCACCGGCTGGTTCCATGGATTTTCCGTCCCGCCTTTGTCCACCGCGAGTTCGCGAGGCTGAGCGCCCGCGTCCCGCAGCCTTTGTGCGCGCCGAAAGGCGCAGATGGAGAGACCTCGATGGCCACCCAGCGCATCCTTGACTTTCTCGCCACCCGACGTCCGAACGGCCCCTGCCTCGTCGTCGACCTCGATGTCGTGCGCGACAATTTCCGCGCCTTCGAGAAGGCGTTGCCCGATTCCAAGATCTACTATGCGGTGAAAGCAAACCCGGCGCCGGAGATCCTGCGCCTGCTTGCTGCGATGGGCTCGTCCTTCGACACCGCATCGGTTGCCGAGGTCGAGATGGCGATGGATGCCGGCGCGCCGGCGGATCGCATTTCCTTCGGCAACACCATCAAGAAGGAGCGCGACATTGCGCGCGCCTACCAGCTCGGCATCCGCCTCTACGCGGTGGATTGCGTCGAGGAGGTCGAGAAGATTGCCCGCGCCGCTCCGGGCTCGCGCGTGTTCTGCCGCGTGCTGACCGACGGCGAGGGTGCCGAATGGCCGCTGTCGCGCAAGTTCGGCTGCGTGCCGGCGATGGCCGTCGACGTGCTGCGTCACGCCAAGAGCCTCGGCCTCGACGCCTATGGCGTGTCGTTCCATGTCGGCTCGCAGCAGACCGATCTCTCGGCCTGGGACCGCGCGCTGGGCGATGCCAAGAAGGTGTTCGCCACGCTCGCCGAGGAAGGCATCGTCTTGAAAATGGTCAACATGGGCGGCGGTTTCCCGACCCGTTACCTGAAGGACGTACCGGCGGCGCAGGCCTATGGCCAGGCGATCTTCTCGGCGCTGCGCAGGCATTTCGGCAACGCGCTGCCCGAGACGATCATCGAGCCGGGCCGCGGCATGGTCGGCAATGCCGGCGTCATCAAGTCGGAAGTCGTGCTGATCTCGAAGAAGGCCGACAATGACAATGTGCGCTGGGTGTTCCTCGACATCGGCAAGTTCGGCGGCCTAGCGGAAACCATGGACGAGGCGATCCGCTATCCGATCGTGACGCCGCGCGACGGATCGGAGACCGCACCCTGCGTGCTCGCCGGCCCGACCTGCGATTCGGCCGATGTGCTCTACGAGAAGACGCCTTATCCCCTGCCTCTGTCGCTCACCATCGGCGACGAGGTGCTGATCGAAGGTACTGGCGCCTACACGACCACCTATTCGTCGGTCGCCTTCAACGGCTTCGAGCCTCTCCGATCTTACGTGATCTGAAGGCGCGAGCCTTCAGATCAACCGGCGTGGGTGACATCGCCCGCCGGGGCTCGCTTGTGGAACAGATCTCCGCTCGTGAAGGATCGCGGAAATGGACTTTGCAGATTTCATCATCGAGGGCGCTGCGCGCCGGGTCTCCCCCCTCGAGGGGGAGATGGCCGCGCAGCGGTCAGAGGGGGGCGTCGCGCGTGGAGCGCCAGCGCCGCTTCTCGTCACGCTGGGCGCCGGTGTTACATGCGCAACGACCCCCTCTGTCGCCTTTGGCGACATCTCCCGCTCGAGGGGGGAGATTGCGCCGGCCTTCGTCATCGTTGCCGAAGGCATCGGTGATATGCAGGCGCGCGAAGCGCTGCTCGACCGCGCCATGGGGCCGAAGCGCAGGAAGAAGTCGTCCGAGAAACTGCGGCGTGGCCGCCGGCCGTCGGAAGGCCTGGCCTTTGTCGCGCGCGACCCGTCGGGCGCGGTCGTCGGCACGGTTCGGCTGTGGGACGTGACGCTGGGCGAGGGCGGTCCGGCAGCGCTCCTGCTTGGGCCGCTGGCAGTCGAGCCGGGCCTGAAGAGCGGCGGCATCGGCTCAGCGCTGATGCGGCACGCGACCGCCGAGGCTGCGCGGCTCGGTCACGGCGCGATCCTGCTCGTCGGCGATGCGCCCTATTACGGGCGGTTCGGTTTTTCGGCCGACCGCACCGGCTCGCTCGCCATGCCTGGGCCCTATGAGCGGCACCGCCTGCTGGCGCTCGAGCTGAAGGAGGGCTCGCTCGACGCGGCCGCGGGCACGATCAGGGCCGCCGGCCGCAAGGTCAAGGCGCTGGATTTCGTCGCCTGACACTTCGGAGGCATACCGATGCGGCGCCGCGCGTTCAAAAACGCGGCGCCGCATCGCTCTTCCAAAAAGTAGTTGGCTGCCGGTCAGCCGAGCAACTGGCTGAGCGCCATGGCGACCGTCATGTCGCCCTCAACCTTTAGCTTGCCGGCCATGAAGGCCATGGTCGGGTTGAGATCGCCGGCGATCAGTGAATCGAGATCGTCGAGCGAGAGCTTGATCGTGCAGTCGGTCGGGGCATCGGCGGTCGAAACGGTCGCGCCGTCGATAACGATGACGCCGTCGCTGCCGGTGTCGAACTTGACCGAGTGCTCGAAGCCGGCGCTTGCCACGCGCGACCTGATCTTGTCGGCAATCTCCTGAACGCCCATGGCGGTTCTCCTCGTTTGGTTGCGTTTGACGCGCACCGGCCTTGGCCGCTGGGCGAGGCGCCGCGTCGCGCGGGAGCGCGGCGACAGCCACCGGCGCATATAGCTTCGGGTTGACGTTTACGTCAACGTGGCCGCCATGCGGCATGTCGCATCACCGGACAAGCATGTGAACCCCTGGCGGTGCCAAGTCGATCCAGAGCCGATCAATGCTCCGGCTGGAACGGCTTGGTCATCGCTTGCGCGGTCTCGCCGGCAGTCTTGCGGCGGCGGATGGCGTTGTCGCGGATTTCGTCCTTGGACAGGAAGTTGACCTGGTCGATCAGCACGTCATGCACCAGCTCGACGCCGACGCGGGCGTTGACGGTCTCGCGGATCGCTTTGCGGAAAGCATCGAGATCGATCGTGTCCTTCTTGGTGAAATCGATCTGCGGATTGGAATAGAGGTAGGAATAGACCTGATCGGTGATGATCGCCGGCGCCGGGATCGACAGTTTCTTTATCTGATCCGGCTCCACCGTGTAGACGAGTTTGGTGAGAAAATAGCCGTCGATCTTGGCATCGCGGACGAGCGGTACCGAAATGATGTCGGTCTTGACGTAGTCGAGACCGCCCAGCATCGGCTTCGGCGGCTCACCGACGCCGCGCTCGCCCGCCGCCTGGAACGAATAAAACACCGCGCCGAGGGTTACGGCGCAGATCCAAAGCGCTGCGGCGAGGAATTTGATCACCGGATCCTACCTTGCTCCGCAGTCATCTCATTCAAGCCCGGGCATATCCGAATTCGCCTGCCGAATAGGTGCCGTCGGCATCGGCGCGCTGGATGGCGTTCTTCAACAGCGTGGCGACCTCGTTGACGGCATTGAGATGGGCAAGAATAGCCGTCTCGTTCTTTGCCAGCTTCTGGCGCAACCGCGCCAGCCCTTCGCGATGCTGCTCGAGGAACTCGATCTCATTGGCGCCCTTCAGCGCGCGGGTCAGTTCGTAGAGATAGCGGCTTTTGCGGGCATTCGAGGCCTTGAGGTCGTAGCTGGTGCCGCTGCGGATACCCGCCGTCTCCTCGTCCACCGCCTCCTCGATCCGGCCAATGATGGCGGCGAGGTTGCCAGGCCGTGCAGCTGCGATCGGTGCTTCCGCGGCGGTGGTTCGTGCAGGCAGGTTGGAAAGGTCCGTTTGGTCGGCCATGTAGGTCCCTAGATCTTGATGTCCGTTTTTATGGTTGTGTCGTCACCGGTCATAGACCGGGCGGCCTTACGCTCGAGCTCGTCGACCAGGGAGGTCGAAAGCCTGGTCTGCTGGTCGATCTCGGCTTTCTCCGGTCCGCCCCCAACGGGCCCGACCGGCACCTTGTGTTTGCCGTCCAGATAATGGTCGGCAAGCATCGATCTCGCGATGCCGATCCCGCCATGCGCGGCCATGACATCGGCTACCTTTTCGGCAAGCTGCGATTTCCACATGTCGCCGGCCAGACCCGTGCCGTAAACGCCCTCGGTGTCCTTAGGCATCATGTTCTGGATGAAAGTGGTCAGCACCATCGCCTCGAAGCGCTGGAACTTTTTAGCCGGATTTGCCGCCTCGGCCTTGTCGGCAGCGGCGCGCGAGAGCACCGAGCCCGCCTCGACCGAGGCAGTCTGGTCGATCGAGAAGGTCTCCCCGGCACCGCCGGCCCGCCTCGCGAGTGCTGCCCGCGCGGCCTCGACGTCGGCCGGCTCCGCCGCACGGGCGACGTCCATCACGATGTCGCTGGGAGGTAAAATCGCCAAGAAAGCACTGCCTTTTGCCGGTTATGTCCGTTGCACAATGACGCAACAAGCTTGTGGCAGGCTTGCGGGGGCGGCGAGGTGCAGTGCAGCGCTCAAATCTTATTTTAGCAGGTATTAATATTTTAACGGTGTTGCCCCGCCGCCGGCGCAATTCGGGGTTTTGAAAACGACTAATTAACCCCGCTCCCTCATCCTCGAGACCACGCCTTGGAGACGTTGATCGTGAAAAGCGATGTCGTGCTGATCGCATTTCTGCTGTCGGTTGCCAGCCCATTTGCCGCCCAGGCCGGAACGGCGATGCAAACCAAAGGCAAGGCGTTCCCACCGCCGGCCTTCTATTCGTTCTGCAGCCGCCAACCCGGCCTCTGCAGCACGGCCGGCGGAACAAAGGTCGTCGCCCTGCGGCCTCAGCTCAGCGCGCAATTGAACGAGATCAACCTTTCGGTCAATTCACGCATTACCGAGGTCAGTGATCGAGCCGTTGTCGGCAAGAACGACGACTGGCGCGTGCCGACCGTGTCCGGCGATTGCGAGGATATCGCGATACTCAAGAAGCTCGAACTGATGAAGCGCGGCTGGCCGGCCTCGGCGCTGCTGTTGACCGTGGCAAGCTATCACGGCGAGGGACACACGGTGCTGACGGTGCGCACCAACGAGGGCGACCTGGTGCTCGACAACCTCACCGGCGCGGTCCGTGATTGGTCCAGCACGCCCTACAACTATTTCGCCCGGCAGGCGCAGGGCAATGGCAGGCGCTGGGAGCGGATCGGGGCGGCCAAGTCGGTCGGCACGACGGCGACCGGCATCTGACAGCCTCGTTCGCCGCGCGCCGGATCCACCGCTCTATCTCCTTGGTTTGACGCAAGTCCGGACGGGAGGCCACGGCGACGTCGCCGAGCCCAACCGTTTCATGCTTTTCCTGATTGCCCTAGTCATGTCCCCGCTTCTGGGCAATGAGGTCCAGCCGCTCGCGGTCTGAGCGTTCGCGCTCGTCGCGGCGGCGAGCGTCCCTATAGGCGCGCTCGACCATGTTGGTCCGCGCGGTCGCGGCGGCGATCAACGTCGCCTCCTCCCGGGCGCTTTCAAGATTCTGTTTTTGTTGGCCGAGCGAGTTCGCAATCCGGCGATGGTAAAGTTCCGGGAACAGGCCGGCCAGCGAGCTGTCAGCGTCGAAATGCCCGATGAGTTCCTTTGCTTCCGATTCGGCCGCCGCGGCCGCGGAGAGGAAGCCGGCATGACGGGTTTCGTGCACCGCCTTCAACTGCTCCTGCACCTTGACCAACTTCTTCAGTCTGTCCTTGCGCGAGGCCATCGCGGCTACCTCGCTAGCGTCAGGTCGACAAAGCCGTCGACGAACAACGACAGCAAGGTGCCGATGGCAAAGTAGAAGATGATCAGCCCGCCGGCGATGACGAAGGGCAGCGAGATGAAATACACCGGGATCTGCGGCGTCAGCTTGTTGACGAAGCCGATCGTCAAATTGACCAGAATGGCGTAGGCGACGAAGGGACTGCCGAGCCGGATGACCAGGAAGAAGGCGTCCGACACCGTGTCGGTGACGTCGACCAGCGCCGCCTGCGGGTTGAAGAATACATTGACCGGAGCAACCGTGTAGGAGGCAACCAGCGCGCGCACGATCTCGTGGTCGAAGTCGAAGACGAAAAGCAGGAGCAGCGCCGAGAACGAGATGATGGCGGCAAGCGCAGCCTGCGGCTCCGGCTCCTCGATCGCCGGGCCGCCTGAGCCGCCATAGCCGATCATCATGGCGATGGCCGAGCCCATGAAGCGCAGCGCTTCCATATACAGCCTGGTCATGGCGCCGATCAGCCCGCCGACCAGAAGCTCGGAAACGATCATCGGCACCAGCACCTGCGGGCGCGGGTCGACATAGGGATAGATGCGGTCCCAGAGGAAGGCGAACAGGCCGCCGGTGGCGGCGATCGACACGAACAGCCGGACCTGGAGAGGCACGCGGGCGCTCGACAGGCCGGGCATCAGCATGAAACAGGCGCCGATGCGGCAGAAGGCAAGGAAGGCGGCGATGACGACGCCTTGCGAGAGCGTGTTCACGAGATCGTTCCGAGAACCTTGATCTCGACGCCCTTGGCGATCTCGACGTGGCTGAGCACGGGCAGCGTGGTGAACAGCCGCTCGATGATCATGCGCACATAGGGCCGCGCGTCCGGCGCGGTGACCAGCACAAAGCGCTCGCCGGCTTCGAGATGCTTGCGGATCGCCTTGGTGGCGTCCTGGCCGAATTCCTCGAGCTGGCGCGGATCGATGTCGAACTCGCGCACCTCGCCCTTGGCATCGCGCTTGAGGCTCTGGTGAAAGGCGAGGTCCCAGCGGTTGCCGAGGCGCAGCACCTTGAGCATGCCGACCTCGGAGAGATCGCCGCAGATCTGCTGCGCCATGCGGATTCGGACATGCTCGACGATCTGCTCGGTGCGGCGCACATGCGGCGCGATCTCGGCGATGGCCTCGATGATCAGATGCAGGTTGCGGATCGAGACGCGCTCGGCAAGCAGAAGCTTCAGCACCGCCTGCAGGCCGGGATAGGAGATGTGCGAGGTGCAGATCTCGTCGGCGAGCTTGCGGTACTCGGGGTCCAGCCGCTCGAGCAGCGCCTTCATGTCCTTGTAGGACAGAAGCTGCGGCAGGTTGTTGCGGATCACCTCGGAAAGGTGGGTGAGCAGGACCGACATGTTGTCGGCAAAGGTGTAGTTCTCGCGCTTCAGATCTTCGGCGAAGGTTTCCAGCACCGAATAGGCGCGCATGCCGAAAGCCGGCTCGCGGATTTCCTCACCGGGGATGTCGGGCACGCCGCGGGTGCCAAGCAGCACCATGATTTCGCCGACGCGCATCTGGTATTCGGCAACGACGGTGCCGTGGACCTTGATCTGATAGCTCTTCGGCGGGATGGCGAAGTCGTCGGCGACGCGCACCTCCGGCACCACGAACCCATATTGCTGGGCGAATTTCTTGCGCATCTTCGACATGCGGAACACCAGCTCCTGATGTGCGACCAGCAGCCTGGTCGAGAGCTGCTTGCCGATCAGCAGCTCGATCTCGGCAGTCGCAAGCGAGGCCTTGACCGAATTCTTCTCCTCCTCGACTTTGTCGGCCTTCTCCTTGTTCTTCTGCGCTTCGGCTGCCGCCAGCGCGCGGTTGTGGCGCAGCGGGATGACGTAGCCGAGGCCGGCCATGGCGCCGGCAAGGGCAAAGAACGGGAATAGCGGCAGACCGGGCATAAGGCCGAGGATGACGAGCAGCGAGGCCGCGACATAGAGCGCGCGCGGATGCGCGCCGAGCTGGCCGAACACCGCCTGATTGGCGGAGCCCCGCGTGCCGCCCTTGGAGACGAGCATGCCGGCGGCGAGCGAGACGATGAGGGCCGGGATCTGGGTGACGAGGCCGTCGCCGACCGACAGCTTGATGAAGACGTCAGCCGCCTGGCCGAGGCCCATGCCGTGGCGCAGATAGCCGATGGCGATGCCGCCGACGATGTTGATGGCGGTGATGATGAGGCCGGCGATGGCGTCGCCGCGCACGAATTTCGACGCGCCGTCCATCGAGCCGAAGAAGGAGGATTCTTCTTCCAACTCGCGGCGGCGAAGCTGCGCCGTCTTCTCGTCGATCATTCCGGCGGAAAGGTCGGCGTCGATCGACATCTGCTTACCGGGGATGGCGTCGAGGGTGAAGCGCGCACCGACTTCGGCGATGCGGGTGGCGCCCTTGGTGATGACGATGAAGTTCACCACGATCAGGATCATGAAGACGATGAGGCCGATGACGAAGTCGCTCGACATCACCAGCTTCGAGAAGCCCGAGATGACGTAACCGGCGGCATGCGTACCCTCATTGCCATGCGACAGGATCATGCGCGTGGTGGCGATGTTGAGCGAGAGCCTGAGCATCGTGGCGATGAGCAGCACGGTCGGGAAGGAGGAGAAATCCAGCGGCCGCTGGATCCAGAGCGCCACCATCAGGATCAGCACCGAGAGCGCGATCGAGAAGGCAAGGCCGATGTCGATGAGGAAGGCCGGGATCGGCAGGAACAGCACCGCCAGGATGACGACGATGCCGAGCGCGAAGAAAACGTCGCGGCCATTCTTGGCCGCCAGGCCGGACGGGATTGTTTCGCTGATCGCCATATCGTCCTCGAATCCAGACTTGCCCAGCGCAAAGGCAGGCTCCCGACCTTAACCGGTCAAGCTTGCGCGAAGGTGGGAGAGGGGCTACGGGATTTGAGCCGGCTGGCGAAAGGAAAGGCGCATGCTCCTCATCATCGGCACGATTCGGCTGCCACCCGACAGGCTCGAGCAGGCAAGGCCGGCGATGGGACGAATGATTTCAGCGAGTCGCGCCGAAGCCGGCTGCCTCGCATATTCCTATGCGCAGGATGTTCTCGATCCCGGCCTGATCCATGTCTCGGAAGCCTGGCGGGATCGTGCGGCGCTCGAGGCGCATTTCAAGTCAGCGCATATAGCCGAATGGCGCGCGAGCTGGGCGGAACTCGGCATTGGGGATCGGAAGCTGGCGCTCTATGAAGCGGGCGAGGGTACTGCGATCTAACCGGCCGTGTCCGCGATCGAGACGGCGACCAGCCAGCGCCGGACGGCGCGCTCTTCGTTGGCCGAAAGTGCGGCGGTCAGCTCGCGTTCAAGCCGCTGCACCCGCTCGCGACATCTCTTCAGCAAGGCACGGCCGCTGTCGCTAAGATCAAGGTGCTGGATGCGCCCGTGCACCGCATGCGGCTTGCGGACCACGGAACCGGCCTTTTCCAGATTGCCGACGATCACGCTCACCGTCTGCGGCGTCAGCACCGCGAGCCGGGCGAGGTCGGCATTGGAGATGCCTGGATAGGCCGACAGCATGGTCAGCGTCGCGAATTGCGGCTGCGTGACGCCGAACTCATCCAGCGCCCGCTCGACCCGCAGCCTGTGGGCGCCGGCGGCCTGGCGCAGCAGGTAGCCGAGATAACCTTCCTCGCCGCGCTTGCCTTTGCCAGGGGCCGGAATTTCCGGTTTCTGCTTGCGCACGATGTAAGAGCTCTTATATGTTGTTCGAACTCTGATATTATCGCAAGATGGAATGGAAGACGATGGGCTATCGCATCTTTCTTGCTGGTGGTTCCGGCGCGATCGGCCGCCGCCTGATCCCGCAACTGGTCGCTACCGGCCATCGGGTGACTGCGACAACGCGTCGGGCCGAGAAGGCCGAGAAGCTCCGCGCGATCGGGGCCAGCCCGGTGGTGATCGATGTGTTCGATGCCGGCGGCCTGCTTGCGGCGGTCGCCGCGGCGAGGCCAGAGGTCGTGATCCATCAGCTTACCGATCTGCCGGCCGGACTCGATCCCAATAGGATGGGCGAGTCCATCATCGGAAACGCGCGCGTCCGCGACGAGGGGACCCGCAATCTGGTCGAGGCCGCGACGTCGGCCGGCGCCCGTCGCCTGATCGCGCAAAGCATCGCCTGGGCCTATGCGCCCGGACCCGAGCCGCATGCCGAAACCGATCCGCTCGACAGCGGCGCCGAAGGCGGCCGCGGCATTAGCGTCGGCGGCGTGATCGCGCTCGAACGCCAGGTTCTCGAGGGCTCGAGCATGACAGGCATCGTGCTGCGCTATGGACATCTCTATGGTCCCGGCACCGGAACTGAGATTGCGGCCGATCCGGCCGTGCATGTCGATGCCGCTGCTTATGCGGCGCTGCTTGCCGTCGAGCGCGGCGCGCCGGGCCCCTTCAACATCGCCGAGCCGAACGGCCATGTCGCGACCGACAAGGCCGTCAGCGAACTCGGCTGGCGGCCCGACTTCAGCCTGGCTGTGTGAGGGACGAAGGAATTGCCGCCAAAGGATAGACCTGGTTCGAGCCGCCGGGCACCGGGTCATCTGTTCGCGGAGAAGGCGAGCGCAACGGAGCCGGCGGAGCTGCTGGCGACCTTCGTCGCGGGGGACGATTGCAGGCCCCTGATCCTCTCGATCAGTGCCATTTTCCCATTCTCGCAAGCGAGGGTAGCCGGCCCAACCGTCGCTAATCGACGCAACGCCAAAATGGCGCCACAAGCGGTCGGCATTGCGGTTGCCACTCCATGCCGTCGGGCGTATCAGGCGCGGCAGCATCCATCCTCCGCATACCGGCGAGCCGCTCCGTTGCCTGCCATAAACGAACCGCAAGTCTACGCCCGCCGGCTTCGGGCGGTGTTGATCAATTCCATCCCCGTGCTCGAGGCGCGCGGCATCGTCATTGTGCTGATGGCGGGGATGGTCGGCATGATCGCGGGCGCCCTGGTCACCGGCATGAGCGCGCTGGTGCAAGCCATGCACTTCCTGCTCTTTGACGTGCAGCCGGGCGGGCGTCTTTCAGCGATGTTTTCGCTGGCCAGTCCGGTGCAGGCGATGTTTCCGGCGATCGGGGGACTGCTGCTCGGCCTTTCGGTGATCTGGCTGAGAAGGCGGAAGTTCAGAACGCCTGTCGACCCGATCGAAGCCAACGCGCTCTACGGTGGGCGCATGTCGCTCACCGATACGTTCATCATTGTCGGCCAGACCATGATCTCCAGCGGCTTCGGCGCCTCGGTCGGTCTGGAAGCCGGTTATACGCAGGTTGGTTCCGGCATCGCCTCGCGGCTGGCGCGCGCCTTCCGGCTGCGCCGCAACGACGTGCGCATCCTGGTCGGCTGCGGCGCCGCCGGCGCGATCGCTGCCGCCTTCGACGCGCCGTTGACGGGTGCCTTCTACGGCTTCGAACTGGTCATCGGCATCTACTCGGTGGCCAATGTGGCGCCGGTCATGACGGCGGCGATCGCCGCCTCGCTGACGGCTGAGATGTTCGGCGGCGTGCCGTTTCCGCTCGAACTTTCCGGCCTGCCGACGCTGACCGCCAGCCAGTATGTGCCGTTCCTGCTGCTGGGACTGCTCGGCGGGGCGGCGTCCATCGCAATCATGCATCTGGTAAGCCTTATCGAGCGCGTCTTTGTGCGGCTGGCGATCGACGCTTCCGTCAGACCTTTCATCGGCGGCATCGTTGTTGGGCTGCTCGGGCTGGTCACGCCGCAGGTGCTGTCCAGCGGACACGGCGCGCTCCACCGCGAGTTCGCCATGAACTACGCGCTTCCCGTGGTGGCCAGCGTCTTCGTGCTGAAGCTTGCTGCCTCGGCGATCTCGCTCGGCTCCGGTTTCCGCGGCGGTCTGTTCTTCGCCTCGCTGTTCCTGGGGGCGCTGCTCGGCAAGGTCTTTGCCGGCGTCATGGCGATGGCTGCGCCCTCAACCGCGCTCGATCCGGCGGTCGCCGCTGTCGTCGGCATGACCTCGCTTGCCGTAGGTGTGGTCGGCGGCCCGCTGACCATGACTTTTCTCGCGCTGGAATCGACGCGGGACCTGACGCTCACCGGCGTGGTGCTGGCAGCGTCGATCATGTCGGCCATCCTGGTGCGCGAGACCTTCGGCTACTCCTTCTCGACCTGGCGCTTCCATCTGCGCGGCGAGACGATCCGCAGCGCCCACGACGTCGGCTGGATGCGCAGCCTCAATGTCGGGTCGATGATGCGCAAGGACGTCCGCACCATCGATGCTTCGATTACCTTGGCCGAGTTCCGCAAGGAGATCCCGCTCGGCTCGGCGCAGCGCGTCATCGCCGTCGAAGAGGGCCGGCACTATGTCGGCGTGCTGCTCGTGGCCGAACTGCACAGCGACCTCTCAGACGGCGAGACTCCGGTGCAGGCGCTCGCGCAGTTCAAGGATGCGGTGCTGGTGCCGTCGATGAACGTCCAGTCCGCCGCCGAGACCTTTCAGCGCGCCGGCGCTGAAGAGCTAGCGGTCGTTGAGGATTTCGACGACCGCATCGTGCTTGGCCTGCTCACTGAAAGCCATCTGATGCGACGCTACGCCGAGGAGCTGGACAAGGCGCGGCGGGATCTTTCCGGCGAGGGCTGAGCCCTGATTTAATCGGCGGTCTTGCGGCCCTGCTTGGCGACTTTCCGCAGCATGGATGGGCCCAAGCGAAGAGACTCGGCCCGAGCTTTTCCATCTGTTTTGGCGCCACCCTGCCTTGCGACGAGATAGTTGGTCATCAACCTTGCCTCAACAGGCTCCGACATAAAGAACCCTTGTGCGCCGTGACAGTGTTCGTGGATCAGGAAGTCGAGTTGGGCTTCGTTCTCCACCCCTTCCGCGACAACGGTCAGGCTTAGCGAATTGGCCAGCGCGATGATGCCTCGGACCACGTTCTGTTTCTTCGTGGAGGAAGCCAGGTCGCTGAGGAACGAGCGATCGATTTTCAATTGGTTGAAGTCGAAATCGGCAAGGTATCCAAAGCTCGCATAACCTGACCCGAAATCGTCGAGTGCCAGGCTCACCCCGAGGTTTCTAATCTTGCCGATGCTCTCCAAGGCATTGCGGCTGTTCTGGATGAATATTCCTTCGGTGATCTCCAACTGCAGACGCGATGGCAGCAACCCCGTTTGCCGCAGCGTCTCGGTGAGATGCGTCAGATAGGCATCGGTCTGGAGGCTTCTTCCGGAGACGTTGACCGAGCAGATGAACTCTTCGGTGGAAATAGGCATCCATCGGGCGGCTTGCTCGCAAGCCTTGCCCAGAACCATCTTGTCGAGTTCCAGGATCAGCTCACTTCGTTCCGCGATCGGAATGAACGATGCCGGCGCACGAACCGCTCCCGAGACCGGGTCGTGCCAGCGGACCAGCGCCTCGGCCCCGATCATGCGGCCGGTCGCCAGCTCGAACTGGGATTGCCAGACCAGGAAGAACTCGTCGCAATTGAGGGCCCGCTTGATGGCCGCTTCTTCACCGAGCTGCATGTCGATCTGACTGAGGATCGCGGGCGAAAACGTCACGAAACCGGACCGCCCTTCGGCCTTTGCCGTGTAGAGAGCGCTATCGGCACTGTGCAGCAACGTGGAAATGTCGGAACCGTGCTGAGGGAAACATGCCATGCCGATGCTGGCGCCAATGCGCACCTGATGGCCCTCCAACTCTGCGAACCTGTTCAGCCGTTCGCGCAGACGTTGCCCCAAATCGTCATGATCATTCCGATCGGCAATAGCCATGATGGCGAATTCGTCTCCGCCCAATCGCACGGCGGCTACGTCGCCGGGCCGCTCGACCGACTGAAGGACCTCGGCAACCGCCTTCAGCAGCAGATCGCCGACGTGATGGCCGAAGGTGTCGTTCACGCTCTTGAAATGGTCGAGATCGATCAGGAGCAGCTGAAGCTGCTTACCGGTCTCCCTCGCCCGGTCCAGCATGGCGTCCCTGTTGGCTGCCATCCAGGCACGATTCTTCAGTCCGGTGGTCGCGTCGCGCCAGGCGAGAAATTCCAGCTTCTTTATCGTTTCCCGGCGACCGATGAACAGAACCGCCGTCCCGATTGCCAGCAGCGACAGGATCGTCAGAGCAAAGGCTATCTGATAGTTGAACCGATTCAGGCTGACTTCCGACGCATAGAGATCGGCGTTAACGCCCTCGCCGTATTTGTAGTACTCGTCGTTCATCCGGCCGACGATCTGCTCGAGTTCCAGACCCAGTTCCTTCAAGCGCTGCTGATCGAACGGGAGTCCCGCCGCGATTACGGCGTCGAGCCGCGTTACCGCGTCGTTCACGCGCGGCACGATGCCTGCATATGCGGGAATTGCGCTGATCGTTTCGCCGCCGTCGATCCGCTTGAAGCGGATGTAGACCAGGTCGTTGGCAGCGGCCAGATGATCTAGGCTCGCCTGAGAGTTGGGCGCGACCTCAGCGAGCGAGGTCATATCCCTCAGGTGGGTCACGTCGCGTATGGCAATATGGAATTCGCGGATCGCGAAGAACCCGAACCGGGGCAGCGAGGACTCGATCTTGCTGATACTGACAAACAGCATGACGATGAGGATCGCGGAACCGACCGCCGCAAGCCCTATGGCACTGCCGTAGGAAAGCGGAATTCGCCAGCCTCTCAATCGAGATCCCACCATGGAGGCCTGCCAGCCGGTCAGTTGTCGGACTCGATCGTCTTGATCAGCCAAATCCATCGCGGTTTGCGGATCGGCGTGTCGAAGGCGGGATAGTCCTTGAGAGGATAGACCAAGCGGGTCGGACCTTGTGTTCGTCGGGTGAGCAACTCCCCGTCCTGGCGCGTCGCGAGAAGCAGAGGACCTTCCGTCCAATCCTCGTGCGGAATCACCTGCACGTAATCGTCCGCGGCCCTTAGAGTGACGGAATCCCTATCCGCCAATCCCACGGACTTGAGCACGTCTCGGAACAGGACGCCTTCAAACGTCAATTGCCCTTGCTCGAAAGGACTTGTGGTGATGACCTTATAGAGGCCGAGCTTTTCCAACTGCCGCAGCGTGAGCGGGATCTGCTTGCCGTCCTTTTGAACGGTGAAAGCTACGGAGTCTGGCGGCTCCGGATAGCTGGCCGGTTCCAACGCCCCTGCAGTCAGAGTGCCGATCGCCAAGACAGCCAGCATCAGCAGGCTGCGCATGAGCATCAACGGTCCGTTTCTTAGCCAGGATGACATATCGCGATCCCTTCCCGCTCAGCTGACCGACAATGGCCCTTGCTGTACGACATCTTGCCGGCCGACATTCGATACTGCCGTTGAATGCTTAATTTTTTGGTCGGCTTCCGTTTCGAGTCATGGGACAGCGGAAATGGCATCCGCCCCTATTGCCAGCTGTACAGTGGTACTGTACAGGGTGTTAAGTGGAGGAAAACGGGATGCGCGAGGCTTCGGAGGACGGCCAGGCTCCGGCGGCGAACGGTGCCGGCACGGCTGCAGCTCATGCGCAGCAGGTGCTGGGCGTGCGGCTCAAGGCCCTGCGCCTCGCTCGCCGCCTGTCATTGCGTGACCTCGCGGAAGCGACCGGGACCAGCGCCAGCTTCATCAGCCAGCTTGAACGCGGGCTGACCGGCGCCAGTACTGCCTCGCTCAACCAGATGGCTTCGGCGTTGGGCGTGAGCGTCGCGATGCTGTTCGAGGAAAGCGCGACACAGAACCATGGCGTGCTCCGGCGCAGCGAGCGGCCAAGTCTTCCGCCCAGCGACGGCTGCCGTAAGATGCTGCTTTCCCGCCCGCCGCTGAGCGACATGGAGGTCTATGTCGGCGAGTTCGATATCGGCGGCTCGACCGGCTCCGCGCTTTACACGCATGGCGACGCGCAGGAGATGCTGATCGTCCTTCGCGGTGTCGTCGAGGTCTCTCTCGGCGACGCCCGCCACGTCCTCGAAGAGGGCGACAGCATCGAATACGCGACATCGACACCACATCGCAGCGAGAACATCGGCAGCGGCCGGGCCGAGGTGATGTGGATCATCGCGCCGCCGACCTCGGCACGCGCCGAACTCGATCAATACAAGCCCTGGAAACCGCTCGCGGCCAGGTAGTCCGATTAAACGCGGGCATAATGGGAGAGTCAGAGTTATGTTGAAGTCGAAACTTGCAGGTCTTGGCACCGTGCTGGCGCTCGGAATGCTGACAACCACCGCCTTCGCACAGGAAAAGCCGGTCGCGGGCGAGGTGAAGGAAGGCTCGCTCAAGGGCAAGACCCTGACCTTCGTCTCCTATGGCGGCATCTATCAGGACGGCCAGGTGGCGGCGCTTAAGGAGTTCGTCGAGAAGTCCGGCGTCAAGCTGCTCAATGACGGCCCGACCGAGATCGCCAAGCTGCAGGCCCAGGTCGAATCCGGCAACGTCACCTGGGACGTGGTCGATACCGGCGATCTGCCGCCTTACGTCCATTGCGGAAAGCTGTTCCAGAAGCTCGATCTCTCGAAGCTCGACGTCTCGAAGATACCCGAAGGACAGGTCGGCGAGTGCTCGGTTCCGGCGATGAACTACGGCGTCGTGCTGATGTACAACAAGGAGAAGTACAAGGATAACCCGCCCAAGAACTGGGCCGACTTCTTCGACACCGAAAAATTCCCCGGCGTGCGCGCCCTGGACGGATCCGGCGATCCGACCGGTGGCCTGCTCGAACAGGCCTTCAAGGTGGCGGGCGGCGATCCGAAGGCGATGACCGCTGCCGATATCGACAAGGCCCTCGACGTGATTCGCAAGCTCGGCCCGGACACGATCTACTGGAAGACGGGCGCTGAATCGCAGCAGCTCGCCGAGTCCGGTGAAGCCGACATGCTGATGATGTGGACCGGCCGCGCCATGACGGCGGTCAAGAACGGCGCCAAATACGCGCCCGCCTGGCAGGATTGGCTGGTGGTGATGGACCAGATGACGATCCCCGTCGGTGTCAAGGATACGGATGCCGCCTATGCGCTGCTGAATGCCTACCTCGGCAAGCAGGCGCAGGAGATTCTCACGCAGCAGACCTCCTACACGCCGATCAACAACGATGCGAAGCCGAAGGTTGACGAGTCGGTCGCAGCTTTCCTGACCAACACGCCCGAGCGCCAGAAGCAAGGCTACAAGCAGAACATCAAGTTCTGGGTCGAGAACTTCCCAGTGGCGCAGGAGAAGTGGTCCGCGCTGATGGCCGGCAACTGAGCTGACGGAGGCAAGGCCCGTGAGCGCGCTCGAACCGACGATCCAGACTGCCGAAAAGCGGGCAGGATGGGCCTGGCGGCCGTTCGCGCTCACGCTGCCGGCACTGGTTCTGCTCGCCGCAGTGATCGGCTATCCGCTGCTCACCATCGTGCTGCGCAGCCTGTCGGAGCCGGAATGGGGCGTCCAGAACTATGCTTGGTTCTTCGGCGCGCCCGTCAATCTCGCGGTGCTCCAGCGCACCTTCACCATCTCGGCATGGGTGACGCTGGTCTGCGTGGTTTGCGCTTATCCTTATGCTTACCTCATGACCGCGGTCGGGCCGCGCGTGCGGCTCGTCCTGGTTCTCTGCGTGCTGATCCCATTCTGGGTGAGTGGCGTGGTGCGCACACTCTCCTGGGTGATCCTGCTGCAGGATTCCGGCGTCATCAACTCGCTGCTCAGATCAGCCGGCTTCGCGGGCGTCCGGCTGATCCGCACCCAGACGGGCGTGGTGATCGGCATGGCGCAGGTGCTTTTGCCCTTCATGATCCTGCCGCTCTATTCGGTGATGAAAGGCATCGACCTCAGGCTGGTGCAGGCGGCGCGAAGCCTTGGCGCCCGGCCGTCCCGCGCTTTCTTCACAGTCTACCTGCCGCTGTCGCTGCCGGGCGTCTATGCCGGCGCAATCATCGTCTTCATCCTGGCGCTGGGCTTCTACATCACGCCGGCACTGCTCGGCGGGCCGCGCTCGACGATGCTGTCGACACTGGTGCAGACCCAGGTGCTCAGCCTGCTGCAATGGGGACGCGGCGGCGCGATGGGCGTGGTGCTGCTGGTCACGACCTTCCTGTTGCTTGCGCTTGCTGCGCCGGTGATGAGATCGCGGCACCGGGAGGCGGGGCGGCGCTGATGGAAATGAAGACGCTCACCCGTGTCGTTCTCGGCCTTGTCAGCCTGCTGGTGGCCATCTGGCTGGTGGCGCCGACGCTGGTCGTCGTGCCGATGTCGTTCAACGGCAACAAGTCGCTCTCTTTCCCACCGCAAGGCTTCTCCTGGCAGTGGTACGAGAATTTCGTCACGAATCCAGAATGGTCGACCAGTTTCCTCAATTCCCTGAAGGTCGCCTCGATCGTGGCGGTGCTGGCAACGGTGCTCGGCACGCTGGCCGCCTTCGGCCTCGACCGTATGAAGGCGCGGCCTGCCAATTTGCTGCGGATGCTGATGCTGACGCCGATGGTTGTGCCGGGCGTGGTGCTGGCCATCGGCATCTATGCCGTCTATCTCGATGCGCGACTCGTCGGCACGCTGCCCGGCTTCGTGCTCGCCCACACCATCTTGGCGCTGCCCTTCGTGCTGATCGCCGTCTCGGCCAATCTCGAAGTGTTCGACAAGCGGCTGGAGACGGCTGCGGCGAGCCTCGGCGCCGGCGCGCTCACCACGTTCCGGACGGTGACGCTGCCGCTGATCCTGCCCGGCATCCTGTCGGGCCTGCTGTTCGCCTTCGCGACGTCCTTCGACGAGATCATCGTCTCGCTGTTCATCACCAACCCCTATCTCAAGACGCTGCCGGTGCAGATCTTCTCTTCGATCACGCGCGACGCCGACCCGACGGTCGCGGCCGTCGGCACGATCCTTTTGTGCGCCACGACCATCCTGATCGGCGGCGGCATGCTTCTTCTTGGCCGCGAGCGGAAGGGACGCTTATGAACCCAAGACCGGACAATCGCGGCGCGGCGATCGACCTCGAATCCGTCACCAAGGCCTATGGCGCGTTCAAGGCGCTGGACGGCGTGTCGCTCAGGATCGAGCCCGGCGAGTTCATGACGCTGCTTGGGCCGAGCGGCTCCGGCAAGACGACGACGCTCAATGTGATCGCCGGCTTCACGGATGTGTCGAGCGGCAAGCTGCTGGTCGGAGGACAAAGCGTCGTCGGCGTGCCGGCGCACAAGCGCAACATCGGCGTCGTCTTCCAGCACTACGCACTGTTCCCGCATATGACGGTTGGCCGCAACGTCGCCTATCCACTGACGCTGCGCGGCGTTGGGCAGGACGATCGGAAGCGGCGCGTGGCCAAGGCGCTCGACATGGTCAAGATGGGCGACTTCGCGCATCGCTATCCGAGCGAATTGTCAGGCGGTCAGCAGCAGCGCGTGGCGCTGGCGCGGTCCATCGTCTTCGACCCGCCGCTGCTCCTCATGGACGAGCCGCTCGGCGCGCTCGACAAGAAGCTGCGCGAATGGCTGCAACTCGAGATCAAGCGCATCCATCGCGAGCTCGGCACCACCTTCGTCTACGTCACGCACGACCAGGAGGAGGCATTGGTGCTGTCGGACCGCATCGCCGTGTTTAACCGCGGCCGCATCGAGCAGGTCGGCACCGGACGGCAGCTCTATGACGAGCCGGCGACGCTGTTCGTCGGCCGCTTCATCGGCGACTCCACGGTGCTGCGCGGCGAAGCCAGAAGTGACGGCACCGGCACTGCGCTGACCATCGCCGGCGAGACGGTCGCCGCGCCGCGCCGGCTTGCCGGAGAAACCAGCCCGGTGATGCTGCTGCGGCCCGAGAAACTTGCCATTCGCCCGCCGGGGCAAGCCGACGGCAAGAATCGCCTGGCGGGAACGATCGCCGAGGCGATCTATCTTGGCTCGGGATCGAAATACGAAGTGAAGCTCGGCGACGGTTCGACCGCGATCGTGCGGTCGCCGCTGACGGGCGAGAATTTCGCCCTCGGCGAGAAGGTGGAACTCTGCTTCGACGGCGCCGACGCCAAGCTTCTGCCCGACGACAGCACGGCAGACACGACGCTCACCTGATCCCTCTCTCCGGTCTCTTGGAAGCCATCCCATGCAAGTCAAGCGCAACGGCGACATCTCGTTCTGGTATGCGGATCTGGGCGCGGTCCCAAGCCCGCGTCCGCCCTTGCCCGGCGACATCGAAGCCGATGTTGCGATCGTCGGCGCCGGCTACACCGGGCTCTGGACCGCCTATTATCTGAAGAAGGCGAAGCCCTCGCTTCGCATAGTCCTGCTCGAACGCGAATTCGCCGGCTTCGGTGCCTCGGGGCGCAATGGCGGCTGGCTTTCGGGCGGCTTTGGCTGGTCGCGCGAAAAATATCTGAAGACCTCGACTCGGCAAGGCGTGACCGCCATGCAAAAGGCGATGGCCGGCTGCGTGGACGAGGTGATCCGGGTGGCGACGGCAGAAGACATCGATGCCGACATCCGCCGCGTCGACAATCTAACGGTCGCCACCAATGCCGCACAGCTCGAACGTGTGCGCGAGGCGTGCGAGACGATCCGCTCCTGGGACGCCGACCCCGAGCGCATCGAATTGCTCGACGCTGCAGCCACACGCGCGCGCATCAATATCGCGAATGTCATGGGCAGCTTCGTCATCCACGGCCAGGCGCGGGTGCAGCCGGCCAAGCTGGTGCGCGGGCTGGCGGAAGCGGTCGAGCGGCTCGGCGTGCCGATCTACGAAAAGACGACCGTGACGTCGATCGCCAAGGGCAGCGTGGCCACCGACCGTGGCACGGTGCTGGCGGAAACGATAATTCGCGCGACGGAGGGGTTCACGGCCGGCATTCCCGGGGAAGAGCGGACATGGCTGGCGCTCAACAGCGCGCAGATCGTGACCGAGCCGCTGCCACAAGAACTCTGGCGCGAGATCGGCTGGGACGGGCATGAGCTCCTCGGCAATGCGGCGCACGCCTATTGCTACGCCCAGCGTACGCGCGAGGGCCGTATCACCATGGGCGGACGCGGCGTGCCCTACCGCTATGGCTCGCGCACCGACGTCAACGGTCGGACGCAGCAGGCGACGATCGACCAGCTGCACACGATCCTGACGACGCTGTTGCCGCAGACGGCCGGGTGCCGCATCGACCACGCCTGGTGCGGCGTGCTCGGCGTGCCGCGCGACTGGTGCACGACGGTCGGCGTCGACCCAAGGACGCGCATCGGCTGGGCCGGCGGTTATGTCGGGCTGGGCGTGTCGAGCTCCAACCTTTCGGGGCGCACGCTTGCCGATCTGATCCTCGGCAATGACACGGATCTTACGCGACTGCCCTGGGTCAACCGCAAGGTCAGACCGTGGGAGCCGGAACCGTTCCGCTGGCTCGGCGTGCACTCGATGTACCAGCTCTACCGCATCGCCGACCAACGCGAGGCCGCCGGGCTCAATTACACTTCGAAATTGGCCGCCCTGGCCGACAGCATCACAGGCCACTGAGACGGTTCGGCGTTCGCCGAACCGCTCTAACTCTTTGTTTTCGCGCAATTCCGGACGGAAAACCATTGCACTTTCCTGGAATTGCTTTTGACACTGGAGCCTATCTTGATCGACCTTTCGACCTTCCGCGACCTCGCCACGGCCGATATCGGCGTCTTTTCACCGAAGCCGACCTCGATCGAAGGCGATCAGGTCGAAGCGGTGCGCTCGTTCTTCCAATCGCCGGACGGGACCGTCGATATCGGCATCTGGGAATGCACGCCCGGCCGCTTCACCGCCGACCGCTCGGGTTCATCCGAGATCTGCCACATCATCTCCGGTCGCGTGGAAGTGAGCCGCGCCGACGGCGAGATGCGTGAGCTGGGGCCTGGCGATCTGCTCGTCCTGCCGAAGGGCTGGAAGGGCGAGTGGCTGATTCATGAGACGACGCGCAAGCTCTATATGATCCACAGCGCTGGCTGATCGGAACTAGATATTCCGGGCCAAAAGACTCGGGTTAGTGATCGATCGGCCCCTTGGGCGAGACAAGGGCCGTGCCGGCGGTGGTCGGGCGTTCGATCATGCGGCGCACACGCGGCGGGTTCTCGCCGCTGTGCAGCGCGCGGATGCGCTCGCCGACAACGGCGTCGGCATGAGTGGCACGCCGGTTGTGGCGGATATACTCGACCCAGGTCGGCGTGTGGTAGTGCTCGATCCAGATGCCCGGATTTTCGAGATCGCGGGCGAGTGTCCAGTTGCGGGCGCCGTCGCGGCGGCGGATGCGGCCACGCTCGGCCATGGTGGCGAGGAATTCCGGCACGTCCTCCTCGCGAATGATGTATTCGATCATGATGGCGATCGGGCCGCTGCGCGGCTTCAAATCGAGCGCCAGCATCGGCTCCTTGAACCGGTTGAGCGGATCGAGGTTGAGAGCGGTGTGCTGCGGCAGCGGCAGGATCAGGCCGATGGCGCCACCGACGAGCATGGTGACAGCGGCAACCATCAATGCAGTCTCCGCGCCATGGGCGTCGGCGACGACGCCCCAGATCCAGCTGCCCAGCGCGATGCCGCCGAAGGTTGCTGTCTGGTAGATCGACAGCACGCGCCCGACCACCCAGCGCGGCGTCGACATCTGCACCGTGACGTTGAAATGCGAGAGCGCGATCACCCAGCAGGCACCGCCGATGAGCAGGCCCGCCGACGTCTGCCAGGCATTGTCGCTGACGGCGGCGTTGAAGGCGCAAAGCGCGAAACCGGCGAAGGCGGCGCGCACCATCGTTTCGCTGGAGAGCCATTGTCTGAGCCTCACGCTGATCAGCGCACCGCCGACCGCGCCGATACCGAAGGCGCCAAGCATGATGCCGTAGGTTAGCGCGTCGCCCTTGACCACATCGCGCGCCACCAGGGGCAGCAGCGCCAGCACCGCGCCGGCGCTGAAGCCGAAGGCGAAGCCTCTCGCCAGCACCTTGCCGATGTTCGGCGACATGGCGACATAGCGCAGACCGGCTCCCATCGCGGCGCCGAGCGATTCCCGCGGCAGGGTCGGCGCGGGTACTTCCGGCTTCCAGCGGAAAAGCACGACGATCAGGCCGATATAGCTGATGGCGTTGGCGGCGAAGGCCGCCGCCGCCCCCGCGGCGGCGACGATGATGCCGCCGATCGCCGGGCCGACGCTGCGCGTGATGTTGAAGCCCATCGAGTTGAGCGCGATCGCCGCCGGCACCTTGGCGCGCGGCACCATGTCGCCAACCGACGCCTGCCATGACGGGCTGTTCAGCGCCGTGCCGCTGTCGATCAGGAAGGTGAAGGCAAGCAGCGTCCACGGCGTCATCCAGCCGAACCAGGTGAATACGGTGAGCAGTGCCGAGACCACCAGCATGAAACTCTGCGCCACCAGCATGACCTTGCGGCGGTTGAAGCTGTCGGCAATGGCGCCGGCAACAAGCGCGAACAGCATGATCGGCAAGGTGGTCGAGGCCTGCACCAGCGCCACCTGGTAGGATGAGGTGGCGATCGTCGTCATCATCCAGGCGGCGCCCACGCCCTGGATCAAGCCGCCGAAATTCGACACAAGGCTCGCCGACCAGACGGCACGGAAGATGCCGTGCCGGAACGGCGCCAGCGCCGAGACGCGTTCGCTTTCCGGCTCGTCGTCGATCATGGTCGCTGTCCCGCCTTCATCTTGCTGTCTTGCGCTCGCCCGGCGCCATCATCGCGCGGGCGACTCGCCAAAGCATCCAGGTCCAACAACAAGAAGGCAAAGGCGAAAATGCGTCGGCGAAGCTTTAAGCCAAGCATCTTGCCGGTGTGGACCAAACTTTTGCCGGTCCGCTCGGGCGGGATGCCCGCGGCCGCAGGTCAGAAGCCGTGCTCGATGCGTTCGAAGATGACGTTGGTGAAGGCCGAGATCTGGCTGCCGATGAACGGGCCGGTCAGCGCCACGACCAGCATGATGGCGACGATCTTGGGCACGAAAGTGAGGGTGATTTCCTGAATCTGCGTCAGCGCCTGGATAAGCGCGATGCCGATACCGACGGCCATAGCCACGAGCACCACCGGCGCGGAGGCGGTAAGCACCGTCCACACCGCATATTGCACGATATCGAGGGCGTCGGCCTCGTTCATGGGCAGACCCTATGCGAAACTCTAGGCGGCCGGCTTGATCGATACGCCCGCGCCGACAGGGACCTCGGTGCCGTCCTGCAACACTGCGATCAGGCCGCTGCTGGCGAGCTTCACCGAAACCACGGTCCCTGTTGTCTTGCCGTCGGCGGCGGTGATCGAACGGCCGATCAGCGCGTCCGCCTGCGACAGCGCCGAGGATTGCATGATCTGGTCGAGCTTGCTGTTGGTCTGCACCGATTGCTCGACCTGCGAGAAGGTCGCGAGCTGGGCGACATATTCCGTCGAATCCATCGGCTTGGTCGGATCCTGGTTCTTCATCTCGGCGATCAGAAGCTTCAGGAACGACTGGTAGTCGACCGCCGTCTTCGAGGTCTGCTGGCTGCTGGCCTGGGTGGCGCCAACCGGGATCGTCGTTGTCATGTCCACGGCCATCTTTATGCTCCCACAGCCAGCGCGCGCGGCGCTTCCGGAATGTCGTCATTGCCGCCGAGCGCCTGGCGCTCGAGCGGATAGAGCGCGCGGATCGCCTTCAGCGCCTCGTAGATATGATCCTCGCCGACCATGCGGTCGATCTGCTTCAGCGCGCTGCAGATTTCCTGGTTGTCAAAGCTTGCGATCAGCATCGGCAGCGAGCGGCGGAACATGTCGCGGGCCTCGGAGGCGCCCGGCGGGTTGATCAGCATGATCTGCACGATGAAATAGAGCTGCCTGAGCGGCGTCGAGGCCTGCTCGGCCTGCATGACGTGGCTTTCGAGCAGGAACTGAACGTCGTTCATCAGCTCGATCGTGACCTTGCGGTCAACCCGGACGACGGCGCCGTTGATGTAGATCTTCTCGTTCGGCTTCAGCGAGATCTTCAGCGTGTTGCTCATTGGATGCCGTCTCGGATGATCTGGGAGACCTCGATCAATCCTTCGAAATTGTTGGTGCGGCCCTGCCGGATGTCTTCCGTTTCGCGCAGCAGCCACAGGCCGATCGAGATCAGATTGGCGCGCAGTTCCTTGGGCAGCGCATTGTCGCTGGAGCCGAGATCCTCGACGAAGGTGGTCCAGATGCGGTTGGTGAAGTGCAGCGCCTCGACCGCCTCAATCGACTCCGGCCCAACGGAAGCAGCCGTGGACAACATGTCGATCGATCGGGTGAGCAACTGCCGCTCCCGGTCCTTGGCGTCGGCGACGGAGTCGGTCTGGATGTCGGCGTAGGAGAATTGATACATCGTCGGAGCTCTGGCGTTCCGGTGAGAGTGTTCAGGTGAGATAGTTCAACAGGCTCAGTTGCTGCAGTCGCGCGGTCAATGCGAAGGACGTTTCTATATGCTGCGTCAGGTCGGCCACGCGGGTGGCGGCCTCCGAGGGATCGACGCCTTCGAGGTCGATGATGTGCTTCTCGAACAGATCGACCTGGGTCTTCATGCGATCGCTGGCGTCGGACACGCGCTTCTGGGTGAGGCCGGCTTCGGACTGCACCTGGACGATGCCGCCGATGGCTTCGCCGACCAGCTTTTGCGCGCGGCTGACGATCGTGTTCTGCCCAGCCTCGCTGATGTTGCCGGCAAAGAGCGTGCCGACCATGGCGGCCGCCATGGCGAGCTTGCGGATGCCTTGCTCGTTGGCGCTGACCGACGTCTGCGTGGTCTCGTTCAATGAAATGCGGCTGGTGATCTGGTCGTCGGTGGCATTCGACCAGTTGGCCTGCCAGCCGGAGCCCAGGAACTGCGGCTCGACCGCGGTGGTGATGAAGTCGTCCATCTGGGCGGCGGTGATGTTGGCGGCCGCGGGGTCGTTCTGGGTGAAGCCGAAATAGCTGGTGAAGGCGGCGTCGAACGCCGCCTTGGCGGGCGAGCCGGCGGCGCTGAAATCGTCGATCGGCTTGACGTCGGTGTTGGTCCCGGCAAACAGGTATTCGCCGTTGACGCTGGTGTTCAGGATGCCCGTCATCTGCTGCAGCGCCGTGGCGCCGGCGGTCTGGGTGATGCTGGTCGAAGAGTCGCCCGACACGGCGCTGGTCAGCGCCGTCAGCAGATCCTGCGCGACATCGGAGAGCTGACCCAGCGAATCCTGTGTCGAAGTCAGGCGTGCGGCGACCAGCGAGTTCGAATCGACGATGCCGTTCAACCGGTCGAGATCGCGCTGGAAGGTGACGGCCTGTGTCGTGCGCCCGCCGAGCGCCAGGCCGACATCCGCTACCTTGCCGGTCTGGGATTCGGTGGTCGCCTTGACGAGTTCGGCCTGCATGCGCATCTGCTGATAGCGCAGGGCGTTGGAAATGGCGGCTGAGGAGACGGCTGTCGCTTTCATGGATTATCCCACCGCGCCCAACAAGGCGTCCAGCATGTCGTCGACGGTCTTCATCATGCGCGCCGACGCCTGATAGGTGTGCTCGAGGTCGAGAAGCAGGGACATTTCCTGGTCGACATTGACGCCGGTATCGTTCGATAGCGCTTCGGCGGTGCGCGTGGACAGCGCTTCCTTCGCGTCGGCGTTGGTCGATGCCTGCTGGCGCACGCCTTCGAACCAGCCGATGGTGTTGGCCGCGTAGTCCGAGACGCCGGAGCTGACCGTGATGCCGGCGGAGGTGTCGAAGGCCATCGGCTGGTCGAGCCTGTTGCCGTAGGCGATCAGCAGGTCAGAATAGGAGGCGCCGCCGCCGGTGTTGGAAACATAGGCCGCGCCGTTGGCGCCGCCGTCGCGCAGCAGCGCCGCGCTGCCGCCGGCGCTCGGGTCAAACGCGGCGTTGACGCTGATCGAGCCGGCGAGGCCGTCGACCAGGGTGCCGGCAGCGGGAACAGCCGGCGCGCCGGACCAGGTGAACAGGCCTGCGGCGTTGGGCTGAGACGGCGCGGTCTCGGCAAATGCCGTGATCAGGCCGCGCGCGATCTCGTCGAGCTGGCTCTGCATGGTCGCGGCAACGCCGTCGCGCAGCTTCAGCATGCCGGCAAGCTTGCCGTCGGCGCTGGTATTGTCGCCGGTGTCTGCAGAAAGCGGCACATTGTCGATATAGATCGTGTTGCCGGGCGTACCGGCGGTGTAGCCGGCCGAGGGCGTGAAGGTCACCGACCGCGGCACCGTCTCGAACAGCGTGGTGCCGTCCTTGGTGGTGATGACCATGTCGTTGTCGCCGCGCGTGAAGGTCGAGACCGGGACATATTCGGCGATCTTCTTGAGAAGCGCGTCGCGCTGGTCGAGCGCGTCCGACACATCCGTGCCGGAGCGTGTGCCGGCGATGACGGCCTTGTTGGCGTCCTGGAACTGGCTGAGCAGCGAGTTGAGGTCGTCGACCGCGGTGGCGATCTGGCCGTCGGTTTGGGTGCGGAAATCCTGGATCGCCGTGGTGCCGTCGTTCAGTGAGCTCACCACCTGCTTGGCTGCGTCGATGACGCTGGCGCCGAGATTCTGGTTCGACGGCGTGGTGGCGTAGAGCTGCAGCGCCTGCTGCAGATTGCCGATCGCAGTCGACGCAGACGACGCATTGTCGACTCCATTAACCGATAAGTCGAGCTGATCCATGCCGCTATAAAGCGCGCTCTGGCCGCTCCATGCCGACAGCGCGGAAAGGTTCTGCCGGAACAGAAGATCATTGGCGGCGCGCTGTATCTCCACCGATCGCGCGCCGGGCGCCGTGCTGGTGACGACGGCGACGCGACGGGCATAATCCGGGTTGGACGCGTCGGCCACATTGCGCGACACGACGCTGGTTTGCTTGGATGTGGCCAGGAGCGCCGACTGGGCGATGCTTAATGCGGTGGAAAGCGACATGCGGGTCTTTCACGGGCTGGCGCCCGATGGGGTTATCTCTTCAGGTTGACCAGGACGTCCATCAGGTCGGAACCGGTCTGGAAGACCTTCGAGTTGGCGGTGTAGCTGCGCTGCGCCGCAATCATGTTGGTCAGTTCCTCGGCGATATCGACATTGGAATTTTCGAGCGCGCCCGAGACGACCGAGCCAAGCTTTCCTTCATTGGCAAAGCCGATGCGAACAGCGCCTGAGTCCGCGCTTTGCACATAGACGTTGCCCGGCATCGCGGTGAGGTTGTCGGGGCTCTGAACGTCGGCCAGCGGGATCTTGTAGAGCGGCTTGGTGGAGCCATCCTCGAATTGGGCGTAGATGACGCCGTCCTGGCTGATCTGGATCTTTTCGATCGTGCTCGGCGCATTGCCGTTGACGTTGGCATCGGAGACCGTGAAGCCGGTTCCGAGCTGCGTCAGCTTGGAGAGGTCGAGGTTGAGAGTCGAACCGTTCGGCACCGTGAAGGACACGCCGGTGGTCGCGCCGGTGAGCTTGCCGGTGGTGGTGTCGAAGGTGAGATTGGCCGAACCCAGCGCGCCGCCCGCATAGGGGAACGACGTGCCGGCCGTGGCCTTCGACTGATCGAATACCGAAACCTGCCAGGTGCCGGTGCCGGTGTTGGTGAAATAGACGTCGAGCAACACCTTGTTGCCGAGATTGTCGTAGGCGACCAGCGACGATTTCGACGTGTATTGTGACGAGGTGCTGTTGTCGGTGGGTAGGTTGCCGGCGGTGACAGCGGTGGCGCCAGCCGGCAGGTTGCCGGTGAATGTCCCTTCCGTGCTCGGCGTCGCCGTCATCTCCTGATCGGAAATCTGCACCGGCACGAGGCCTTCGAAGCCGTTGGCGGTGGCGGCCGGATCGCCATTGGCGTAGCTGTAGGCCATCAGCTGGTAGCCGGCGGCGTTGACGAGGCGTCCTTGAGCGTCCGGAACGAAGGCGCCGGCGCGGGTGAGATAGGGCGTTCCGCTCGGGTCCTGCACGACGAAGAAGCCGTCGCCGTTGACGGCGAGGTCGGAGACCGAAGTGGTGTACTGCAGAACACCCTGCGAGCTGACGGCCGAACGGATCGTCGTTGTCACGCCCCCTGAATTATAGGCGCCGCCGGTGCTCGGCATGATCAGCGTCGAGAATTCGGCGGAGGAGCGCTTGTAGCCGGTTGTGTCGGAATTCGCGATATTGTCGGCCACCGTGGACAAGCGGTTGGCCTGGGCGTTCATACCGGAGACGCCGGTGCGCATCATTCCGTAGAGGCTCATCGATACATCTCCTCGGTGCCTTTCTGAGAGGCTACAAAACTAAGCCTCGTGTCTTGCGCGAGGCTGGCGCGGGATGTGCCGGCGACGACCATCAAAACACCAGCCGGTAGCCGAGGAACCTCTTGGAATCGATCGGGTCATGGCCGAGCTTCTCGCGCAATTTCTTGCGCAGCTTCGAGATGTGGCTCTCCACCACGTTCTCCTCGACCTCCTCGTCGAAGATGCCGTAGATGGCGTTGAACACCTGCGTCTTGGTCACGCGCCGGCCGCGATTGCTGGCCAAATATTCCAGGATGCGCCGCTCGCGACGCGGCAGCGGCAGCGGCTCGCCGTCGATCTCCGGGTCGCGCCCGTCCATGAAGATGCGCATCGAGCCGACCTCGGTGTAGGCGGCCTCTTCGCGGGCGCGGCGGCGGATGGCGGTGATGCGGGCGAGGATTTCGCGGATGTGCACCGGCTTGCGGACGACGTCGTCGACGCCGCTCTCGAAAAGCCTAAGCGTGTGTTCCAGCGAGTGCTGTTCGCTGAGCGCGATCACCGGCGCGCCGGTGCGGTCGCGGATCTGGCGCGGCGAGATGGCGCCCTCGCGGCAGTCGCCGATAAGGAAAGCCCTGACCGATCTCAAGTCCGTGTCGGCGGCAGAGTTCACCCACTCGCCGAACTCGCCTGGCGCGAAGCCCGCGGTGGCAACGCCCTCGCGATCGAAAAGTGAGCTGTAGCCCTCAGTTACGAGCTCGCGCTCATCAACGATCACGATCATCGGCCCGCCCTCCGAATCATCTCATTTGCCCCGTGCGGAAAGCGGTATCCGGTGCGGTGAATCCTGAAAAACCGTCATTTCTTGTAGCTATTTTCTTGGGAGTTTTTTTGGGAGCCGTAATAAAGCCGGCCGTGAAGGGACTATTCGCGGCACTGGATAGAGGGCTGCCGGCGGCCGCTGTGAACCCCGTCGCGGCGGACCAAAGGCATATGGTTTTGCAACTAATGGTTGCAGAACGCGCTGGCGTTCGGCGTCCATTTGCCGAAGCCGGTGGCGACCATGTTGGCGATGACGCGGCAGACATAGACCTTCTGCGCCGGGTCGTTGTCGGGGCCGGCATGATAGCGGGCGACGGCCATCGACCAGGTCATGTGGCGGGCGTGGAGGCTCGCCAGGAAGCGCGCCGCGTAGTCGACGTTCTGGTGCGGGTCTAGCATGTCCTCGACGCTGCGGAACTGCGCGCCATGATAGCGATGATTGATCTGCATGCAGCCGAGATCGATCAGCGTCTTGCCCTCGCGGCGGGCATTCTCGAACGTCGCCAGCGCCTCCCCTCGGCTGCGCGGAAAAACAGCCTTTCCTTCTACATTCAAAGCGTTGGGCTGAAGGCTGCCCTTCTTTCCCGTTTCTGTTAGGCCGACCGCGTAAAGGATACCGGCCGGCACGCCATAGCGATCGGCGGCGCGCAGGATTTCCGGCTCGCAAGGATTGGGCGCGGCTTTGGCGGCGACGGTCGCGGCCAGACTAGATATAGATATCGTCGCCAGCGCGCTCGCGAAGAGGCGAAGCAGCGCGGCCGAATTCCTGTGCGCCATTGCCGTCGTTCCTTCCCGGTTGCCGATCGCCGCCGGCGCTGTTGCCGCCCGAGTTCCCGGGCTGGAACGAAGGCTGTTCGCGGCCCGTGGACATCGGCGGTGCGCCGCTCGCTTCGACGCGACCGGGCGAATGGACCGCTATCGAGGGTTGCATGATGGTGACGTGATCGACGTCGAAACCAAGACTGCGGAGCGACTTGACGATGGCGTCGCTGTCGGCGGTCAGACGGCGGTACGCCTCGTGCGTTTCCGGCTTCATCTCGATCGAAAGCTGCTCTCCGGAAAGACGCAGGCTGGCGGTGACCGTGCCGAGGTCAGCCGGGTGGAGCTCGATCTTCAGGACATGTGTCGAAACGGCAACAGAGTTGGTCGCGTGCGAGCCGATCGGAGCGCTCGAGTAGGCCTGCTGAACCCCGCTGTCAGAGGCGATCGCCTCAGCCAGCGCCGATACCGTCTGGCCGAAGGCGTTTTGGGCCGGCGCGGGGAAGCTCTGCTGGCTGACCACATCCATGCGCGCGGCGGCAGAGGATGGCTTGGCTTGATTGTTCGATGCGAGGGCTTGCGCCGTTTGCGCGGTCTTCTGGGCGGCCGCCGGACGCCAGCCTTGCGGCGTCGTTGCGTCGGTTGCGGCTCCTTGCGTTCCAGACCGGATGTCGTCCTTGCGGATCGACATGTCCGGGCCTTGACCAGCGCCGGCCGGTTTCTGTCCGAAATCGAGCCCGGGCTTCTCGGTCGCCATCGTCGCGCGACCGGATCGCGGCAACGGCTCGCTGCCTTCGGAAGCGTCGGCCAACATGCGTTTGCCTTGACGGATCGCCAGCTGCGAAGACGCGGCCTGGCCGATCGAGGGCTCTCCCTCGACAGAAGATCCACCGCGCTCGGCATTTGTCGACGTTGCGAAGTGGCGGATGTCGCCCAGCGCCATCAGCAGGGGAAAACCGTCCTGAAGCAGAGCGCTATCTGACGATTGCGCCGCCGCATCGGCATCGTCCGTGGCCTTTACATGGTCAGCCTCGGCGCCATTCTTCGCGGCCTTTCCGGCCGCTGGCTTCGGCGCGGCAGTCTTGTTCTGGCCATCCTGATCGGGTGGTGGCTTGGGCGGACCGGCGAGGGCGCGCCGCGCCGGCTGCGCATCGGAAGACACAGGCTCGGCCGGCTGCTTTGCCTGCCGCGCCGATTGTTCGGCGCCATGCACCATCTCGCCAAAATTCGAGCCGTTTTCCTTGCTGTCGGCAGGATGCTGCCGCGATTGGACCTGGGCGGATGCAAGTCCCGGCGTGGCCTGGCTCACGCTGTTCATTTGGGCGCTGGTCATTTGGGAGCGGCTCCAAGTAGCTGGTCGATCTGGTCGAGCTGGCGGCGCGCTTTGAGCATCGCGGCATCGGTGGGATCGTGCGGATCGAGGCTTGCTGCGGCCGCCGGCGTGGATGCAGGCAGCACGGATGGCGTTTCGGGCTGCGCAGGAGCGGGGGCTTGAGCCTCGGCCGCGGCCTGAGCCGTCGTCGGCGGAGCCGGCGGCGCGGACGTTGCGGCCGGCGCGTCCGCCGGCTTGACCGGGGCCGGCTGCTCGGCCATCGCGCCTTCCACCGGGGGCAACCCTTCGGCGTCGGCCTGGCTCGCAGCCTCGGTTTCAGCGGGTTTCGCGGCATCGCTTTTGGCCGGACCGGCCTCCGTCTCATTCATGGCGGCCGCACGCACGGGAGCGACGACCTCGCCGGCAACGGCCTGTGCCGCATCGAGCAAAGCGCGGTCGCGCTCCGAAAGCTTGCCGCGATCGACCTTGCCGAGCCTCGCGCGTACATCATCGATCGTGGCCGATGTCACCGTGGAGAGGCCCGAATAGAGCACGGCGCGCGGGTCGTCCTGATTGCCTTTGCCGTTGCGGCCCTGCTCGGCCCGGGCCGAGGCGAAGGCGGAGAGGTCGCTCAGCCCGTCGATCGCGGCGCGGCGCGCGATGCGCAGAAAGATCACCTTCTCGCGCTCGGGGTCCATCATCGAGGTGATGTCGGCGAGCTTGTCTTGGCTGATCGACATGTGCAGCGCAATCACACCGGAGACGAAGGAATCGGCGAACTGACTGGCATAGGGGGAATAGAGATAGCCGGCGACATATTGCGTCGAGGCAAGCGCGAAGCGCGCGGCGTCGCCTTGTGTCGCTGCGAGGCCGACCGAGCGGCGAAGCGCTGCCTCCTCGACCAGTGTGCCGGGGCTGAGCAGGCGGGCCTCGTCCAGCAGCGTCAGCGCCGTTGCGGGTTCATCGGTCGCAAGCAGCGAGCCCTTGACCAACGCCAGGAAGGCGCCGAGGTCGGCGGGCACGCTCATCGGGTCGATCGGCTTCAGGATTTCGATTGCCGCGGCCGGCCTGCCGTTGAGATAGGCGACGACCCCTTTGGCGATGGCGAGGCTTTGCGGGTCGGTCGCCGCGCGCGAAGCCGCCGCCTCGACTGTGACGGGATTGCCGCCGCTCATGCCATAGACGAGCAGAGCGCGGAAATTCTTCGGGTCCTTGAAATCGCCGGCATCGGCGGCGCGAAGCCTCGCATCGGTCATTTCCAGCAGCTTGGCCTGCATCGGCAGCGCCGCATGATCGCCTCCGGCGATGCGGTCCTGGACCAACTGCAGCGAGCGCACCAGCTGGTAAGGCTGCAGGCCGTCATCCTGTGCAAAAGCGGCAGCGGGCGGTCCTGCGGCGAGCAGCAGCAGCCCGACTGCGCGGCCGATGGCGGTCCTGACCCTCATCCGCCGGTCGCCATCAGGATCTCGATGCGGCGGTTGGCGGCGGCCAGCGGATCGGACGCGATCTTGGGCTGGCGGTCGGCGAAGCCCGCGACCTCGGTGATGCGGCTTTCGTCGACGCCGCCGCGCACCAGCATGTAATAGGCGGAGTGGGCGCGGGCGGTGGACAGCCGCCAGTTGTCGTAGGCGTTGCTGCGGAACGGCCGCGCATCGGTATGGCCGCCGATGGTGATGGTGCCCTTCTTCTCGTTGATGATGCGGCCGATCTTCTCCATCGCCAGCACCATCTCGCGGCGCGGCACGGCCGAGCCGATCTCGAACATGCCGAAGTCGAGCTGATCGGTGATCGAGATGACGACGCCCTTGTCCGTTGCCTCGACGGAGACGCCCTCGGCCAGCTTGTCACCGGGCGCGAAAGCCTTGGCCAGTTCCTGCTTGATTTCGGCGGCCGCCTTGAGGGCGGCGCTGCTCGGGACCTTCTTTCCGTTGTCGGAGGCTTGCTCCGGCTCCGCCTTTGCCGGCTCGGCCGTCGCCGGTTCGGCCCCTGCGGCTCCCGGCATCGCAGCATCGGTCGCAGCGGCCTCTGCCTTTTCGGCTTCTGCCTTTTCAGCTTGGGCTTTCTCGCCCTTGATCGCCTTGCCTTCGGCCTTCCCGACTTTTGTGTCGCCGTCCGATCCGGCGACCACCTTGGCACCGTGTTTTTCCGGTGCCGCCAGCGGCTCGAGCGGCGCATCCAACTGCGGCGGTGCCGGCGGAGCGGCCTTGACTTTCGGCACATCGGTCTCGGCGACCTTCTCGCCAGTCCTGGCCGGATCGCCTTCGATCCTCCTGCGTTCGGCGCTGGCTTCGGCGCCAGGCGTCGCAACCTGCTGCGACCAGAAGTCCGGCGCGAAAGGATCGCGATAGGATTCGCCGCCGGAAGCGCCGGTCGCCGGACCGGCGTTCTGAGCGCCGCCTTCACCCTTGGCGCTGACATTCTGCATCACGCCGGTATCGGTGGCGATCTCCGACAGCACGGCATAGGGATCGGCAAACAGATGCTCGTCGGAGAGATCGGATTTCTGCGAGGCCTCCTTCGTCTGCCTGCGGTCGGAGGAGCCGGCGCCGCCCTTGCCGTCCTCGCCGGCCTTGCTCGCGCCATCCTGCGGATTGTCGGCCGTGAGGCCAACCTTGCTCGGGCCGTCGCCAAGATCTTCCAAGCCCTTGCGGCTGGAATTGCGATCGATCAGCTCGACCGGGTTGAAATAGCTGGCGACCGCCGCCTTGGTCTGCTCGTTGGCGGCGTTGATCAGCCACATGACGAGAAAGAAGCACATCATGGCGGTCATGAAGTCGGCAAAGGCGATCTTCCAGACGCCGCCATGATGGCCGTCGTCATGACCGTCGTGGTTCCGCTTGACGATGATGATCTCATGCCTGGCCTCGCCGTGGTCGATGGCGCTCATGACAGGACCTCCGACAGGGAAGCCGACCATTCGGCGATGCGCGTCTCGAAGACGGTTTCATCGATGGTCACGGTCAGGTCGAAGCCGGCGGCCTCGGTGAAATCGAGATTGGCCGCGCGATCTCCAAGCGACGCCTTCAGCGGCTCGAACAGCGACAGCGGCCCGCGCACGCCGATACGCACCGCCTCACTGTCGGCAATCGCGGCGCTTACGGTACGGGCAAGAGCTTCGATCGAGCGCTCCTGCAGATCATGGCTGACCACGCCGCCGAGGATGCGGGCGACGGTGGCGGCGGTGAGCTCGGCCACGCGCGCTTCCATGGCATCGATCCGTGTCGCGACCGCCGCCCCCAGATCGCCGCCGAAGCTTTTGAGGAACGCCTTTGCCGCATCCTCATTGGCCTGGCGTTCGGCCTCGAGGGCCGCCTCGTGGGCGGCCGCGAGCCGCGCCCCGAGTGCTGCTTCCGCATCGGCCACCGCCTCGGCGATCAGCGCGCCGATGTCGGCCTGCGGCGGCGATACGTCCGGCTTGCGCTCGATGTCAGGCGCTGACGGTGCCTGGCCGGCGCGCGGGGCGCGCGAACCGAAATCGGGCAGGAGATCGAAAAGGGCCGCCGAAGCCATGGCTTAACCCGCGGCTTCCGGGGCGGCCGCCCATTTGCGCAGGATCTGGGCGGTGCGTTCCTCGTTGAGGTCGACCATGCGTGCCAGCCGTTCCTGCGGCGCAGGCCTGATCTTCTGGCGCAGGTCGTCGAGCGGAGTGGCGCCCGGCCGGGCGCCCGGCAGCGCGCCGACGGCCGTGTCGGCCGCGATTGCGGCCACCGGCGCGTCGGGGGTCGGCAGCGAGCGCTGGACATCGTCGAAGCTCGGGCCGGCGAGGGCCGCGGGCTTGGCCGACGCCGTCAGCGCGGCCGCCATCGGCCGCAGGCCGAAGAAGGCGACCAGGAACACGACGACGATAAAGGCGCCGGCATTGATCAGCGTGCCGGTGTATGTGCCGATCGAGGCGAGGATGCCCGGCTGGTCAATCGGCTCACCGTCCAGCCCGTCGATGAACTCGACCGCCGAGACATCGATGACGTCGCCGCGCTTCTCCTCAAAGCCAGTGGCGGAGGCCACCATCTTCTGGATATCGGCGACGCGCTTGGCAAGCTGCTCGGGGGTGGCGTCCTTGCCGAGAATGGTCTTCAGCCGATCCTGGTTGACGACGACGGCGATCGACATCTTGGTCACCGAGTAGCCGTTGGAAACGGTGGCGATCTTCTTGGAGTTGATCTCGTAGTTTGTGATCTCCTCCTTGCGGTCGTTCTGCGAGGAGGACTGCGGCCCTTCAGTCGTGGTCGTCTGCGTCTCGGGCAGGTTCTGCTCGACGCTGGTCGGGTTCGAGGCCTGCTTCTGGTTGCTGGCCTCGTTGGTGCGCACCGACTGCACTGAACGCTCGACGCGGGATTCGGGATCGAAGATCGTTTCTTCGGTCTGTCGGGTGTCGGTATTGACGTCGGCCTTGACGCTGGCGCGGAAATTGTCGGGGCCGAGATAAGGCGTCAGCGCGCGGCGGATGTTGTCACCGATCTGCGCCTCGACCGTCTGCTCGACGCCGAGCGTGCGGGCAGCACTTGTGTTGGAAGTGTCGTCGCCGGCGGCGAGCAGATTGCCGTTGGAATCGAGCACGGTCACCTTGTCGGCCGACAGGCCGGGAACCGCTGCGGCGACGAGGTGGCGGATCGACTGGGCGCTCTTTTCGGCATCGACGCCGGCATAACGGATGACCACCGAGGCCGAGGGCTGCTGCTCGTCACGGCGGAAATTGGCGCGCTCGGACATGACGATGTGTACGCGCGCCGCCTTGACGCCGGCGATCGACTGGATGGTGCGCGCGATCTCGCCTTCCAGCGCACGCACGCGGGTGATCTGCTGCATGAACGAGGTGAGGCCGAGCGAGCCGACATTGTCGAACAGCTCGTAGCCAGCGTTGGCGCTGGTCGGCAGGCCCTTTTCGGCCAGCAGCATGCGCGCCTGCGCGGTGGTGCCGGCCGGCACCAGCACCGATGTTCCGTCGGCGCCGACATCGAAGCCGATGCCGGCCTCGCCCAGCACCAGGCCGATCTGGTTCACGTCGCTGCGGTCGAGCCCGACATAGAGCGTCTCGTAGGCCGGACGGTTGAGATAGACCGAGCCGACGCCGATGACGGCCATGACCAGCGCGGCGATGCCGCCCATGAGAGCGAGACGCCTGACGCCGAAGCCGCGGAGGTTCGCGATGAGGCTCTGGATCTGTTCCGGCACGATTCAACCGCTCCCAGCATGACTTTCCGCCGGAAGACTAGACCGCGAAGCTTGTGCGAGGATGATAGCGCATGCGGCCAGGGGCTATGCTAGGCCCGAACGGCCCGGAGGCAGCAGTCCAACGCGCAAGAAAAAGGCCGCGCCCGAGACGCGGGCCGCGCCCGAGACGCGGCCTTGCGATGGAGGGGTTGCCTCAGCGGAAATATCAGCTCTTGAACAAGGCCAGGATCGACTGCGAGTTGCCGTTGGCGATCGACAGCGCCTGGATGCCGAGCTGCTGTTGCACCTGGAGCGCCTGCAGGCGGGTCGATTCCTTGTTCATGTCGGCATCGACGAGGGCACCGACGCCCTTGTCGATCGAATCGGACAGGTTCGACAGGAAGCTCTGCTGGGTGTCGATGCGCGACTTGGCGGCGCCAAGGTAGGCAGCGCCGGTGGAGAGCTTGGCAAGCGCGGTTTCAACGCTGTCGAGCGCGGTGTCGACGGCGGTGTCGGAAACGGCCGCGGCACTCGGATCGAAAAAGGTCGTCGCAAGCAGCCCGCCGACGATGCCGCCGGTGCCGGCGGTGTCGAGAACCTGCGTGTCGGTCGCTGCCACGTCGATGGTGTCGATGGAGACGGTCGTGCCGGTGCGGTTGTACGAAGCCACGACATGCAGATCCGAGGCGGCCGTGCCGTCATTCTGCAGCAGGTTCGAACCGGCATAGCTGGCATTGGTGACCGACGACCTGATCTGGTCCTGGATGGCCTTGATTTCGGTCGCGATCTTCTGCTGGTTGTCCTGACTGGCGCCGCGCGCGGTGACCAGCTTGGCCTTGATCGCGTCGACCTGGTCCTTGATGTCGGTGATGGCGGTGTAAGCTGTGTCGACCTTGCCGGCGCCGAGGCCGAGCGCGTCCTGGACGGCCGAGAGCGCCTTGTTGTCGGACCGCATCGAGGTGGCGATCGACCAGTAGGCGGCGTTGTCGGAAGCAGTGGCGACACGGTAGCCAGTCGAGATGCGGCCCTGCGTGGTCTCAAGCGCCTTGTTGGTGGCGTTGAGGCTCTGCAGCGCGGTGAGCGCGGCGGCGTTGGTCATGATGCTTGCCAAGATACACCCCTTCTCAAAGCAGGCATGCCTCGCGCATGCCGGTCAACTCTCTGGCGGGGGCGGTCATGCCTGTCGACCGTCGGTCGGCCCGTCATAGCGATTGGTTAACCATAGCTAGCGCGTCACAGTTAACGGCGCGTTAAAAGCCAGCCTTGAAACCGCGGTGCGGTAATATTTCTCGAGGGAAGAGGCGCGCCTCGGAGGGGCAGCAGCATCAAAAATGAAAATCGGGCCGCGCTGGTGGCGCGGCCCGACAAAGATGCCTGAAGTTCGCCGGGCGATCAGCCGCGGAAGAGCGACAGGATCTGCTGCGAGTTGCCGTTGGCGATCGACAGCGCCTGGATACCGAGCTGCTGCTGCACCTGGAGGGCCTGCAGGCGGGTCGATTCCTTGTTCATGTCGGCGTCGACCAGAGCGCCGACGCCCTTGTCGATCGAGTCCGACAGGTTCGACAGGAAGCTCTGCTGGGTATCGATGCGCGACTTTGCGGCACCGAGCGAGGCGGCGCCGGTGGACAGCTTGCCGAGCGCCGTTTCAACGGTGCCGAGCGCGGTGTCGATGGCGGTGTCGGCGACGGCGGCGGAGCTCGGATCGAAGAAGGTCGTGGCAAGAAGACCGCCGACGATGCCGCCGGTGCCCGCCGTGTCGAGGACCTGCGTGTCGGCAGAGGCCACCTTGATGGTGTCGATCGTGACGGTCGAGCCGGTGCGGTTGTACGAAGCAACGATGTTCAGATCGGAAGCAGCCGTGCCGTCGTTCTGCAGCAGGTTCGAGCCGGCGAAGTTGGCGTTGGTGACCGACGACTTGATCTGATCCTGGATGGCCTTGATTTCGGTCGCGATCTTCTGCTGGTCTTCCTGGCTGGCGCCGCGGGCGGTAACCAGCTTGGTCTTGATCAGGTCCACCTGATCCTTGACGTCGTTGATGGCGGTGTAGGCTGTGTCGACCTTGCCGGCGCCGAGGCCGAGCGAGTCCTGAACGGCCGAGAGCGCCTTGTTGTCCGACTTCATCGAGGTGGCGATCGACCAGTAAGCGGCGTTGTCGCTGGCGGTGGCGACACGGTAACCGGTCGAAATGCGGGACTGGGTGGTCTCGAGCTGCTTGTTGGTGTTGTTCAAGCTCTGCAGCGCGGTCAGCGCAGCGGAATTGGTCATGATACTGGACATGATACTCGTACCTTGGTTTTTACACGGATTTTTTTGACATACCGGCTTGTCCGGTATGACGGTGCGGCATCATGCCAATGATCGTTGAGACCCGATCACCCGCCATCTGGAGCGGACTATGCGGGCAACTTCCTACCAAACGGCTAAACTGGACGGTTAATCCAAAATAATTCGCGCGGGCTTTAGCAGGCGAAGCCTTAAGTGTCGTCCTCGAGCCCGGCGGGGCGGTCAGGTAAAGGATCGCACCAGGCTGCCGACCAGAAGGTTCCAGCCGTCGATCAGCACGAAAAACAGGATCTTGAACGGCAGGGAAACCACCGTCGGCGGGAGCATCATCATGCCCATCGCCATGGTCACGGTGGCGACGATGAGATCGATCACCAGGAACGGCAGCACGATCAGAAAACCGATCTCGAAGCCGCGCCTGATTTCCGAGATCATGAAGGCGGGCACCAGAATGCGCAGGTCCACGGTGTCACGCGAGACGGTCTGGCCGCGCTCGCGGGCGAGATCGGCAAAAAGATCGAAATCCTTATCGCGCACATTGTGCAGCATGAAGCTGCGGAACGGATCCGAGATCTTCTCGAAGGCCTCGGCCTGGGTGATCTGGTTGTCCATCAGCGGCTTGACGCCGGTGTTCCAGGCCTGGTCGAAGGTCGGCGCCATGACATAGAAGGTCATGAACAGCGACAGCGAGATCAGGATCAGGTTGGCCGGCGTCGACTGCAGGCCGATGCCGGCGCGCAGGATCGAGAAGGCGATGACGAAGCGGGTGAAGCTCGTCACCATGATCAGCAGGCCCGGCGCCACCGAAAGCACGGTGAGCAGCCCGAACATCTGGATGAGATAGCCGACCGTGGTGCCGTCGGCCTTGCCTATGCCGCCGAGATCGAGCTGCTGGGCCGCGGCGACAGAGGTGGTGACGACGATGGGCGCCGTGGCGATGAGGAACTTTCTCATTCGAGCAGCATCGTCCTGATGAGAACCTGTTTGACGTGGCCGCCGCTGCGCAGCGCCGCACGCTCGTCGAGATCGGCCTTGAGATGCTGGTAGCCGCTGGCGCCTTCGATCTGATGCATCTTCAGCGTGCGCACGAACGCCAGCAGGTCCTGATGGATCTGCTCGGTCATGTCCTGCGGCTGCGGCGCGTCGTAGAGCACCGATGCCTCCAGCCTTATCCAAATTTCGCTAGGTGCGGCGAGATTGGTGGTGATCGGCGCCAGTTGGACCACCGTCGGTCCGGCGATCTGTTTGCCCACTTCGGCCGACTTCTCCGGGTTGCCGGCGTTCTCGGGTGCGGCAGGAACAGGCGCCGGGGCTTCTCCCTGCTTGAGATAGCCGCCCGAGAACCAGCCCATGCCGACGGCCGCGCCCGTCATGGCCAAGAGCATGGCGAGCTGGACCACAAGGGAAGGTCCCTTCTTGGACTGAGCCTGCTCGACGTTTGCCACGACAGCGATCTCCCCGCCTAGAAAGGAAGAACCTGGTCGAGGATCTGCTGACCGTAGGCCGGCTGCTGGACCTCGCTCACGCGGCCGCGTCCGCCATAGGAGATACGTGCCTCGGCGATGCGCTCGTAGGGGATGGTGTTTTCGGCGCCGATATCGGAGGGACGCACCATGCCAGCGATGGTGAGGACCCGAAGTTCGTAATTGACGCGCACTTCCTGCGAGCCCCTGATCATCAGATTGCCGTTGGGCAGCACTTCGGTGACGACGGCGGCGACATTGAGCTCGAGATTCTCCGAGCGATTGATCTCGCCGTCGGCGTTGGTCTCGGTGCTGGAGCTCAAGCCGGCATCGCCCTTGCCGCTGGTGCTCTTGCCGTCCCAACCGAGCGTGACGTCGTAGCCGAGCTTGCGCGCGGCGGTGCGGCTGCGGTCGTTCTTGTTCTTGAAATTGGCCTTGTCGTTGAGCTTGATGTTGACGGTCAGGATATCGCCCTCGCGCAGCGCCCGCGGATCGGTGAAAAGCCTGCTCTGGCGATCATCCCAAAGCGAGAATTTCTTGACGGGTCTCGCCGGCGGCTCCGGATAGGAGTAGGGGGCTGCGCCGCCATTGCCGATGCCGGAGCCGACCGGTGAGAGCGCAGGCTCCCGGCCGACTTCCTTGAGATCGGTGCCGCAGCCGGACAGTGCCGCGACCGCGACAAGGACGAGCAATTTCAACTTCATGACGGATCAACCCTTCGCGCCGCGCTGGCCATGATGCCGGTGAGCGTCGCCGCCGCCTTCTGGTCCATTTCGTTGAGGATGACGCCGGCCCTGCGCGCATCGAGCTTCATCAGGATGGCCGCAGCGAGCTCGGCGTTGACCATTGCCAGGCGCTCGGCCGCGGCGTCTGGCTTCATGCCGGCATAGATCTTGACGACGCTCTCTTCGGCGCGCGCTAGGAATACCTCGCGCCGCTTCAGCCACTGCTCGTACTCGGCGCGTTTTGTCTCCAGCGCCTTCATGCGCTCGTCGATGCCTGCCTGGAGCTGCTTCAGCTCCTCGGCCTGCAACGCGTAGCGGCGGTCGCGAGCCGCATCGGCGATGTTGGAGCAGAAGCGCTGGATCTCGCTCTCGTCCGGCGCCTTCCCGCGCGCGAGATCAGCCGGCTGGGCCGGGGCCTGTCCGCCGGGCAGCACCTGGCGGACTTCTTCCGCGCGACCCGGAGTGCCGCCCATCAGCGCAGCGATCGCGACAGCGGCTAGCAGCTTCATGGTCGTATGAAGTCTCGGGCGACGATGCGGGTTTGAGGAGAAGAGCTCGATCATCGGCATGCCTATTGGAGAACCAGGTCGGCCTGCAGGGCGCCGGCCGACTTGATGCCTTGCAGGATGGCGATGATGCCGTCGGGCTTGACGCCGAGACGGTTGAGACCGGAGACAAGCGTTTCAAGATCGGGGCCGTCGAGCACGGCGACGCGGGCGTCGGGTCGCGAAGCCTCGATGGCGGTGAAGGGTTCGACCGCCGTCTCGCCCTTGGAGAAGGGCTCCGGCTGAACCACTTTCGGCGCCTCGGTGATGCGCACGGTGAGCGTGCCGTGGCTGATCGCGACGCGCGAGATCTTGACGTTGTTGCCGATGACGATGGTGCCGGTGCGCTCGTCGATGACGACCCGGGCAGGCGCATCCGACTCGACGACCAGATTTTCGATCTCGGCATAGAAGCGCGCGGCCGATACGTTCTTCGGCCGTCTGATCTGCACGGTGCGGGCATCGCGCTCGGCCGCAACGCGCATGCCGAAGCGCTGCGAGGTGTAGTCGTTGATGGCGTCCGCGATGCGGATGGCGGTCGAGAAATCGGGATTGCGCAATTGCAGCGTCAGCACGCCCTGGTCATCGAACTCGGCCGGCACCGAGCGCTCGACGATGGCGCCGTTCGGCACGCGGCCGGCGGTGGGCACGCCTTGCGTCAGTTGCTCTGCCTGGCCCTGGGCGGTGAAACCGCCCACGATCACCGAGCCCTGGCCGACGGCATAGATCTCGCCGTCCGCGGCCTTGAGCGGCGTCATCACCAGGGTGCCGCCGGCAAGCGAGGTGGCATCTCCCATCGAGGAGACGTCGATGTCGATGCGCGCGCCCGACTGGACGAAGGGCGGCATGTTGGCGGTGACGATGACGGCGGCGACGTTCTTGGCGCGCGCGCTGCCACCTTCGGTGGCGATGCCGAGGTTCTCCAGCATGGCGCGGATCGACTGTTCGGTGAACGGCGAGTTGCGCAGGCTGTCGCCGGTTCCCGCCAGGCCGATGACCAGGCCGTAGCCGACGAGCTGGTTGTCGCGCGCGCTCTGTAACTGGGCAATGTCCTTGATGCGCGCGGCGACCTGGCCGGGCGGCAGCGTGCTCGGTCCCGTCGAGACGCGGAACATGCGGGTGGTGGTCGCCGGATCGTATTCCGGGTCGTCGTAGACGCCGCCATTTTTCTGCGCAAGTTCGCGCTTGGCCTTGGACGTGAGCCCATCCGCCAATGCGGGCTGAAGACCGATCGCGGCGCTCAGCAGAAGGGCAAAGACGCGCCTCACGATGCGCCGACCCGAATCGTGCCGTCGGCCATTACCGTGCCGGAAATGATCTTGCCGCTGTCGACATTGCGGATTTTGATGAGATCGCCGGCGGCGCCCGGCTGCAGCGTGACGCCGGCGGCGGAGATGGTCAGCGCTCCGGCGGTGAAATAGACCTCCACCGAGGCACCCTGCTCGACCAGCCAGGCGTCGCGGATCGCGGCCGCCGGAATGTAGCGGCCGGGCACGAGGGTGCGCTTGGCGACCTTGCCCTGAAGTTCCTCGGAGCGCGTCGCCATTCCGTCCGGCTTGTGCTTGCCCGGGACAAGCGTCACCTGCTTCAGCGCCGCAAGTTCGATCGTCTCGCCGGGATAGATGACCCGGTTGGGGATCAGCACGGCTTCGCCGACCGCTTGATTGGCGGCGAGCTGGTTGGCCGACTCCCCGGATCGCAAGGGAGATGGGCCCGTCTCTTGCGCAAGTGCCGGCACGCCGACGACCACCAGCGCAAGGGCCAGCACGACGCGACGAAAAGCAGGGCAGGAAGCCGGCATGGCCATCGTCGGTTACCTGATGTTCTTTGAGACCACCGAGGCCATGTCGTCAGCGGCCTGGATGACCTTCGAGTTCATTTCATAGGCGCGCTGCGCCGAGATCAGCTCGGTGATTTCCTTGACCGGATCGACGTTGGAGGACTCCAGATAGCCCTGCTCGATGGTGGCGAAGCCCGGATCGCCTGGAACGCCGACATTGGCCGGGCCGGAGGCCGCCGTCTCCTGGAACAGATTGTCGCCGAGCGGCGCCAGGCCCGCCTCATTGGCGAAGTTGGCGATCTGAAGCTGGCCGAGAAGCTGAAGGTCGGTCTGGCCGTCGATACGGGCAAAGACCTGGCCGGTCTTGTTGACGATGACCTCGACCGCGTCGGTCGGCACGGTGATCGCCGGAATGACGGTGGCGCCGTCGGCGGTGACCAGCTGCCCGGTGGCATTGGTGTTGAAGGCGCCGGCGCGGGAGTAGAGCGTGCTGCCGTCGGCGCCCTCGATCTGGAACCAGCCGCGGCCGGTCAGCGCTAGGTCGAAGCTGTTGCCCGTGCTGGTCAGCTCGCCCTGTGTGTGGACGTTGCGCACGGCCGTCGTCTTGACGCCGAGGCCGATCGAAACGCCCTCGGGCACGAGCGAGGTGTTGGAGCGGTTGGGCACCCCTTGGGTGCGATCGACCTGATAGAGCAGGTCGGAGAATTCGGCGCGCGCCCGCTTGTAGCCGGTGGTGTTGATGTTGGCGATGTTGTTGGCGATGACTTCCAGATTGGTCTGCTGGGCGTTCATGCCGGTCGCGGCGATGGCAAGGGCTTTCATGACGCGGTCCTAGATACTCATGCGGCTGATTTCGAGATAGGCCGAGACGACCTTGTCGCGGATGGCGATCGTCGTCTGCAGGGCCTGCTGGGCGCTCAACACCGCATCGGCCACCTGGCGGGTGTCGGCGTCGCCCTTCAGCGCCTGGATCGACATCTGCTCGGCGTTCTGCAGCGTGTTGACGGTCTTGGTCGCAGCCTGGCTGAGAGCCTCCGCGAAGCTGCTGCCGACGCCTTCGCCTGCTTTGGTGCCGACGCCGCCCTGAAGCAGGCCCGGCGAGGCGGCCTCCGCGCCGTCGATTGCCGGTTTGAACTGTAGTGCCCCGATACCGCCGATCATTGCTGGTTCCTCATCAGGTCGATGGTCATGGAAATCAGATCGCGGGCCTGCTTGATGACCTGCAGGTTGGCCTCATAGGAGCGGTTCGCCTCGCTCATGTCGGCCATTTCGACCAGCACGTTGACGTTGGGCATCTTCACGTACCCTTTTGCGTCGGCGGCCTCGTTGCCGGGCTGGAACTCGATCGGGAAGTCCGACGGGTCGCGCGCGATCGAGCTCACCTCGACCAGCGAACCACCGCTCGTCCGGTCGAGCTCGGACTGGAAACTGATCGTCTTGCGGCGATAGGGATCGGCGCCAGGCGTGTTGCCCGTCGATTGCGCATTGGCGAGGTTCTCCGACACCACGCGCAGACGCTCCGACTGGGCGCCAAGGCCGGATGCCGCGACTTTGAGGGCTGCGGTCAGGGCGTCCATGGTCAGCTCTTCACCACCATCGTCATCATCGAATGGAAGGCTTTGACGATCGCCGTGTTGAGCTCGAAGGAGCGGCGCACTTCGCCGGCCTTCATCAGCTCGTCCTCGAGCACCACCGTGTTCTTCGACGGCATTATCGAGCCCGTGACATCCTCCGGCTTGAGATTGAAGCCGGCATTGGTCCCCTCGGCGCCCAGATGGCCGGTCTGGGTGGCCGCCAGCGTCACCGCAGTCCGGTCGAGGACCTTTTCGAACGGTTCGACGTCGTTTGCCGTGTAGCCCGGCGTGTTGGCATTGGCGATGTTGGATGCGATCGCCGACTGGCGCACGGCCAGCCATTGCGACTGCCGGGTGGCGAGGTCAAAGAGGTTGACGGATTCCATGGGACTCTCCGGGCGAGTACGCACAAGACTAGGCCGCCAGTCTTGCGCGGACCTTGCGCGGAGCGAGCCCGCGGCCCGTTACGAGGCCATTACCTGGAAAGCTGGATCACCTTGTTGGCATCGGTGACGATCACCCACTTGCCACCGCGCTGCTCGATCGCGGCGACGCGGCTGGAGTCCGGCAGGACGGAGCCGCGCTGGACGACCCACAGGCCGGTGTCGTCCTCGATCATCGCGCGGCCATTGGCGACATGCACCATCCTGAATTCCGCCGCGGCCGCAGGGAAGGGCTGGTCGCCAGGCGCCGGCGGGGGGTCGTCCTGCACCGTTCCGGTGGCCAGCAGGTCGATATCGGCGTTGGGAACGTCCTTGGCCGTCAGCGGTTCGCTGCGTTCGGCCGCAACGCCGCCGCCGTCGCGTCCCGAATTGCTGCCGCTGCCGCCGAACTTGATGGTCTGGACGCCGAACTGCTCCTGGTTGAAAAAGATATACCAGGGAAACAGCGCGCAGATCAGGCCGAGCGTGATGCCGAGCGCTGCGACGACGAAATCGCTGCGCCGGTCCGCTTTCCTGTTGGCCAGGCGGGGGAACTGGGCCGGCGGCGGCTGGGGCCACTCCACCTTTTTCGGGAACAGGCCGTTGATGAGCGAGTCGCGGCTGGCGTCGGCCTCCTCGGCGGCCTTGGCCTCGGCAATCATCTCACGCAGCATGCGCTCGGTCTGTTGCAGGTCAGTCTCCTTGATCGCCATTCTGCTTCCCCTTGAGATGGCGGGCGAGATCGGTGAACGGATCGGCCGATGCGCGGTCCCTCGGTGACTGCGTGAGCGCGTCGTAGATCAGCGGCACCTGGCGCACGGCGATGTCGAGCTCGGCGTCGGCGCCGCCCTGATACGCGCCGAGCAGACGGATATCGCGCGTGTCCTCGAAGCGCGCGATCATCGCTTTCAGCCTTGTCACCAGCATGCGCTGCTCCGCGCTCCAGGCCTTGTCGGCGAGACGTGAGATTGACGACAGCGGATTGACCGGCGGGTAGCGTCCCTGCTCGGCGATCGCGCGGTCGAGCACGACGTGGCCATCGAGGATGCCGCGCACCGAATCGGCCACCGGATCGTTGTGGTCGTCGCCGTCCACCAGCACCGAGATGATGGCGGTGATCGAGCCTTTGCCCTCGGCGCCTGGTCCGGCGCGCTCGAGCAGCTTCGGCAGATCGGTGAAGACCGATGCCGGGTAGCCGCGCGCGACCGGCGGCTCGCCGGTGCCCGTCGCCACCTCGCGGAGCGCATGGGCAAAGCGCGTGATCGAATCCAGCACCAGGAGCACGCGATGGCCCTGGTCGCGGAAATGCTCGGCCACACGCATGGCTGTGTCGGGCGCGCGCCGGCGCATCATGGCGCTCTCGTCGCTGGTGGCGACGACCGCGACGGTCTTGGCCATGCTGTCGGCGCCGATGGTGTCCTCGAGGAATTCGCGTACCTCGCGGCCGCGCTCGCCGATCAGCGCCACGACCACCGTGTCGAAGGCCTCGGCGCCTGCGAGCATGGCAAGCAGCGTCGACTTGCCGACGCCGGAGCCGGCGAAAATGCCGAGCCGCTGGCCGAAGCAGAGCGGCGTGAAGATGTCGATCACCCGCACTCCGGTCAGGAAGCCGGTGCCGACCCGCTGCCGCGACATGGCGCCGGGCGTCAATGTGTCGGCGCTGCCGGCGGCATTCGGCCTGACCAGCGGCGGGCCGCCGTCGATGACGCGAGTCAAAGCGTCGATGGCGCGCCCGCGCCAGGAAACATCAGGCGCGACCGCGAGTGGGCCGCGCCGGAAAACGGTGTCGCCGATGCCGGCATCGGCGTGGCGCTCGAACGGCGCGACCACCACCTCGTCGCGGCCTATCCTGACGATCTCGCCGCGGCGCGTGCCGGTCTTGCCGCGCTGCTCGACGATGTCGCCGAGCCTGGCAATGTCCGAAAGGCCGCGCACCCTGTAGTGGGTGGGCGAGATCTCGACGACGCGGCCGCCGCGGCTGAGCAGCGTTTCCGGGTTGTCGAACCGCCGCCAGATGCGTTCCAGCGCGGCAAGCCGGTCCGTGGGACCGGCGCCTGCAAGCTTCTCGGGCGCGCGGAGCAGGGACGAGCCGTTCGCCATCCCGTTACTTGTCGCCGAGGGTCTTGATCGCATCGTCGGTGGACGAAGCACTCTGCCGGATCAGCGCAGCCGTATTCTCGAAGGCGCGCTGCACCTGGATCAGCCGGGTCATCTCCAGCACCGGATTGACGTTGGATTCCTCGAGAAACCCTTGAGCTACGCCGACATCGGAGCGGTCGGTGACCGGTTCCGGGGTCCGCGCGGGAACGATGCCCGAATTGCCGTAGCGGACGAAATTGGCGCCGGGGTCGAAATCGTAGAGGCCGATGGCGCCGACGAGCTGGTCGTTTTGGCGTAGCGAGCCATCGGCGCCGGCCTTGGGCGGACCGTTGCGCGGATCGAGCTGGATCGGTGCGCCGCCGCTGTCCAGCACCGGATAGCCTTCGATCGACATCAGCTCGCCGTTCTCGTTCATGGAGAAACGGCCGTCGCGGGTCATCACCGTGCCGGCCGGCGTCTCGATGGCGAACCAGGCGTCGCCTTGTATGGCGAAATCGAAAGGATTGCCGGTTTCGGTCAGCGACCCGTGCGCGCTGGAAAGATAGGTCTTGCCGGAGGATGCGAAGGATACCGACTTCGGCCCGGTGCCGGAGACCACGTCCTCGAATTTCACGCCGGTGGCGCGAAAGCCGATGGTCGAAGCGTTGGCGACGTTGTCGGCGATGGTGTCGAGACGGCGTTCGAGCGCAATCTGCGAGGAGAGGGCGACGTAGAGACTGTCCTGCATGGTGTTCTCAGAACTTCAGCTTCTGCATGGCCATCATCAGATCGGTCGAGATGCCGACCGTGGTCGGTTGCGCGAATAGCACGCTGACCGAGGTCACGGCAGTGGTCGTCGGATTGTTGATCTCCCACAGGCTGGTGAAGCGGGTAAGGAACGTGTTCAGCTTATCGGGATCCTTGAAGTCGGCGATATCGAGCTTCTGCTCGAACATCTGCGCCTGCTTGTCGATGTCGGCGGACGCGATGGAGTCGGGCAGGCCGAGAGCGGTGCGCACCACGCTCGAAAGGGCCGTGTCGGCGAGCACGTCATACCAGCTGTTGATGTCAGGCGCCTTACGCTGGAAATAGAGCGCCAGCCGCACGCCCTGATTGGTCTCGCCGGCATTCTCCTCCAGCGTCTGGCGCATGTATTTGTCGACCGCGCCTTGCTGGGCGGAAGGATAGAGCGTGGCGGTCGAGCCGTAAGCCGCAAAGTTGAACGCTTTGACGAAGTCGGCGTAACGCTTGTCGCTCAGCTTGTTGGCGAAGCTGTCGGAGTCGGACACGCCTTCCTTGAGCGCCTTGACCATGAAGGCCTTGGCATAGGCCATGTCTTCCAGCCCGTACGCCTTCATCGCGTAGTTGAACAGCCGAGTGTTATTGACGAAATCGTCGATGCTTTTGACGTTGCCGATATTGGCCAAATAGTAGTCGGTCTCACGCTTGACGACGGGCTGCGACTCGACCTGGTCGATTGCCTTTGGGATGTCCTTGGCGATGAGCTGATAGCTCGTATAGGTGTTCAACATCTGCGCCTCCGGCCGAAGCTTTCCGGTGACGATAGCGATGCTTCCTTGTGCGAGGCTGAATCGGTTTCCGCATCGCGATTCAAGCCTCACACAAGGCACGAGGACTATCCCTGATCCCCGACGTGACATGCGGAAGGACCTGTCGTGGGTATTCTGATCGGACTTGTGGTGACGCTTGGCTGCGTGCTCGGTGGCTTCATGGCCATGGGTGGGCATCTGCATGTGCTGATCCAGCCTTGGGAAGCGGTGGTCATCTGCGGCGCAGCGCTCGGCACTTTCCTCGTCGCCAACCCGATGAAGACGGTCAAGGACACCGGCAAGGGCATTCTCGAGGCCTTCAAGCAGGCCGTGCCGAAGGAGCGCGACTATCTCGAAACGCTGGGCGTCCTGCACAGCCTGATGCGCGAGTTGCGATCGAAGTCGCGCAGCGAGGTCGAGGCGCATATCGACAATCCGGAAGAGTCGGCGATCTTCCAGGCGTTCCCGACCGTGCTCAAGAACCACGACCTGACGCATTTCATCTGCGACTATTGCCGCATCATCATCATCGGCAATGCGCGCTCGCACGAGATCGAGGCGCTGATGGATGAGGAGATCCAGACTATCCGCACCGACAAGCTGAAGGCCTATCACGCGATGGTCGCGGTCGGCGACGGCCTGCCGGCACTCGGCATCGTCGCGGCCGTGCTCGGCGTGGTGAAGGCGATGGGCGCGCTCGACCAATCGCCGGAAATTCTCGGCGGGCTGATCGGTGCTGCGCTCGTCGGAACCTTCCTCGGCATCTTCCTGTCCTATGCCGTGGTCGGTCCGGTCGCCACCAAGATCAAGACGGTGCGCGAGAAGAAGAACCGCCTCTACATCATCGTCAAGCAGACGCTGCTCGCTTACATGAACGGCGCCTTGCCGCAGGTCGCGATCGAGTTCGGCCGCAAGACCATCTCGTCCTATGAGCGTCCGACGATCGATGCCGTCGAGCAGAGCACGATGAACACCGGCACCGCCGAGAAGAAGGCGGCCTGAGCATGCAGAACTTCAGCCGGGGCCGTTTGGCGTCATGACCAGTCCGGCAAGTCCGTCGCAAACCCGGGCTCTCATCATCGAGCGTCTCGTCGGCGACAGCGGCGAGGCCGCGCAGGTGATCGGCGTCGGCCGCGGCATGGCCGAGCGCTCGCTGCCGCTGCTGCAGAAAGCCCTTGGAGAGCTTGGCGCGCCGGTCACCGTCGACCTGCAGGCGGTCGAAGTGGGACGTGTCCCCGATGCGCGTATGCGCGCGGGCGAAACCTTCGCCATGACCATCGTTCCGTCGCCGACGTCGGCCGACGCTATGACGCTCGTCATGGACGCGTCGGCGATCGCCGTCATGGTCCAGGCGCTGTTCGGCGGCGACCCGGATCAGCCGGTGGCGCCGATCGAGCGCGACCTGTCACAGATCGAGACCGACGTCGCCACCACGGTCTTCCAAGAGGTCGCGATGGCGCTGAACGGATCGGGCCGGCGTTCTCTCGAGCTGCGCCAGCCTGTCCCGAGGGCGATGTCCGGCAACGAGGCGAAACGGCGCGTGCTGCGCGACGGGGCGGCGGTTCGCATCATCTATGGCATCTCGACGCCGACCGACACCGGCACGGTGACGGTGATGATCCCGCAGCGAATCCTTTTGGCGACCCGCGGCGCCACCGCCGATCACGGCGGCGACCAGACGACGGAATTCGACTGGCGAGCCCGCTTCTCGGAAGAAGTGATGCGCTCGGCTGTGCGGCTCGAGGCCACCATGCCGCTCGCCCGGCTGTCGCTTGGCGATCTCGCCGCCTTCCAGCCCGGACAGGTGATCGAGTTCGAGGAAGATGCGCAGCTGCAGGCAAAGCTCAGCGCGCGCGACAAGACGCTGTTTGTCTGCGAGTTCGGCAAGCTCGGACAGAACTACACGGTCCGCATCCGGCATCCCCACGATGGCGGGCAGGATTTCATCGACGGATTGGTGCCGGGCTGAGGCCTGGCTTGGGATTATTGGAGACGAGGCATGGCAAAGACCAACTTGGAAGCCGAACCCGAAGCCGACCAGCCGGACGAGCAGCTCGACCGCGCCATCGAGGAATTGCGGGGCGTGCTGCGGGAGGAGGAGAACCGCCCCGACGCCGCCCTGCAGGCCGGCGCCAATTCCTCGATCATCATGACGATTCCGGTCGATGTGCAGATCATTCTGGGCAGCACCGAAATGCCGGTGTCGGAGCTGATGGCGCTGCAGAAGGGCTCGACGGTAGCGCTCAACCGCCGCATAGGCGAGCCGGTCGACGTGGTGGTCAACGGCCGCAGAATCGCGCGTGGCGAGATCACGGTGCTTGAACACGATCCGACACGCTTCGGCATCAGGCTTACCGAAATCAACGCTGCTACCAAGAGCGCCTGAGCATGGACGGCGAGAGCATTCACCGGCAGCGGAGCCAAGCCCAATGACGTCGTTGACGCTGACGCGCCCGCAAAAGGCCGCCGCCATCCTGGTGGCGATGGGCAAGCCCTCGGCCAGCCGGCTGCTCAAATTCTTCAAGCAGGAGGAGCTGAAGGCGTTGATCGAGGGCGCGCGGCTGCTGCGCACCATTCCGCAAACCGACCTGGAGCGCATCGTTGCGGAATTCGAGGCCGAGTTCACCGAGGGCGCAGGCCTGCTCGATTCGGCGGACCGGATGGACACGATCCTCAACGAATCGCTGTCGCCGGAGGAAATGAGCGCGATCATGGGCGAGAAGAAGTTCGAGCCCGCTCCTGAGGGACCGCCGCCGATCTGGCCGGATCTGGAAAAGCTCGAGCCGACGCGCCTGGGCACCTTCCTCGCCGGCGAACATCCGCAAACGTCCGCCATGGTGCTGTCGAAGCTTGCGCCGCAGACCGCGGCCAATGTGCTGCTGACGATGGAAAAGCCGATACGCAGCCAGATCATCAAGCGCATGGTGACGATGGCCAACATTCCGGATGCGGCAGCCAGGATCGTCGAGAACCAGTTGCGCGCCAGCGTGCTTTCGCAAAAAGCGACCAGGGACACGTCGGTCGGCCAGGAGCGCGTCGCCAGCGTGCTCAACGAGATGGCCAAGCCCGAGCTCGACGAACTCATGCAGGACCTGGAGGAAGCCGGCACGCCGGATCTGGCCGGGCTCAGGTCGCGGCTGTTTGCCTTCGACGACTTGCCGCTGCTCGCCCAGAAGGCGCGCGTGCTTCTGTTCGACGGACTGTCGACGGAGCTCGTCACACTGGCTTTGCGCGGCGCGCCGGCGGAGCTTACCGAATCCGTGCTGTCGGCGATCGGCGCACGCTCGCGCCGCATGATCGAATCCGAGCTCGGACAGGGATCGGAAGGTATCGCGCTGGACGACATCATGGCGGCGCGAAAGACGATCGCCGTGGCGACCATTCGTCTCTCGCGGCAGGGAGCATTCGAGCTTCCCTCGATGCAGACCACTGCCGAAGCCGCCTGACGACAGCAATGCGGTCAGGGCATCATGGCTGAGGCGGTCGACAAGGATTCCAAAACCGAGGAAGCCACAGAAAAGAAGATCCGCGACACGATCGAGCAGGGCAAGCTGCCTCACTCGCGCGAGACGGCGATCTTTGCTTCCTTCCTCGCCATACTGGTGTTCAGCGTCTTTTACGCCAAGGACGCCATCGTCAATCTCGGCATGTTCCTCGCCATGTTCCTGGAAAAGCCGGAAGCTTGGCCGATGGACACCGAGACCGACGTCATCGAGCTCTACAAGACCGTGCTGTTCGAAATCGGTCGAGCCGTCGTCAGCCTGCTGGTGCTGCTGGTGGTCGCCGGCGTCGGCGCTTCGGTGTTCCAGAACATCCCGCAATTCGTCGGCGATCGGATCCGGCCGCAGCTGTCGCGCATTTCGATCGCCAAGGGCTGGAGCCGCCTGTTCGGCGTGCAGGGCTTTGTCGAATTCGCGAAGTCGCTGGCCAAGCTTGCCTTCGCCATCGCCGTGCTGGCCTTCACGCTGTCGGAAGATCACCGCAGGCTGCTCGCCGGCATGATCACCAACCCGGTGTCGTTCGGCATGGTCATCCGCGGCATCTTCGTCGACATATTGGTGGCGATCGTGTTCGTCATGGGGGTGATCGCGGTCGCCGACATCGTCTGGTCGCGCTTCCACTGGCGGCGTGACCTGCGCATGACCAAGCAGGAAGTGAAAGACGAGCTGAAGCAGTCGGAAGGCGATCCGATCGTGAAGTCCCGCCTGCGCTCGCTGGCGCGTGACCGGGCGCGACGGCGCATGATGACGGCGGTGCCGCGCGCGACGCTCGTCATCGCCAATCCGACGCACTATTCCATCGCGCTGAAATATGTGCGCGAAGAGGACTCCGCTCCGCTGGTGCTCGCCAAGGGCCAGGATCTGGTGGCGCTGAAAATCCGCGAGATCGCGAGAGAGAACAACATCCCGATCTTCGAGGACGTGGCGCTTGCCCGCTCCATGTACAAGCAAGTTTCAGTTGATAGCGTGATCCCGTCGCAATTCTACCAGGCGGTCGCCGAATTGGTGCGGATCGTCTACTCGAAGAAGGCCGAGCGAAAAGTAACCCAATGATCGGACGCTGTTTCTATCCATGAACCGGCAACCACACGCCAATTCACGCGAGCAGATCGTCGCCAATGCCATCCAGGACGTGGTGGGCGAGCTGCGCCTGATCGAGGTCGCGGATTATATCGCCTTTATCCGGCTGGAGCATTTCGCCTGCCTGTCGGACCTGGTGGACTCGGCTGCGGAGCTCTATTTCCAGCCGGGCACGCTCAGGCTCGGTCATGGCGGCGAAGCGCATGTCGACTGGAGCGGCAGCCCGCGCATCGTGCTCGATCTCGAGCTTCGGCCGCGCGGCGTAACCGTCTATTTTCAGCTGATGCTGACCGGGCAGGGCACGTCCGTGATCGTCAATTACGTCTCTTTCGAGAAGCCGGGCGAGACGCCGGAGCACAACACCGCCCTGCTCGAGGACGCGATCGACGAGGCGCGCATCCGGAGGACCGAGCCGCTCGCTTTTCCCTGACGATGTTTCAGGTCTCGGCGCCTGGCCTGGGCGAGCTACTCGATCAGGCCAAGCCGCAGCGCCTTCGCGACCGCCTGGTTGCGGTTGACAGCGTTGAGCTTCTGCGTCGACTGGGTGAGATACTGGTTGGCGGTGTGCACCGACAGTTTCAGGAGCTTCGCGATCTCCTCGCTGGTGTTGCCGTTGGCGGTCAGCTTCAGGCATTCGAGTTCGCGCTTGGAAATGGCGCGCGTCCTGCCGGTTTCGCTTGGACGGATGCGGGCGACCGACGCAAACAGGGCAAAGCAGCGCGCGTGGATTTCACATAGCGTGTCGTCCGAAAGGGTCATATCCGGCCCCAGGAAGACGACCAGCCCGCACTGGCCGCGCTCCGCATGCACCGGAAAGGCGATGCCGTTGGTGCCGGGCGCCAGCGGCGCGGTCGGTTCGGACCATGCCAGGCTCTCCAACCTCTGCTGCGAAACGGCCATGCCGCTGTCGGCCCACCAGCGCGGCGTCGTCGAGATGCGGCTGTGGCGCACCATTTCCTCGCCGCTGGCGCCCGAGATGAATTTGGTGGTGAGGCCGGTCGACGGATAATCGGAATCGAAGCAGGCGACCAGGCGCGCTCGCTCCAGCGAGGGGCTGACGAAGAACAATCCGAAACCGGAGGCGTTGATGTCGACGGCGATCCAGCGGCAGCGGCGCACGGCGTCCGGAATGGTCACCGCGTGATGCGTCTCCGATCCGAGCGAGAAGGCGCCGAACGGATTGCGCTGCTCGTTGAAAAGGGCGGCAGCGGCCTCTTTGATCTGTGCGTGCTTCAAATGATGCCGCTCCTGATCGCGGTCGCAATCGCCATCGCCCGGTTCGAGGCCGCGAATTTCTGGATGGCATGCGTGATGTAGCTGTTGACGGTGTTCGACGAGACGCCAAGGATGAGGGCCACCTCGTCGGTGGTCTTGCCCTCCGATACCCAGAACAGGCATTCGCGCTCGCGGTCCGACAGCGGATCCTGCATGGATGCCGCGGCGATCAATTGCGGGATGCTGGATAGCGCGTAGCAGCATTTCAGCTGCGCCTTCATCAGGGCCGTAAGGTCGATCTTGCCGGGCTCGGCGGCGGAAAACAGCACGAAAAGACGCTGGCGGCCGACATTGAGCCTCAGCGAATAGATCTCGGCGTGGCCGAGCACATCGAGCAGACGCGCTTCCTCGCCGCTCAGTAGCGCGCCCGCGTCGGGCGCATGCGCCGCGACCAATGGCTTCGGGCGCACGCCCGGCGCTGCCGTCAGCGGGCCGAGCGCGAGATTGGCAATCAGCCGCTTGCCAATCAACTCGATGGCGTCGAAAATCCAGTTCGACGACACGATACGCGCGTCGTTTCGATCCTGATCGTGCACCATGGCGACCAACATATAGCTGTCGGCGCCGATATCGGCTGAAAGCTGCATGAAGAAACTGGTGAGATCGCCGCGCGACGCCAGGCGCGAGCCTGAAGCGTCGGATTGAAGAAGCGCGGCGGGACTGCTCATTTTGATATTCTGACCGGAATCGATCCTTGCGCCCGGTGCTGGCATTGGCCAGCGCTCGGACCCGAAACGCGTCACGTTTACGAAGACACACCCACGGGCGCGCACAGCGCCCAACCGAGCCGAATCCTTACAGGGAACGCGAAGCCGTCCGCGTCTGGTGCCGGCAGGACGCCGGAACTTGAGACTTTGGGTGGTCGCCGCGCCCCCCGTGGACCGGCTGATTCGGGTCTAATCTACCCGCAGATGAATCCGACATCAAACGCGATTTGACAAAATCGAATCCGCTGGACTCGTGTTGCGACTCAGCTGCTGCTCATCGCGTTGCTTGGGGGTGGCTTCAGAGCTGCATCGAGCCGATGATTTCCCGGTGACGTCCGTTGCAGGCGGAAGCGCGTCCTTTCAATCAGATATGGCTCAGAGGTCCTCGAAGCCGGTCAGCACGCCGACGGCGTTGATGCCGATTTCCTCAACCGCGTAGCCGCCTTCCATGACGAACAGCGTCGGCAGGCCGAGCTTGGCGATGCGCCGGCCGATCTTGGGATAGTCTTCGCTCTTCAGCTTGAACTGGCTGATCGGATCCTTCTCGAAGGTGTCGACGCCGAGCGAGACCACGACCACGTCCGGCGCATAGGCGGCAAGCTTGGCACAGGCGTCTTCCAGCGCTGCGTTCCAGCCGTCCCAGTTGGTGCCGAAGGGCATCGGGTAGTTGACGTTGAAGCCTTCGCCTTCATCCTCGCCGCGCTCGTCGGCATGGCCGAGGAAGAAGGGGTACTCGACCATCGGATCGCCATGCAGGTTGAGCACCTGGACGTCGCCGCGGCGATAGAAAATCTCCTGCGTGCCATTGCCGTGGTGGTAATCGACATCGAGGATCGAGACGCGGCTTGCGCCCTGGTCGCGGAACCACTGCGCGACGACGGCGGCGTTATTGATGAAGCAGTAGCCGCCCATGAAGGCAGCGCCGGCATGGTGGCCGGGCGGGCGGCAGAGCGCGAAGGCGGCCCGCTCGCCGCCCTTGACCAGGGCGGCCGCCGTCAGCGCGACGTCATAGGATGACTTGATCGCCTTCCATGTGCCTTCGACGAAGGTGGCGCCGGCGTCGAAGGAATAATAGCCGAGCAGGGCGTCAATGCGCTTCGGCGGGACATCGCCGCGCAGGCCGCGCGTCGGCCAGGTGAAGCCCATCGCCGAGCCCTTGAAGCCGGCGGCGACCCATTCCGGCCAAACCGTCGGCAGGAAATCGATGTAGTGCGCTTCATGCACGCGCTTGGCGGCGGCAAGGTCGTGCTCGACCGGCCCGATGATCGGCCCCAGCTTCTCGCTTTCCACCCTTGCCTTGATGAATTCGGCCCGCGAGGGCTTCTCGAAACCCGGCACGATCGCCGAGGTGACCAGTTCCATCTGGCCGGCGTGACCGGCGTGAAGCGGCGAAAAAACTGTCTTCATTTTGGGAGTTGGCTCGCTGTTCGAGTTCTGGTTACGGGGCCTCAAACAGCTTTGTGGCAGAGAGTTCCGGCGCCGCCAAGGGGCATTTCAATTTGTCGTTCGGGCCAGCATGGGACGGCTTGCCAGACGCCAATACTCTGCTAGCCTAGGCACAAATGGGAGAAAATGATGCCGCAAACGGCCGATCTTATCGTCGAGAACGCCAGCATATTGACGATGGATCCGGATACCCCCGCCGCCCAGGCCATTGCCATCAAAGGTGATAAGATAATTGCGATCGCAGATCGCGATAGCGTCCGCGACTGCAAAGGCCCTGCCACTCGTGTCGTCGATGCTCAGGGCGGCTCCGTCCTGCCGGGCTTCATCGAAGCGCACATGCATTTGTTCGGCGGCGCGGCCGAGCTCGACAATCTGCATCTGGCAGGCGTGCAGGGCTTCGACGCGCTTCGCGACGCGATCCGGGGCTTTGCGGCGAAGCGTCCGAAAGCCGGGCTGCTGCTCGGCGCCGGTGTAGACTATGCGATCCTGCCCGAGCCGGTGACCCGCCATCACCTCGACCGTATCATTCCCGACCGGCCCTTCGCCATGTCGGCCTCCGACCATCACACGATGTGGGCGAACACCAAGGCGCTGGAAGAGGCCGGCCTGCTGCATGGCAAGCAGGTGGGACCAGGCAACGAAATCGTCATGGGCGCGGACGGACTTGCCGCCGGCGAGTTGCGCGAAGGCGAGGCGTTCGGTCCCGTGCTCGACCATTTCGGCGCGAACCGGACACGGCTCGGCCTCGAAGGTGCGGAGCCGGATCCCTATCCGTCGGCAGCGGAGCTTGCCGCCGACGGCGATCTCATGCACCGCGGGCTCGAGTGGTGCGCAAAGCACGGCATCACTTCGATCCAGAACATGGACGGCAACCTCTACCAGCTCGAGCTGCTCGCCGGGCTGCAAGAGGAAGGACGGCTCATCTGCCGCACCAAGATCCCGTTCCACTTCAAGAATTTCATGAAGCTGGACATGCTGGAAAAAGCCTCGCGCATGGCGGCGGCGTACAATTCCGAGTGGCTGTCGTCCGGCATGGTCAAGGTCTTCTACGACGGGGTGCTGGATTCCTGGACCGCGGTGATGGTCGACGATTATGCCGACCGTCCGGGCTGGCGCGGCGAGCCGCTTTTTTCCCCCGAGCATTTCGCCGAGGTTGCGGCCGAAGCCGACAGGCGCGGCCTGCAGATCGCCGTTCATTCGATCGGAGACGGAGCGGTGCGCGCCGTGCTCGACGGTTACCAGGCGGCAGTGAAGAAAAACGGCAGGCGCGACAGCCGGCACCGCATCGAGCACATCGAAGTAATCACCCCGTCCGATGTGCCGCGTTTCGCCGAGTTCGGCGTGCTCGCCTCGATGCAGCCGCCGCATCCGCCGGGCGCGATGAATTTCCCGCTGGAGCCGACGATCTCGCGCATCGGCCGCGATAAGTGGCCGCTGAGCTATGCCTGGCGCACCTTGAAGAATGCCGGCGCGCGGGTCGTCTTCGCATCCGACTGGCCGGTCTCGCCGGTTGACCCGATCCTGGGCATCCAGGCGGCGGTGATGCGCAAACCTTGGGCAGAAGGCCTGCCGGACCAGAGCTTCTCGCTGCATGAAGCGATTGCCGGCTACACGGTCGAAGGCGCCTATGCCGAGTTCATGGAACACCGCAAGGGGCGCCTGAAGCCCGGATACCTCGCCGATATCGTGGTTTTGTCGGCCGATATCGAGAAGACGGCGCCGGAGGCGCTGCACACCGTGCGGCCGGTTACCACCATCTGTGGCGGCAAGATCACTTTCCAAGCTTAGGATTGTCCAGGCCTGAGGCTGGCATGGGTATTGCGTTAAAAAAACGAGTAGCAGCTCCGCAGTTGCCAAGCCGGCCGGCTTATGGTGACAATCAAACAGGAACGCACCTGCCGCCAAGAGCAGGCTCTCTCAATGGGGTAATCGTGCCGGAACAACCGGGTAAGAACGCGATCGAAGTTCGCGGCGTACGCAAAGTTTTTGGAACCGGTGAAAACCAGGTAGCGGCTCTCGACACGGTGTCCGTCTCGATCCGCGAGAACGAGTTTTTCACGCTGCTCGGCCCGTCCGGATGCGGAAAGACGACGCTTTTGAGACTGATTGCCGGCTTCGATTTCCCAAGCGCCGGCGAAATCCTGCTGCACGGCCATGACATCGCGCCGCTGCCGCCGTTCAAGCGACCCGTCAATACTGTCTTCCAGAGCTACGCGCTGTTCCCGCATATGACGGTGGCGCAGAACATCGGCTTCGGTCTGGAGATGCTCGGCAAGCCCAAGGGCGAAATCGAGGCACGGGTCGCTCAGATGCTGAAACTGGTCAAGATGGAGACGCTCAAGGCGCGCCGCACCAGCCAGATATCGGGCGGCCAGCAGCAGCGCGTGGCGCTCGCCCGGGCGCTCGCGCCACAGCCGAAGGTGCTCTTGCTCGACGAGCCGCTCTCGGCGCTCGACTACAAGCTGCGCAAGGAGATGCAGATCGAACTGAAGCGTCTGCAGCACGAGACCGGCATCACCTTCATCTTCGTCACTCACGACCAGGAAGAAGCGCTGACCATGTCCGACCGCATCGCGGTGATGTCGGCCGGCAAGATCCTCCAGGTCGGCACGCCGCGCGACATCTATGATCGCCCCGCCGAACGCTTCGTCGCCGACTTCATCGGCGAGACGAACTTCTTGGCCGGCACGGTGGTGTCGAAGAAGCCAGGGGCGGCCACGGTCAAATTCGCCAGCAACGCGACGATCGCCGCCGGCTATCCGGAGGGCTTCGATCCGACAGGCGAGGTGACGCTGGTGGTGCGCCCCGAGCATGCCGACCTGGTGCCCGATCCGACCAAGGGCACGATCGCTGGAACGCTTTCCAACATCGTCTATTTCGGCACCGATACGCATTACCACGTGAGGCTCGATGGCGGTGAAAACTTCATCGTGCGTCATCAGAACAGCCGGTCGGCTCCGGTGACCTACGAGAGCGGCGCCAAGGTCGGCATCCAGTTCGAGGAGGGCGCCGCGCGCGTACTGAAAGACTGATGACGACAGCCACGCTCTCCCCGACCATGCCTTCCAAGGCCGCGTTGTTCGAAGCCCAGGCGGTGAAAGCCGGCGCGCGACGCAACCGCCTGCTGTCGCTGCCGGCGCTGCTCATCATCGGCATTTTCGGCGTGCTGCCGCTTTTGATCATCTGCGTCTATTCGTTTCTGGCCGCCGCGCCCTATGGCGGCGTGCAGTGGCGGTTCTCGACCGACGCCTATCTGAACTTCCTGTTCCAGCGCGACATCTTCGACGACACCCTGCAGTTCACGCCGGACTTCCTGATCATCTATCTGCGCTCGTTCCTGTTCGCGGTGGTGACGACGATCATCTGCCTGCTGCTCGGATTTCCGACCGCCTATTTCATGGCGACGCGGCCGGCGGCGCAGCGCAATTGGTGGGTGCTTCTGATCACCATCCCGTTCTGGTCGAACCTTTTGGTCCGCACGCTGGCGATCATGTTCATCATCCGCGACGAAGGGCTGATCAACAACGCGCTGCTGGGGCTCGGCGTGATCGATAAGCCAATCACCATGCTCTACACCAATTTCGCCATCCAACTCGGCCTGCTCTATGCCTTTCTGCCGTTCATGGTGCTGCCGCTCTATTCCAGCCTGGAGAAGCTCGATTTCCGGCTGATCGAGGCGGCCTACGACCTCTATGCGACGCGCCGCCAGGTGTTGTGGCGGGTGATCATCCCGCTGTCGAAGCCCGGCATCATCGCCGGCTGCCTGCTCGTCTTCATCCCGGCGCTCGGCGCTTATGTCACGCCGCTGATCCTCGGCGGGGGCGTCCACCTGATGATCGGCGATCTCATCGCCCAGCAATTCGGATCGGGGCGCAACTGGCCGCTCGGCTGCGCGCAGGCGCTGATCCTGATGGCCGCGGTGCTGGTGGCGCTGTTCTTCTACGTCCGCAATACGTCGGGGAAGGTGCAGCATGGCTGAGCCGCGCAGCATCGACATCAAGGAGCAGCCGGGCTTCCGCTCGATTGCTGTCATCTGCCTGCTGGTGCTCTACGTGCCGGTGCTGATCCTGATGATCTTCTCGCTGAACAGCGGCTCGCTGGTCACGCATTGGGAGGGCGTCACGCTCGGCTGGTACGGCAGCGCATTGCGCAACGAGGAATTCCACAACGCTGCCCGCAACACGCTGATCATCTCGATCAGCGCCACGATAATCTCTACCGTGTGCGCGACGCTCGCGGCGATCGGCATGACAAGAGTGAAGCCGTGGCGCGGGCTGGCGGCGGCCTTCATGGTCATCAATCTGCCGCTGATGGTGCCGGAAATCATCACGGCGGTGGCGACGCTCTCCTTCTTCGCGCTGATCGCCGGCACGTTCGGGCTGAATTTCGGCATCGGCAATCTGATCCTCGCCCACACCGTGTTCTGCATTCCGTTCGCCTACATGCCGATCCGGGCGCGGCTGGAAGACATGGACCTGACGCTGGAATATGCCGCCGCCGACCTTTACGCGACGCCGTGGAAGGCCTTCAGGCGCATCACGCTGCCGTTGCTTGTTCCCGGCATCATGTCGGGCGCGGCACTCGCCTTCATCGTCTCATTCGACGATTTCACCATCACCCAGCTCGTCGCCGGCCCCGGCCAGACGACTTTGCCCCTCTATATCTGGAACCAGATCCGGCGGCCGATGACGCCGGAGATCAACGCCATCTCCACCATCCTGCTTTTGGTGTCGATCCTGTTCGTCTCGGTCTCGTTCCTGATCGCGCGGCGACGCGCCAAATGATCCGTGAGTTCCACCACAAAACAATGGGAAGGCAAGGAGAACATTAAATGTCTGGAAAACTGATGGCGGCCGTTTCCGCGGCCGTGCTGTTATGGGCCGTTCCGGCGCTCGCCGACGGCGAATTGCATATCTACAACTGGGGCGACTACACCAACCCCAAGCTGATCGAGAAGTTCGAAAAGCAGTACAACGTCAAGGTGACGCTGGACGACTACGATTCCAACGAAACCATGCTGTCCAAGGTGCGCGCCGGCAATTCCGGCTACGACATCGTCGTGCCGTCCGACTACACCGTGAAGATCATGATCGAGGAGGGCCTGCTCGAAAAGACCGAGCCCAACGCGATGCCGAACGGCAAGAACATCGATCCGCGCTTCCTCGATATCTACTGGGACTCCGGACGCCATTACACCGCGCCGTGGCAATTCGGCACGACGGCGTTCTCCGTCAATACGGATAAGTTCAAGGGCGACATCAACACGCTGGCCATCCTGTTCAACCCGCCGGACGAACTGAAGGGCCAGATCAACGTGCTCGACGACGTCAACACCGTCATGCACGCGGCCGAGCGCTATGCCGGCGTGCCGCGCTGCGGCGCTGACAAGGCCAGCCTGAAAAAGATCAACGATATACTGATGGCCGCCAAGCCGTCATGGAAGACCTTCAGCTACGACACGATCACCAAGATCACTTCCGGCGACGTGATCGTGACAGAACAGTGGAATGGTGCGGCTTACCGCTCGCGTCAGAAGATCCCGGCGATCAAATATGCCTATCCGAAGGAAGGCATCGAGGGCTGGATGGACAATGTCGCCGTGCTGAAGGGCGCCAAGAACCTGGAGAACGCCAAGCTCTTCCAGGATTTCGTCATGGCGCCTGAGAACGCGGCGCTGATCTCCGAGTATGCCGGTTACGACAATGGCATCGCCGGCAGCCACAAATTCCTGCCGGCGGAGTTCGCCAACTCGCCGGAAATCAGCCCGCCAGCCGGTTCGCCGACGCCGGAATTCGTGCCGCCGTGCCCGCCAGATGTGGTGGAGATCTACAACAAGATCTGGACCAACCTGCGCAAGTAACTGAGCGGGAACGCATGAAGGGAGGGGAGGCTCCGGCCTCCCTTTCTTATGTGCAGGGAGGATTGATGACATCTTACCGCAACTCCGATCCGCGGCCGCCGATCATGCAGGGCTCGCCGCCGGCCATGGCTCTGCCGAAGCTCGACTGGGATCGGCCACCGTGGAACCGCTGGGCCTTCCAGCACGTGCGTGAGTTTTTGCCGACCGTCGAGGTCTGGCGCGGCCAAGGTCATCGCCGTCGGCTCGAGCGCGCCGAGGTCGATCTCGACGACCTGGCGGTGGCGGATAGCGAGGGCCGGCCGACAACGCTCGCCGGCTTGCTCGACGAGACCTACACGGACGGTTTCCTGGTGTTGAAGGACGGCACGGTCGCCTATGAGCGCTACTTCAACGGCATGGACGAGCGCACGCTGCATCTGTCGCAATCGATGGCAAAGTCGGTCACGGGATCGGTGTTCGGCATCCTGGTCGGGCGCGGCCTGATCGACCCGGCCAGGCTGGTGACGGATTATCTTCCGGAGCTCGGCGAGACCGCCTGGGCGGGGGCCACCGTGCAGCAAGTGCTCGACATGACGACCGGCGTGCGCTTCTCGGAAGAGTACACGGATCGCTATTCCGAGATCGGCCAGGTCGATGTCGCCACCGGCTGGAAGCCGATCCCGCCGGGCAGCGATCCTGATTTCCGGTGGCCCGCGCATCTGTTCGAGCTGATCCTGCGGCTGAAGGACAAGGTGCGCGAACATGGCGAGGCCTTCGAGTACCGCTCGATCGAGACCGATGTGCTTGCCTTCATCATGGAGCGGGTGAGCGGCAAGCGCCTGGCGCAGCTGGTCTCGGAAGAACTCTGGCAAAAGCTCGGCGCCGACGAGAGCGCCTGTTTCACCGTCGACAGCGCCGGCTATGCGCTGGCCGATGGCGGCTTCAACGCGACGCTGCGCGATTATGGCCGCTTCGGCCAGCTCATCCTCGACAATGGCGGCGGGGTCATCCCTGCCGAGTGGATCGAGGCGACGCGCAGCGGCAAGCACGGACCGGACTTCAGCCCGAGCCTTCCGGACGGCAGCTACCGCAACCAGTTCTGGATCGAGGATCCACGCTCTCGCGCACTGATGTGCAAGGGCGTGTTCGGCCAGATGATCCATATCAGCTGGGAGCACAGGATGGTCGTCGTGAAGCTTTCGACCTATCCGGATTTCCTCAACGCCGCCTATTCGGTGGCGACGCTTAAGGTCGTGCACGCCATAGCCGCCGCGCTAGGCTGAAAGTCAGAGATAGACGACCGGGAGACAATCGTGACCGGCAACACCGCGTTCGAGACCAGATACGGCTTTGCCCGCAAGGATGTGCGGCTCGACAATTGGCGGCTGAGGCCGTTCAGCCAATGGTCGTTCCAGAATGTCGGCGAACTGGTGCCGAGCGTCCACGTTGCCGCCGCGCCCGGCGGCGAGGAAGAGGTGAAATCGCTCGGCGCGCTGCTCGAGGAGAAAGTCACCTTGGCCGGCGGCGCCGAAACAGTCGAAGCATTCCTGAAGCGCTCCGACACTGACGGGCTGACGATCCTGAAGGGCGGCAGGCTGGTCGGCGATTGGTCGGCCCCGCATATGGCGTTCGGTCAGCGCCACATCATCTTTTCGATCAGCAAGTCGGTGACGGCGATCCTCGCCGGCATCCTGCAAGGCGAGGGGGTGTTCGACCCGGAAGCGCCGGTGACAGAATACATCCCCGAAGCCAAGGGCTCGGCCTATGGCGATGCGAGCGTGCGCAATGTGCTCGACATGACGGTCAGCCTCGACTTCGAGGAGGCCTATCTCGATCCGGAAAGCGCCTTCGCCCGCTATCGCCGCGCGACACTGTGGAATCCAGGCGGCGGGTCGGAAAGCCTCGCTGCGTTTCTGTTGACGTTGCCGCGGCTCGCCGAGCCGCATGGGCAGACCTACCGTTATCGCTCACCCAATTCGGATATGCTGGGCATCCTGGTGGAGCGGGCATCCGGCAGACGCGTCAGCGACTTGCTCAGCGAGAAACTGTGGCTGCCGCTGGGCGCCGCGAGCGAGATGTCGGTGACGGTCGACATGGAAGGCACCGCGCGTACCGCCGGCGGCATGTCGATGACGCCGCGCGACCTTGCCCGTATCGGCGAAATGATGCGGCAGGGCGGCGCGGCCAATGGCCGCCGCATCGTGCCGGAGGCCTGGGTGCGCGACACGGTTGCCAGCGGCGGCAGCCATGAAGCCTGGCGGCGCGGTACGATGGTGTTCCTCTTCCCCAAGGGCCGCTACCGCAACAAATGGTACCAGATGGGCACGCCAAGCGGCGCCTTCTGCGGCATCGGCATTCACGGACAGTGGATCTACGTCAACCCGAGCGACGAGGTGGTCATCGCCAAGATGTCGTCGCAGCCGGAACCGGTCGACGATCAGCTTGATCTCGATGTCGTCGCCTTCTTCGAGGCCCTGAGCCGGATGGTTTGAGCCGTTCGGCTGGTCGTTCCTCGCAGCTCTTTCCTGTGGAGCTTTCCTGTCGGGTGGAGACAGCGCGGTTGGCGCAGCCGTCGTCCCGGCCTATTGTCGCCGCTCTTTTCGGCAGGAACCAGCATGGCATCGGACATCAAGCGCATCGCAGCAATCATCGCGGCCGAGATCGGCTCGCGGCCGGAGCAGGCGGCAGCCGCAATCGGGCTGCTGGACGAGGGCGCAACGGTGCCTTTCGTGGCGCGCTACCGCAAGGAGGTCACCGGCGGCCTCGACGACACGCAGTTGCGCGACCTTTCCGAGCGGCTTGCCTATCTGCGCGAGCTGGATGCGCGCCGCGACACCATCCTCGGTTCGATCGGTGAGCAGGGCAAGCTGACCGAGGACCTCGAGGCAAAAATCGCGGCGGCGACCACCAAGGCCGAGCTCGAAGACATCTACCTGCCATACAAGCCGAAGCGCCGCACCAAGGCCGAGATCGCCAGGGAACGTGGACTGGTGCCGCTGGCCGAGGCGATCCTCGCCGACCGTTCGGCGGTGCCTGCCGAGCTCGCGCTAGCCTATCTCACAGAGGAGGTTCCCGACGCCAAGGCGGCGCTCGAAGGCGCGCGCGACATCCTGTCGGAGCAGTTGGCCGAGAATGCCGATCTGGTCGGCAGGCTGCGCGCCTATATGAAGGAGCGCGCTTTCCTGCGCGCCAGGGTCGTCGACGGCAAGCAGGAGGCGGGCGCGAAATTCTCCGACTATTTCGATCATGTCGAGCGCTGGGCGAACGTGCCCAGCCATCGCGCCTTGGCCATGCTGCGTGGCCGCAACGAAGAGGTGCTGTCGCTCGACCTCGAAATCGATGCCGACGATCAATCGCCGGTCAAACCGGTCGAGCGGATGATCGCCAACGCCTATGCGATTGGTAGCACCCTGCCGGGCGACCGTTGGCTGATGGAGGTCGCCGGCTGGACCTGGCGGATAAAACTATCACTCCATCTGACACTTGATTTGATGCGCGACCTGCGCGAGCGGGCCGAGGACGAGGCCATCCATGTCTTTGCCCGCAATCTGAAGGATCTCTTGCTTGCCGCGCCGGCCGGCTCGCGGCCCACGATGGGTCTCGATCCCGGCATCCGTACCGGCGTCAAGGTGGCGGTGATCGACGGTACCGGCAAGCTGGTGGCGACGACCACCGTCTATCCGTTTCCGCCGAAGAACGATGTGCGCGGCACGCAGGCGGAACTTGCCAGGCTCATTCGATTCCACAAGGTGGAGCTGATCTCGATCGGCAACGGCACCGGCAGCCGCGAGACCGAAAAGCTGGTGGCCGACATGCTCGCCAGCCTGCCGTCCGACGGCGGGCCGAAGCCGATCAAGGTCATCGTCAGCGAAGCCGGCGCGTCGGTCTATTCAGCCTCGGCGACGGCGGCCGCCGAGTTTCCCGACCTCGACGTGTCGCTGCGCGGCGCTGTGTCGATCGCGAGACGCCTGCAGGACCCACTGGCCGAGCTGGTCAAGATCGAGCCGAAGTCGATCGGCGTCGGCCAGTATCAGCACGATGTCGACCAGTACCGGCTCGGCCGCTCGCTGGAGGCGGTGGTGGAGGATGCGGTCAATGCCGTCGGCGTCGACCTCAACACGGCATCGGCGCCGCTCTTGGCGCGCGTTTCGGGACTGGGGCCATCGCTTGCCGAAGCGATCGTCGCGCATCGCGACGTCGGCGGTCCGTTCGCTACGCGCCGCGATCTGCTGAACGTGGCGCGGCTTGGACCGCGCGCGTTCGAGCAGTGCGCAGGCTTCCTGCGCATCCCGAACGGCTCCGAGCCGCTCGACGCTTCATCCGTGCATCCGGAAGCCTATGGCGTGGCAAAGAAGATCGTCGCCGCCTGCGGCCGCGACGTGCGCGCGCTGATGGGCGACAGCGCCGCGCTCAAGGCACTCGACCCTCGTGTCTTCGTCGACGAGCGCTTCGGCCTGCCGACGGTACGTGACATCATCGCGGAACTGGAAAAGCCCGGACGCGACCCGCGGCCGGGCTTCAAGACGGCGACCTTTGCCGAAGGCGTCGACGACATCAAGGACCTGAAGCCCGGCATGCTGCTCGAAGGCACGGTCACCAATGTCGCAGCCTTCGGCGCGTTCGTGGACATCGGCGTGCACCAGGACGGGCTGGTGCATGTCTCCCAGCTGGCCGACCGCTTCATCAAGGACGCGCATGAGGTGGTGAAGGCCGGCGATGTCGTGAAAGTTCGGGTGGTCGATGTCGACATCAAGCGCCATCGCATCGGCCTCTCGATGCGCAAGGATGGCGGCCAGGGTGGGGCGCCTCGGGTCGGCCAGCGCGACAGCGGCGGCGGCAAGCCCGTACCGCGCTCGCCGGCGCCGCAGCGCCAGCCTGAAAAGCCGTCACAGGGTGCGTTCGGCGCGGCGCTCGCCGAGGCGATGAAGCGGAAATAGCTACCACGCCAGAACAGCCGGCTCCTTCTCAACCTGGCCCCGCAGCCAGTCGCGAAAGCTGGCAACCGGCGGATGGCCGCGCTTGGCGTGCGGCACGACGAGATAATAGGCACTGCGGCTCTGCATCGGCTTGCCCGGCGCCGGCACCAACTGGCCGCGCTGCAATTCTCCGGCGATCAGGATCTGCGGCAGCAGCGCCACGCCGAGCCCCGCCAGGCAGGCCTGCGCGACCGTGCCGAACTGCTCGAACTGCATGCCGGGGCCGGTCGGCGCGTCGAGCTCCTGATGCTCGAACCATTCGCTCCAGGCGTCGGGACGCGTTGCCATGTGCAGCAACGGCAGGCGGCCGATATCGGCCGGCGTCGCGACCTTCCGCTGCGCCAGGAATTCGGGCGCGGCGACCGGCATCACGGTCTCGCGCATCAAAAGCGTGCAATCAGCGTCCGGCCAATCAGGCATGCCGTGGTGGATTGCGGCGTCGAGCCGCTCACGCGCGAAGTCGAAGCGGCCAATGCGCGTGGCGAAATTGATCGTGATGTCCGGATGACGGGCGACGAAATCTGGAATGAGCGGCATCAGCCAGCGCGTGCCGAAGGTCGGCAGGATGGCAAGGTTGAGAACACCGCTATGCCGATTGCTCATCAATCCAAGCGCCGCATCGCGCAATTGCGCAAGTGCTGAGCGCACCGCGCCGGCATAGATTTCGCCCGCCGTGGACAGCCTGACATTGCGGCTGTCGCGTTCGAAAAGCCGGCGCCCGAACTGCTCTTCCAGCAGATTGATCTGCCGGCTGACGGCACCTTGCGTGAGATCGAGCTCGCGGGCCGCGGCGGTGAAGGAGCCGAGACGCGCCACCGCCTCGAAGGCGGCAAGCGCGCTGATGTTTGGCAAGAGGCGACGCTGGACGTTCATGATCTATTACTATCGCTCATTGATGCTTGATGCAATTTCGTTTGATTTTTTCCAGATGGAGGCGGATAAGCCGGGCCATCCAAGATTTTACCGGGAGACCCACCTCATGGCCGCCGAGAAGAACGCCTTCGTCTGGAACGATCCCTTCCTGATCGAGGACCAGCTTTCCGAAGACGAGCGGATGGTGCGCGACGGCGCAGCGGCGTTCGCCGCCGACAAGCTGGCGCCCCGCATCGAGGAAGCCTATGCCGATGAGAAAACCGATCCCTCAATCTTCCGCGAGATGGGCGAGGCGGGCCTGCTCGGCATCACCATTCCGGAGGAATATGGCGGGCTCGGCGCCAACTACGTCACCTACGGGCTGGTGGCGCGCGAAGTCGAACGCATCGATTCCGGCTATCGCTCGATGATGAGCGTGCAGTCGTCGCTGGTCATGTATCCGATCCATGCCTACGGCTCGGAAGAGCAGCGCAAGAAGTACCTGCCGAAGCTCGCCTCCGGCGAATGGATCGGCTGCTTCGGCCTCACCGAGCCGGATGCCGGCTCCGATCCGGGCGGCATGAAGACACGGGCCGAGAAGACGGCGAACGGCTACAGGCTTTCCGGCTCCAAGATGTGGATTTCCAACGCGCCGATCGCCGACGTCTTCGTCGTCTGGGCAAAGTCGGCCGCGCATGACAACCAGATCCGCGGCTTCGTGCTGGAAAAGGGCCTGAAGGGGCTGTCGGCGCCGAAGATCGGCGGCAAGCTTTCGCTGCGAGCCTCAATCACCGGCGAGGTTGTGATGGAAGGCGTCGAGGTCGGCGAGGAGGCGCTGCTGCCCAATGTCTCGGGCCTGAAGGGACCCTTCGGCTGTCTCAACCGCGCGCGCTACGGCATCTCGTGGGGCGCCATGGGCGCGGCCGAGGATTGCTGGCACCGCGCGCGGCAGTACGGCCTCGACCGCAAGCAGTTCGGCAAGCCGCTCGCCGGCACGCAGCTCTTCCAGAAGAAGCTCGCCGACATGCAGACCGAGATCGCGCTCGGCCTGCAGGGTTCGCTGCGCGTCGGCCGGCTGATGGACGAAGGCAAGATGGCGCCGGAGATGATTTCGATCGTCAAGCGCAACAATTGCGGCAAGGCGCTCGACATCGCCCGCCAGGCTCGCGACATGCATGGCGGCAACGGCATCCAGATCGGCTATCACGTGATGCGTCATGCCCAGAACCTGGAGACGGTCAACACCTATGAGGGCACGCATGACGTGCATGCGCTGATACTGGGTAGGGCGCAGACGGGGCTTCAGGCGTTTTTCTAAGCCGGCAACGCTGCTTAAATTAGGTGCAGCGCAACATCTCTGCTTGGAGAATGCCCAGCACTTATGTCAGGGTTCGGCGATTGAAACGTCGTTCCCCGGGGCACCATGGCAATTCTGGCAGCCGTCCACCACCTGACCCATTACAAATACGACCGGCCGGTCGTTCTCGGCCCTCAGGTGATCAGGCTGCAGCCGGCGCCGCATTCGCGCACCAAGGTGCTCAGCCATTCGCTGAAGGTCGAGCCGAAGAACCATTTCGTCAACCTGCAGCAGGACCCGTACGGCAACTTCCTCGCCCGCTTCGTCTTCCCGGAGCCGGTGACGGAACTGAAGATCCAAGTCGATCTCGTCGCCGATATGACGGTCTATAATCCGTTCGATTTCTTCGTCGAGGAATCAGCCGAGAATTTCCCGTTCGAGTACCCGGAAGAGATCAGGCAAGACCTCGCCATATACCGCACGCCCGAGCCGGCCGGCCCGTTGCTGTCGGCCTTCCTGAAAACCATCGACCGCAGTCCGACAAACACGGTCAACTTCCTGGTCGGCCTCAACGCGCGGCTGCAGCGCGAAATCGCTTATATCGTGCGCATGGAGACCGGCGTCTATTCGCCGGAGGAGACGCTGGCCGCCGGCAAAGGCTCGTGCCGGGATTCAAGCTGGCTGCTGGTGCAGATCCTGCGCAACCTCGGCATCGCAGCGCGTTTTGTCTCCGGTTACCTGATCCAGTTGAAGCCGGACCTCGTCTCGTTGGACGGACCGCCTGGAACCTCGGTCGATTTCACCGACCTGCACGCCTGGTGCGAAGTCTATATTCCGGGCGCCGGCTGGATCGGTTTCGACCCGACTTCCGGTTTGCTCACCGGCGAAAGCCATGTGCCTCTGGCGGCGACGCCGCACTTCCGCAATGCCGCGCCGATCTCCGGCATGGCGAGCTTCGCCAATGTCGATTTCGGCTTCGACATGCGCGTCCAGCGCATCGCCGAGCATCCGCGCATCACCAAGCCGTTCTCGGATGAAAGCTGGGAGGCGCTCGACGCCTTGGGCAACAAGGTCGACGCGGTTTTGCGGGAACAGGATGTGCGGCTCACCATGGGCGGCGAGCCGACCTTCGTGTCGATCGACGATTTCGAGGCTGCCGAATGGAACACGGCGGCCGTCGGGCCGACCAAGCGCGACAAGGCGGATCAGCTGGTCCGGCGGCTGCGCGAGCGCTTCGCGCCGGGCGGTTTCCTCCACTACGGGCAAGGCAAGTGGTATCCGGGCGAGAGCCTGCCGCGCTGGACCTTCTCGCTCTTTTGGCGCACCGATGGCGAGCCGGTCTGGCGCGACCCGTCGCTGATCGCGCGCGAAACGAGCACCGTCTCTGTCGGGCCTGAGCAGGCCGCAAGCTTGCTCACGGCGATCGCCGCCGAGCTCGGCATCGACAAGGCGATGGTCGGCGAGGCCTATGAGGATCCGGCCGAATGGCTGCTCAAGGAAGGCAAGCTGCCGGATAATGTCGACCCGTCTAACTCGAAGCTGGAGGATCCGGAAGAGCGCAGCCGCATGGCACGTGTGTTCGAGCGCGGCCTGACCAAGCCGTCAGGCTATGTGCTGCCGGTGCAGCGCTGGAACAGCCAGGCCGCCGGGCAGCGCTGGCGTTCGGAAAAGTGGAAGACGCGGCGCGGCCGGCTGTTCCTGGTGCCGGGCGATTCCCCGGTCGGTTATCGGCTGCCGCTCGGCGCGCTGCCTTACGTGCCGCCGGGGCAATACCCCTATATCGTGCCGGTCGATCCGTCGCTGCCGCGCGCTACGCTGCCGGCGCGCGACGCTCTCTTGCCGGAACCTGCCCCAGCAGAACTTGAGGGCCCCGACGAAATGGCGCGCCGCCAGCTGGCAGCGTCCTTCACCGCGACAACGGGCCAGCAGGACCGCGTCGAGCAGGAGATCACCGAGATCGGCGGTGCGGTGCGCACGGCGCTCACCGTCGAGCCTCGTGACGGGCGGCTCTGCGTGTTCATGCCGCCGGTCGAGGCGCTTGAGGACTATCTTGAGCTGGTGGCGGCGGCCGAGAACGCGGCCAAGGCGATCGGCCTGCCGGTGCATATCGAGGGTTATGGGCCGCCGCACGACCCGCGCCTCAACGTCATCCGCGTGGCGCCCGATCCCGGCGTCATCGAGGTAAACATCCACCCGGCCGCCGACTGGCGGGAATGCGTCGCGACGACCGCGGCGATCTATGAGGAAGCCAGGCAGTCGCGGCTCGGCACCGACAAGTTCATGATCGACGGCCGTCACACCGGCACGGGCGGCGGCAATCATGTCGTTGTCGGCGGCGCGACGCCCAACGATAGTCCGTTCCTGCGCCGGCCGGACCTGTTGAAGAGCCTGGTGCTGCAATGGCAGCGGCACCCATCGCTCTCCTATCTGTTTTCCGGCCTGTTCATCGGCCCCACCAGCCAGGCGCCGCGCATCGACGAGGCACGGCATGATTCCCTCTATGAACTCGAGATCGCGCTGGCCCAGGTGCCGCATCCCGACAAGGGCGAGGCGCCGTTGCCGTGGCTGGTCGACCGGCTGTTCCGCAATCTCTTGACCGACGTGACCGGCAACACGCACCGTTCGGAAATCTGCATCGACAAATTGTTCTCGCCGGACGGTCCGACGGGACGGCTCGGTTTGGTCGAGTTCCGCGGCTTCGAAATGCCACCCAATGCCCGGATGTCGCTCGCCCAGCAATTGCTGGTCCGCGCTATCATCGCGCGGGCTTGGAAGAACCCGCTCGACGGCCGCTTCGCGCGCTGGGGCACGTCGCTGCATGACCGTTTCATGCTGCCGCATTATGTCTGGGCGGATTTCCTCGACGTGCTGGAAGATCTGAAGCTCAACGGCTTCGACTTCCGCCCGGAATGGTTCGCAGCCCAACTCGAATTTCGCTTCCCGTTCTGCGGCGAGGTGCAGCATGGCGGCGTCAAGCTGGAGCTCAGGCAGGCGCTCGAGCCCTGGCATGTGATGGGCGAGCAAGGCGCGATCGGAGGCACCGTCCGCTTCGTCGATTCGTCCATCGAGCGGCTGCAGGTGAGGACGCAAGGCCTCAATCCGGAGCGTCACGCGGTCGTCTGCAACGGCCGCATCGTGCCGATGAAGGCGACCGACAGCAGAGAGGTCGCGGTGGCAGGCGTGCGCTTCAAGGCTTGGCAGCCGGCCTCCGGCCTGCATCCGGCCCTGCCGGTCAACACGCCCCTGGTGTTCGACATCTACGACCGCTGGTCGGGCCGCTCGTTGGGGGGCTGCGTCTATCATGTCGCGCATCCGGGCGGCCGCAACTACGAGACCTTCCCGGTCAACGGCAACGAGGCGGAGGCGCGGCGGCTGGCCCGCTTCGAGCCGCGCGGCCATACGCCGGGTGCCTATGTGCTGCGTGAAGAACAAGGTTCTGAAGAGTTTCCCATGACCCTTGACCTCAGGCGACCGGCGAGATTCTGATCGAGCATGGCCAAGGGGAATCAGAAACGGGCGGGCGGCAGGCCGCGGGCGCAGAGCCTGTTGGAGCATTACCGGCCGATCGAAGGCGTCGTCGACGAGATGGTCGACGCGTCGGGCAATCCGCGCCCGGCCTGGCGGTCCTTCATCGGAGCGCTGGACGATCTGGGGGCTGAGGCGCTCGGACAGCGCTTTGCCCGCGCCGACCAATATCTGCGCGATGCCGGCGTCTACTACCGCGTCTACGACAAAGCCGGCGCCAACGAGCGCGAATGGCCGCTGGCGCATGTCCCGCTGCTGATCGACGAGAAGGAATGGGCCGAGATCAGCGCCGGCCTCGTCCAGCGCGCCGACCTGTTCGAGGCGATGCTGGCCGACATTTACGGGCCGAACCGGCTGATCGAGAAGGGAATCCTGCCGGCGGGGCTGATTGCGGCGAGCCCGGAATATCTGCGCCCGGTGGTCGGCGTCCGTCCGGCCAGCGGCCATTTCCTGCACATGGTCGCCTTCGAGCTCGGCCGCGGCCCCGACGGCCGCTGGTGGGTTCTGGGCGACCGCACGCAGGCGCCGTCGGGCGCCGGCTTTGCGCTGGAGAACCGCGTTGCCACCACGCGCGCCTTGTCTGACATCTATGGCGAGCTGCATGTGCATCGCCTGGCCGGCTTCTTCCGCCGCTTCCGTGATGCGCTGAACGGCATGGCGAAGGATTCCGGCGGCCGCGTCGCCATCCTGACGCCCGGACCGCTCAACGAGACCTATTACGAGCACGCCTATATCGCGCGTTATCTCGGCATTATGCTGCTCGAAGGCGAGGACCTGACGGTGTCCGGCGGCCGGCTGATGGTGCGCACGGTTTCGGGCCTGATGCCGATCGGCGTTTTGTGGCGGCGGCTCGATGCCGCTTTCGCCGATCCGCTGGAGCTCAAACCGGACTCGCAGATCGGCACGCCGGGGCTGGTCGAGGCGATCCGGCGCGGCACCGTCTCGGCCGTCAACGGGCTCGGTTCCGGCTTGGCGGAAACGCGGGCGCTGCTTTCTTTCCTGCCGCGGATCGCGCGGGAATTGCATGGCGAGGAACTCAAGCTGCCGAACATTGCGACCTGGTGGTGCGGACAGCAGGCCGAACGCGACCATGTGCTGGCCAATATTGACCGCATGGTGGTCGGCCCGGCGCTGTCGACACGGCTTGCCTTCGAGGACGATGGCGCGACCAGGCTCGGTTCGGCGCTTTCGGCCGGAGAGCGGGCGGATCTTATCGCGCGGATCGAAGCCGACGGGGTTGGCTTCGTCGGCCAGGAGGCGGTCACGCTCTCGACTACGCCGGTCTTTGCCGGCGGCCGCTTGGAGCCGCGGCCCGCCAGTCTGCGCGTCTACCTGGCGCGAACACACGAAGGCTGGACGGTGATGCCCGGCGGCTTTGCACGCGTCGGCTTCTCGCTCGACCCGACCGCGATGGCCATGCAGCGCGGCGGTCAGGCGGCGGATGTCTGGGTGGTCAGCGACAGGCCTGTCGAGCGGGAGACGTTGCTGCCGCAGGAGACCGACGGCTTCACCCGCACCATGCCCGGCAGCCTGCCGAGCCGCGCCGCGGAAAACCTGACCTGGCTTGGCCGCTATATCGAGCGCTCGGAAGACACGGTGCGGGTGCTGCGCGCTTATCACGTCAGGCTGGCGGAGACATCCGACCCCGAGATGCCGCTGCTCGCCGACATCAGAGACTATCTCGAACCGTTCGGCATCGAGGTCGAAACCGCGATCCCGCTTGGATTGATCGGCACATTGGACAGCGCCGTCTACAGCGCCGGCCAGATCCGCGACCGCTTCTCGCCGGATGGCTGGCTGGCGCTGAAGGATCTGTCGAAGACCATCCACAAATTCGCGGAGACGGTCGCGCCGGGCGACGACGCGACGCGGGCGATGACCGTGATGCTGCGAAAGCTTGCGGGCTTCTCGGGGCTGCTGCACGAGAACATGTACCGCTTCACCGGTTGGCGCTTCCTGGAGATCGGCCGCCGACTGGAACGTGGCATCCAGATCGCGCGCACGCTAGCCAGGCTGACAAAGGCAGACGCGCCCGACGGCGCACTCGACATGATGCTGGAGATCGGCGACAGCGTCATGACCCACCGCCGGCAATATCCGGTTCAGTCAGGCCGGCGCACGGCTATAGACCTCTTGGCGCTCGATCCGCTCAACCCGCGCTCGATCCTGTTCCAGTTCGAGCGGCTCAAGGCCGAGATCGGCATGCTGCCTTCCGTCGGGGGCGAGGGACATATGTCGCCCGCGGCGAAAGAAATCCTGCAGCTCAACACGGCGCTCGCCGTGATGGAGCCTCAGGACATGACCGCGAAGGTGCTGGACGATCTCGCCATTCAGATCGGCGATCTCTACAACAGTCTCGCCAAGGCCTATTTCGGATAAATGCTCTACGACGTCAGGCTTCATCTTCATTACGGCTATGCGGCTGCAGCCGGCGGCGGCAGGCACCAGGTGCGCGTGCTGCCGCAGACGATCGCCGGCGTGCAGCGGGTTATCGCCGCCTCGCTGTCGTTCCAGCCGAATCCGGCCGAGCGCGCGGATTTTTCCGATTTCTTCGGCAACAACGTCACTGCGATCGCCGTTCGCGACGCGCATGAGGAGCTCCACGTCAGGATGAGCGCCCGTGTGTCGGTGTCGCGGCCGGAAGCCGGCCTCGACGTCTCGCCCGACATTCACGGCTTGAGGGCGGAACTCGACGCGGTGCGTTCGCTGTCCGCCGAGGCGCCGCATCACTTCCTCGCCGCCAGCGACCACGCCGGCATCGATCCGGTAATCACGGCATATGCGCGGGAAAGCCTCGCCGGTTCGGCGATCGCCACGGCGGTCGATCTCTGCAATCGGATCCACCGCGATTTCACCTATGACGGCAAGGCAACCACGGTGCAGACGCGCGCCAGCGATGCCTTTGCGCTTCAGCGTGGGGTTTGCCAGGATTTCTCGCACATCATGATCGCCGGGCTGCGCGGGCTTGGTATCCCCGCCGGCTATGTCAGCGGCTTCCTGCGCACGATCCCGCCCAAGGGTAAGCCGAGGCTCGAAGGCGCCGACGCCATGCATGCATGGGTCAAGGCCTGGTGCGGGCGCGATGCCGGCTGGCAGGAATTCGATCCGACCAACGGCATGCGGGCGAGCAACGACCATATCACGGTGGGATACGGCCGCGACTATTCCGACGTGGCGCCGATTGTCGGCGTCCTGAAAATCACCGGCGAGCAGATCGGCGAGCAGGCGGTCGATGTCATCCCGGTCGCTGCCTGAAGGCGCACGATCGGTGATGCGGCTGCTTCTCAAATCGCGATCCCGCCGCTATCTTGCCGCCGGACCGTGGACCGGCCTGCCGGGCACTTGCGCGGAGTTCAATTGTTGACATCGGTCAGCATCATCATTCCAGCACACAACGCGTCGGCAACCGTTGCAGACACGTTGGCAACCTTGCGCTCGGAAGCCGAGATCATCGGCGAAGTGATACTGGTCGACGATTCCTCGACGGACAACACGGCGGCCGTGGCCGCGGACGCAGCCTCGCGGCTGGCGCTGCCGTTCCGGATCATCCGGTCCAATTGTCGAGACGCGGGCGGCTCCCGCAATCTTGCGCTGGCCGAGGCGCGCTTCCCCTGGATCTATATGATCGACGCCGACGATCTGCATATCGAGGGCGGGTTGCGGACGCTGCTGTCCAAGGCCAGGGCCAAGCCAGGCGCCGATATGGTGGTCGGCGCCTACCGCCGGCGGACCGATGGCCGGGACCGACAGTTCAAAACGCCGGCCGGCTACATGACTGCCGGACTCGCCAATGCCTCCGCCTATGTGGATGGCAGGATACGGTCGATTGCCGTCGGCAGCGCGCTGGTGTCGCGGCATACGGTCGGCGACACGCGCTTCCCGACCGGTCTTGCCTACGACGAGGACACATTGTTTTGGGCGCGGGTTATGAGCAAGGCATCGCTCGCGGTCGTGAGGCAACCGATCATGATCTACTTCGTATCGTCGGACCGTTCGGATGACCGCTTCGCGATAAAGCCTGCGCGACGCTTCCTCGAATGGCGCCTGGCGCTGCGCGAACTCGCCGACTGCGGCATTGCGAAATCGTCGTTGAAAGCGAGGGAAGGGCTTGTGGCGCTCAAGATCGCCCGCGTACACTACGCTCGCGGCGATCTCGAAACGGCGGCAAAATTCCTGGCGGTTGCCGAAGCGGCGCCCAAGGTTTCCACCGACATCTGGCGCTGCATGCGCTACCGGCTCAAAATCGCGGCGCGGCGCCGGTTCCCAGCCCATCGCGTCCAGCTGCAAAGTGCCTGATGGCCGACGGGCCGGAACTTGCAGTCGTGGTGATAGGTTTTCGGGCTCCGACCGATCTGGTCGCGGCGGTCAGGTCGGTGCTCGGCCAGAACATCCCGCTCGAGGTGGTGGTCGTGAATTCCGGCGGCGGGAATGCCCAGGCGCTTCTGGCCAATGCCGGACTCGACGTGCCAGTCATCGAGTGCGAAGAAAGGCTCTTTGCCGGGGCCGCGAGAAATCGCGGCATAGCGGCGACGAAAGCTCCTTTCATCGCCTTTCTCGCGGATGATTGCCTGGCATGCCCGCGATGGGCAGAGGTCCGGCTGCGCCATCACCGGGAAGGCGTCGCGGCCGTGGCAAGCGCCATCGCCAACAGTCATCCGCGCAATCTGGTCGCGTGCGCGGCCCATCTCGTTACCTATATGCGGCGCCTGCCAGGTCTTCCCGCTCATAAGGCACTTCGCTACGGTGTTTCTTTCGACCGAAAATTGTTCGATCGGTATGGGCTATTCGACGAACAAATGGCGACGGGAGAAGACACGGAATTCCTGGAAAGGCTGCCGAAGGCGATAGTGCCGCTATGGGAGCCGGCGGTGCTTACCGTCCATCGCAACGAGACACGGCTGATCCGAGTGATTGTCGACCAGTATCTGCGCGGATACCGATATGGGACCTACCTCAAATCCGTTGGGCACCGAAAGCCATTGCGGATTTTCAAAGGGGTGTTTCGGGACCGGCGCAATGTCGGCAAGTTCGCAAAAGAAGGCCTGGCCGAAGAGGATAGACGTTTCGCGATGTTATCGCTGCCGATCGTATGGGCGGCATTGTTCGCAAAATCTCTGGGGGCAGCCGTCGGCGTAACGCATGGCGATAGGACAGGCACGCGGCCATGATCACCATGGAGATGAAGCAGCCGCGCCGGCGGCGCGGTCGATGGCTTTGGTCGCGGCAAAGGATCGTCGCCATTTTCAGCTATCGCTACGACGCGCATCTTGTGCCAGACCTCCTCGCCAATCTCGACGCAATCGTCGATGGCTGGATCGCCTATGACGATCGGGCGGCGGATGCGGTCTTCAGCAATGAACCGCAGAGGCGGCGCGCGCTCGTTGCCGCGGCTTATGAGGCGGGTGCCGATTGGCTTTTGGCAATCGATCCGGACGAAAGGCTGGAAGATGCCGTGGCCAGCCGGATCGGCCAACTGACCAGCGGGTCCAGGCGCAATGCCTGGGGATTTCGACTAAGGGAGATGTATACGCCGGCAAGCTATCGCATCGACGGCGTCTGGGGCCAAAAGATGCAGCACAGGCTTTTCCCCGCCTATCACCCGGATCTGAGCCGCTCGCAAGGGCTGCATGAGGCCTGGTTCCCCGAAGATCTGCGCTTCAAGCTTCGGGACAGCGGCCTTAATCTTTATCATTTGAAGATGATCGAGCCGAAACGGCGCGTGGCACGTCGCGACCTCTACAATCATCTCGATCCGGAGCAACGTTTGCAGCAGATCGGCTACGACTATCTGACGGACGAGTCGGGAGCGGTTCTGGAAGCGATACCGGCCGGGCGAGACTACTTTCCCACCCATGTCGACGACGGCAGGCTTTGGATGGCTGAGGTGTCCGCCGACCGGCGGAGCTGAAGGACGCCCTCTGGGGACGGCGGAACCAGCCGCTGTCGCGCGGCTTATCTACGGACCAGTTCCGTGGAGTTACCATGCTGCAACGAGCACAATCGTCCTTCGGCCGCCTGGCGGGTGGTCTGGAAATACAAGGGAACGGCGCGCAGAGTTCCGCCGAGCGCGCCGCGCTCAGCTATGTCAGCGATGCCGATCCGGGCATCCGGCGCCTGAGAAAAGGCAAGGGATTTTCCTATGTCGGCCCGAACGGGAGTGCGGTCACCGCGGCGACGCTCGACCGTATCAAGGCGATCGTCATTCCGCCGGCGTGGACGGATGTATGGATCTCGCCCGACCCGAACGGCCATATCCAGGCGACCGGCCGGGATCAGCGCGGACGCAAGCAGTACCGCTATCATCCGCAGTGGACCGAGGAACGGGACGGCGTCAAATACTCCAGCCTCGTTGCTTTCGCGGAAAGCCTGCCCTCCTTGAGGCGCCAGGTCGATGCCGATCTGCGCCGTCATGGACTGCCACTGGAGCGCGTTGTCGCCTCTGTCGTCTGGCTGCTCGACAACACCATGATCCGTGTCGGCAATGCCGCCTATGCCCGCGACAACAAGAGTTTCGGCCTGACCACGCTGCGCGACCGCCATGTCGAAATCACCGGTTCCAGCCTGCGCTTCTCCTTCATGGGCAAGTCCGGCAAGGAATGGAAGCTGAAGCTCGTCGACCGACGCATCGCCAAGATCGTGCGCGGCGCGCAGGACCTGCCTGGCCAGAAGCTGTTTCAGTATCTTGATGACGAGGGAACACGCCGGCCGCTGCGGTCGGAGGACGTCAACCGCTATATTCGCGAGGCATCTGGCCCGGAGTTCAGCTCCAAGCATTTTCGCACCTGGGGCGGCACCATCCATGCGGCATCCCTGTTCGCGCAGGCGGAGTTGCCCGAGAGCATCACCCAGAAAAACCGCGTGATGAACAGTGTCGTCGACAAGGTCGCCGAACGACTCGGCAATACGCGAGCCGTCTGCCGCCGGTGCTATATCCATCCGCTCGTATTCGAGGCGTGGGCCGAAGGGAAGCTGCTCGGCGAAATAGCCGAAGCCAACAAACGAAAGCGCCTTATACCGGGCCTCGACGAGGAGGAGACGCTGGTGCTGAGATGGCTGCAGGCGCGCGAAGCCTGACCACCAGGAGGATAGCGTAAACCCTCGATAGCCCTACAACTTTTTTGTCGACCTTGTGTCGGGAAGGGTCCTACTGTTGCGTCCTTTGATACGGAAAGGACGCGCCATGCTTTATGCCATCCTCTGCTATGCCTCCGAAGACGTCGTCTGCTCCTGGAGCAAGGAACAGGACGAGGAGGTCATGGCAAAGCTCCTCAACGTACAGGACAAATACGCCAGGGCAGGCCGGCTGGGGCCGGTGGCGCGCCTGCTGCCGACCACAGCCGCGACGACGCTCCGCAAGGTCAAGGGCGAATCGGTGGTGCTCGACGGCCCGTTCGCCGAGACCAAGGAGCAGTTCCTCGGCTTCTACACGCTCGAATGCAATCACCTGGACGAAGCCGTCGAGTTCGCCCGCGAACTCTCCGAGGTCAATCCGAGCGGTGGTTCCTACGAGATCAGGCCGATCTCGGTCTTCAATCCGACAAAGGTTCCCGCATGACCGAGCTTGCCTGGATCAGCAACGCGATCAGCACCGCCCGTCCGCAGGCGATGGGCGCGCTGCTGCGCTATTTCCGGGACCTCGACGCCGCGGAAGAAGCTTTCCAGGATGCGTGCCTGAGGGCGCTGAAGAACTGGCCGAAAAACGGCCCGCCGCGCGATCCGGCGGCCTGGCTGATCTTCGTCGGCCGCAACAGCGGCATCGACGCGGTGCGCAAGCGCGCCAAGCAGGCGCCGATGCCGGAAGAGGACCAGATCTCCGATCTCGAGGATGCCGAAGGCGATATGGCCGAGCGGCTCGACGGCGCGCATTATCGCGATGACATCCTGCGGCTCCTGTTCATCTGCTGCCATCCGGACCTGCCGGCGACGCAGCAGATCGCGGTCGCGCTGCGCATCGTCTCCGGCCTGACCGTCAAGCAGATCGCGCGGGCCTTTCTCGTCGGCGAGAGCGCCATGGAGCAGCGCATCACCCGGGCCAAGGCGCGCATCGCCGATGCCGGCGTGCCGTTCGAGACGCCAGGCGCGGTCGAGCGTTCCGAGCGCTTGGCGGCGGTCGCGGCCATGATCTATCTGATCTTCAACGAGGGCTATTCGACCAATGGCGGCGAGGCGCCGGCCCGCGCGCCGCTCTGCGAGGAGGCGATCCGGCTCGCCCGGCTGCTGCTCAGGCTGTTTCAGCAGGAACCGGAGATCATGGGGCTGACGGCGCTGCTGCTTCTCCAGCATGCGCGCGCGCCGGCGCGCTTCGACGCGCATGGCGAGATCGTGCTGCTCGAGGATCAGGACCGGTCGCTCTGGAGCCGCAAGATGATCGACGAGGGCCTTGCCCTGGTCGACAAGGCGCTGCGTCATCGCAAGCCTGGCCCATACCAGGTGCAAGCGGCGATCGCGGCATTGCATGCGCGGGCGGCAACACCCGAGGATACGGACTGGACCGAGATCGACCTGCTCTACGGCTTGCTCGAGCAGATGCAGCCGTCGCCGGTAGTGACGCTGAACCGCGCTGTCGCGGTAAGCAAGGTGCGCGGCCCCGAATCGGCGCTGGCAATGATCGAGCCGCTGGAAGATCGGCTGGCAGGCTATTTCCACTTCTTCGGCCTGAAGGGCGGCCTGCTGATGCAGCTTGGCCGCAGCGAGGAGGCGCGCGTGGCCTTCGACCGCGCGATCGCTTTAGCCAATACCGCCGCCGAAGCCGCTCATATCCGCATGCATATCGACCGGCTGATCAAGGAAAGCACCGAGACGTCGCAGGCCAAGAAGGCGCGCTGATCCCACTTTCACTGCTGGCCCAATTTTGCGCGCCGGGGTTGGACCATCCCGGGGTGGCGGTTTTTCCCTGAAACGAGTAATGCCACGCCATGAAAGCGCCGTCGTGCCTCAGGGCGGCGACAAGACGTGGCGCAAGGCTTCGACGCTCGCCATATCCAAGGCGAGATCTGAAAAGGAACAAACATGACGATTGCGAAGGAAACGGCCTCACTTCTGGAGAAACTTGGCGTCGCCAAGGATACGCTTTCCGGCGGCGACCTCATCGTGCGCAGCCCGGTGACGGGCGAGCAGATCGCGGCACTGAAGTCGATCTCGGCGGTCGATGCTGGCAAGGCTATCGATGCCGCGCACAATGCCTTCCAGGCCTGGCGGCTGGTGCCGGGGCCGAAGCGGGGCGAACTGGTGCGCCTGCTCGGCGAGGAGTTGCGTGCTCACAAGGCGGAGCTCGGCCGGCTGGTGTCGATCGAGGTCGGCAAGATCCCGTCCGAGGGTCTCGGCGAAGTACAGGAGATGATCGACATCTGCGATTTCGCGGTCGGTCTTTCCCGCCAGCTCTACGGCCTGACCATCGCCACCGAGCGCCCTGGACACCGCATGATGGAAACCTGGCATCCGCTCGGCGTCGTCGGCGTGATCTCGGCCTTCAACTTCCCCGTCGCGGTGTGGTCGTGGAACGCGGCACTTGCACTCGTGTGCGGTGACGCGGTGGTGTGGAAGCCGTCGGAAAAGACGCCGCTGACGGCGCTTGCCTGCGAGGCGATCTTCGAGCGCGCCGCCAGGCGTTTCGCCGATGCGCCGGAAGGCCTGCTCCAGGTGCTGATCGGCGACCGCGCCGTCGGCGAGGTGCTGGTCGACCATCCGAAGGTGCCGCTGGTCTCGGCCACGGGCTCGACCCGCATGGGCCGCGAGGTCGGTCCGCGGCTGGCCAAGCGTTTTGCACGCGCGGTGCTCGAGCTCGGCGGCAACAATGCCGGCATCGTCTGCCCGAGCGCCGATCTCGACATGGCGCTGCGCGCCATTGCGTTCGGCGCCATGGGCACCGCCGGCCAGCGCTGCACGACGCTCAGGCGTTTGTTCGTGCATGAGAGTGTCTATGACGCGCTGCTGCCGCGCTTGAAGAAGGCCTATCAGAGCGTTTCGGTCGGCAATCCGCTGGAGACCTCGGCGCTGGTCGGTCCGCTGATCGACCAGGCCGCCTTCGACAATATGCAGAAGGCATTGAAAGAAGCGGAAGCACATGGCGGCAAGGTGACCGGGGGCAAGCGGTTCGAGAACGGCCATCCCGATGCTTACTATGTGCATCCGGCGCTCGTCGAAATGCCGAAGCAGGTTTCGCCGGTGACGGAAGAAACCTTCGCGCCGATCCTCTATGTGATGAAATATGCCGATTTCGACGAGGCGCTCGACCTGCACAACGCGGTCGGCGCCGGCCTGTCGTCCTCGATCTTCACCCGCGACCTGCAGGAATCGGAGCGCTTTCTCGGCGTCGACGGTTCGGACTGCGGCATCGCCAATGTCAATATCGGCACGTCGGGCGCCGAGATCGGCGGCGCATTCGGCGGAGAGAAGGAAACCGGCGGCGGCCGCGAGAGCGGCTCGGACGCCTGGAAGGCCTATATGCGGCGCGCCACCAACACGGTGAACTTCTCCAAGGCGCTGCCTTTGGCGCAAGGCGTGTCGTTCGACATCGACTGAGGACATAGAGCGGTTCACCGTTTCACGGAAACGGCAAATCGCCCTATCTCTTTGATTTGACAATTCCGGACGGAAGACCGTTTCACACTTTCCTGGAATTGCTCTGAGCGCCGCGTCATGGTCGAAGCGGCTCAACGGCGCGTCTCTTTGCGCGCCGTCACGGCAAGCTCGGAGCAGGCGCCGCGGCGCTCAGCCTTCGCTCGCGCCGGAAAAACACGCCTCGAAGGCTGCGTCGACGATCGCGAGCTTGGCTGCCTGAACGGCCATATACTCGTCGAAGAACTGCCGCGACACCCACATGACGGAATGTCCGCGCTGCCCGACCCAGCCGATGCTGCCGAGCGCCTCGGCGTCGCGGAGCTTGCGCGCCAGATGCGTGCGCGACAGTTTCAGCCAATGCGCGAATTCGCTGATCGAAATGACGCCGGTCGGAATCTTCTCGAGGCTGGCGTCCTCCGGATCGATACCCGACATCAGCCAGTCCATGACGATGCCGCCGTTGTTGAGCCAGATGAACAACGAGAAGGTTTGCTGGGGTTCCCGCACCGGAATGGATGCAAGCAATCCGTCGCAGATCAATGGCTGCAGCTTGGCCAGCATATCGGGGTGTTCAAGGAAAGTCGTCAGCCGGGCTCCGCCATCGATGCGGTCGAGCGTTCGCAAATGGGCATGTATCCAGCCGGTAAAGGTCTCGATTGTGGCCGCGGTCACCCGCAAGGGATGAGTCCGGCCATCGCCACGCGATGAAATGTATTCGGCGACGTTGTAATGGAGCATTTCCTTGACGAACGCTTCGGCGGTGTTGCGGCTGGCGACTGAGTTGCGGCGCACGACCTCGATGAAACGCGCTACGGTCATTTCGGTGCGGCGGTCATCGGGGTCGCGCCTGAAATGCAGCGCAAGTCCGACATGGCCGAGCAGCCAGCGCTGCTGGGTGGCAAAAACGGCGGCAAGGCGCGGGCTGGTTTCGTAGATATGGATGAGCGCGCGCGACTGCTCCTTGACACCGCGCAGAGCTGCCGGATGACTGGCGATTTCTTCGGCGCTCAAGGGCATTTCCTGCGGCACTCCATTCAATTCGAAGCAACGACCAAAGAAGATTCCCCGCCTTCCACGGTCGTGTCCAGTTACCCATTGGAACAACAGCTGATGTTTCGGCGCGTTCTTGCTAACCCTTTGCATCGATTCGAAAAACCCGGATAATAATCCGCTCGACGGTCTAGCGTTCAATGGGCGGCCTCTTCGCCGAATCGGCGAAGTAGCATCGACGCTTGGGCTTCGTGAGTGGACAGGTCGGCAACGTCCAAAACCGGTCTTTGCAACCTGCTGGCGGCGACCTATCCTGGAGGCTTGAAATCCGTTGCCTCTAGGCCGCCGCCGAGTGAAGCCATGCCGAGAACGATCCGGACGCTGACCGCCAGCGAGGTGGAAACGCTCGTCGAGTGGGCGGCGGGGGAGGGATGGAATCCGGGCATCGGCGATGCCACCGCGCTCAGGGCCGCCGATCCGGAAGGATTTGTCGGTGCCATCGTCGGCGGCGAGATGGTGGCCGGCATCTCGGCCGTCGCCTATGGCGCGGAGTTCGGTTTCATCGGCCTCTATATCTGCCGGCCCGATCGGCGCGGTGAAGGCCATGGCAAGGCGGTCTGGGATGCCGGCATGGCTCGGCTCGGCGACCGCATTGTCGGCCTCGACGGCGTAGCCGAGCAGCGGGCCAACTACCAACACAAAGGGTTCGTGCCGGCTTATGAGACCGTCCGCTTCAGCGGTCGTCCGGCGGGACTGACCGGGGGGCGGGAAATCCGGTCCGTTGAGGCCGCCGAGACAGCCGAGATCCTGGCCTATGACCGCCAGTGCTTTCCGGCGCCTCGGGAGGCCTTCCTGCGGGAATGGCTGCGGCCGCCCCGGATCGCGATGATGTCCACTGGCTCGACCGGCCTTGCCGGCTACGGCGTGGCGCGCCGATGCCGCGAAGGTTTCAAGGTCGGTCCGCTGTTCGCGGATGACATGGAAACAGCTCTGGCTTTGATGGTGGAACTGACGGGAAGGACGGCGGGCGAAGCCTTGCATATCGACGTGCCGGCCACTCAGATCGGCTTTACCGCCGTGCTTCAGGCTGTCGGCATGGTCCCCGGTTTCACGACGACCCGCATGTACCGCGGCGGGAAACCAGGCAATGCGCCGTCGAAGGTTTTCGGCATCACGACGCTGGAGCTGGGGTGATCGCGAAGCGAATGGCTTCGGTCCTGTGATCATTGATTGTCGGGCTTGGCGCATGCGAGATGTCTCTCCGACGTGGTTCGGATGCCGGACCGTGTCTCGCCGCAACGCTCATCGCACAGCGGAGGTTGTCGAATGGCTGGAAGAACCGTCCTGATCGCGGGCGGCGCCGGGGGAATGGGTCTTGCGACGGGGCTGCGCCTGGCGGCTGACGACGAGCGGATCGTGCTCGCCGACCTTCCCGGCGCGAAACTCGACGAGGCCGTGTCAAAGATTGCTGCCACCGGTGCGAACGCGATCGGTCTGCCGCTCGACGTCCGTTCCGTCGCCGCCTGCCGGGAGGTTGTGGACAAGGCGCGCGAGTGGGGAGGCGGCCTGGACATTCTCGTCAACGCCGCCGGCGTCTGGCTCGAGGGAGCGGCAAGCGAGGTCCGCGAAGAGCAATGGGACCTGGTGCTGGATGTCAATCTCAAAGGCGCCTTTTTCCTGATCTCGGCCGCCATTCCGCACCTGTCGGCGGCGCAGGGCGTTATCATCAATATCGCCTCCGACGCGGGCATCGTCGGCAACAGCGGCGCGGCGGTCTATTGCGCCTCCAAAGGCGGGCTGGTGCTGCTGACCAAGGCTCTCGCCCTGGAGCTTGCGCCGCACGGCATCAGGGTCAACGCCGTCTGTCCTGGCGACACGGCGACGCCGATGATCGAGTATCAGGCAAGGACCTATGGCGGAGATGACCCGGACGGCTACAAGCGCCGGCTCCTTGGGCACTACCCGCAAGGGGAAAGAGCACGGTTCATCGGCGTGGAAGAGATCGCCTCCTTCATCCATTATCTTTGCCAGCCCGGCGCGGCGCCGATCACCGGGGCCGCGCTTTCGATCGATTTCGGCATCAGCGCCGGATACTGACTCGCGGCATTGGCGTCATCGCCTTGGAGGGCTCATGACCACGTTTCGCAAATCCCGCACGGCGCTGGTGACCGGCGCGGGCGCCGCCGACGGCATCGGCGTCGCGGTGGCGCGCGCACTCGGCGACGCCGGGCTTGCGGTCGCGATCACCGCCTCGTCGCATCGCGTCGAGCAGCGCGCTGAAGAGCTGCGGGCGGAGGGGCTCGACGTTCGTGCGGTGGTGGCCGATCTGACGCGTGCAGCGGATGTCGAGCGGCTCTGCTCGGAGGTCGGCGAGATCGATATCCTCGTCAACAATGCCGGGATGGGAACGGTCGCTCAGCCGGCGCTGCAGCGGCGATTTCTCGATCTCAGCGAAAGCGACTGGGACCGCGGCATCGATGTCAGCCTGAAGACCACATTCCTTGCCACACGCGCATTTCTGGCCGGCATGGTAGAGCGCGGCCATGGACGCGTGGTGAACATGGCCTCGGTCACCGGCCCTTACGTTTCCAACGAAGGCGAGGCCGCTTATTCCGCCGCCAAGGCAGGCATGGTCGGGCTGACGCATGCGCTTGCGCTGGAGGTCGGCCGCAGCGGCGTCACCGTGAACGCCGTGGCGCCGGGCTGGATCGCGACGGGCGCCTCGACCCCGGAAGAACTCCTCGCGGCGCAAAACACGCCGCTTGGACGCGCCGGCACTCCGGAGGAGGTCGCCGCGGCTGTGCTGTTCTTGGCGTCCGACGGCGCCAGCTATGTCAACGGAGCCGTCATCGTCGTGGATGGCGGCAACACCCTTCAGGAGCGCAAGGGCTGACCGCCAAGGTCAACCCGTCGACCGCCGCCATCGGCCGCTACTTGTTCGTGTCGGCAATGGCGTCCGGCACCACCACCAGCTTGCCGACGAAATCCTTGGCCATGAAGTCGGTCTGGGCGCGGTGGAAGTCCGACAGCTTGTAGACGCCGCCGACCAGCGGGCGGATCTTCTTCTCCTCGATGTAGCGCACGATGCGGCGGAAATCGGCCCTGGTGCCCTGGCTCGAGCCGTGCAGCTGAAGCTGCTTCAGATACATGGTGCGCAGGTCCAACTGCACCACCGGCCCCGCGATGGCGCCTGCGGTGGTGTAGCGTCCCTCGGGCCGCAGGATGCGCAGCAGATCATTGAAAATGGCGCCGCCGACAAGGTCGGCGACCACGTCGATGGGTTGGCCAGCGGTCGCTTCGTTGACGGCGGCAGGCAGGTCGGCCACGCCGCGCGTGACCACTTTCTCGGCGCCGATGTCGAGCACCGCTTGCTCCTTGCCCTTGCCGACCACGGCATAGGGAATGGCGCCCCGCGCCCGCGCCAGCTGCACGATGCCGGAGCCGACACCGCCGGAGGCGCCGGTGACCAGCACCCGTTCGCCGGCCTTCAAGCCTGCACGTTCCAGCATCTGCTCGCCGGTGAGATAGGCGCAGCAGAAGGTGGCGAGCTCGACATCGCTCAAATCGGTATTGACGACATGCGCGTTCTCGGCCGGCAGCGCCTGGTATTCGGCATAGCCGCCGTCACGGCCGTGGCCCATATAGTCGATGTCGGCAAGCGAATCGTCGTCACGGTTGTAGATGGAGAAGTCGACCATGACGCGTTCGCCGATGCGCTCGGAGGGTACGCAGTCACCGACGGCGACGATGGAGCCCACCGTATCGGTGCCCTGGATGCGCGGAAAGGTCAGCGTGTTGCCTTGCCGGCGCCAGGTCGACACGGCGGCCGCGTCTTCCTCCGTGCCGTAGCCGCCCTGGCGCACCCAGACATCGGTGTTGTTCATGCCGCAGGCGCTGACCTTGACCAGCACCTCGCCGGCAGCCGGCGGCGGCACCTTCACATCGGTGCGATAGACGAGTTTTTCCAGGCCGCCGTGGCCGGTGAGTTGCACGGCGGCCATCGTGGCCGGGACGGTCCTGGTCATGGCATTCATGTCGGTCTGTTCCTTTGCTTTCACGCAACTCCGGACGGAAAACCGTTCACACCTTTCCTGGATTGCTTCAGAGGCTGGCAAACACGCTGTTCACGGCGTCGGCGGTCTTGGCGACGATGGTGTCGGCCTCCTCGCGCGTCAGGCAAAGCGGCGGCGCGAAGCCGAGGATGTCGCCCTGCGGCATGGCGCGGCCGATGACGCCGCTTGCCGCGAGCGTCGTGGCGATCTGAGGGCCCACTTTGAGCGCCGGATCGAAGAAGACGCGATCGTCGCGATCCCTGACGAACTCGACCGCAGCCAGCATGCCGTCGCCGCGGACCTCGCCGACGTTTCTGTGGCCGCCGACGGCCTTGGCCAGCTCGGCGCGGAAATAAGCGCCGGTCTCGCCGGCATTCCTGACCAGATCCATTTCGTCGATAAGTTCGAGATTGGCGACGCCCGCGGCGACGCAGATGGGATGCGCCGAATAGGTCCAGCCGTGGCCCAGCGAGCCCAGCTTGTCGGAACCCCTGACCAGCACCTGCCAGACCTTGTCGGAGACGATGACGCCGGAAAGCGGCGCATAGGCAGACGTCAGGCCCTTCGCGATGGTGATCAGGTCCGGCTTGATGCCGTAATGGTCGGAGCCGAACATGGTGCCGAGACGGCCGAAGCCGGTCACCACCTCGTCGGCCACAAGCAGCACGTCGTATTTGTTCAGCACCGCCTGGATCTTTTCCCAATAGCCGGCGGGCGCCGGCACGATGCCGCCGGTGCCGAGGATCGGCTCGCCGATAAAGGCCGCGACCGTGTCCGGGCCCTCGGCAAGGATCATCTCCTCGAGCTTGTCGGCGCAATATTGCGAAAACTGCTCCTCGCTCATCGAGCGGTCGGCGCGGCGGAAATAATAGGGGGCCTCGGTGTGCATGATCGGCGCGCGCGGCAGGTCGAAGGCGTTGTGGAACAGCTCGAGCCCGGTCAGCGATCCTGTCATGACGCCGGAGCCGTGGTAGCCGCGCCAGCGCGAGATGATCTTCTTCTTCTCCGGCCGGCCGAGAACGTTGTTGTAGTACCAGATCAGCTTGATGTTGGTCTCGTTGGCGTCGGAGCCGGAGAGGCCGAAATAGACCCTCGACATGCCCTTCGGCGCGCGGTCGATGATCATCTTGGCGAGCGTAATCGAAGCCTCGGTGCCGTGCCCGACATAGGCGTGATAATAAGCGAGGTTCTTGGCCTGATCGGCAATGGCATCGGCGATCTTGTGGCGGCCATAGCCGACATTGACGCAATAGAGGCCGGCAAAGGCATCGATGCTCTTCTTGCCGGTGTTGTCCCAGACGGTGACGCCTTCGCCGCCGGCCATGATGCGTGCCGGGGACTCGCCCCGCGCATGCGTGCCCATATGCGTCGAGGGATGGAAGAAGTGGTCGCGATCCCAGGCCGAAAGTTCGTTGGACTGTTCGAGCATCTTTTTTCTCCTTGCAGGGAATTCTTCCGGCGTGCGCTAGGCGACGTCCAGACAAAGGTATTTCAGATCGGTGAAGGCTTCGAGGCCATGGCGCGAGCCTTCGCGGCCGATGCCGGACTGCTTGACTCCGCCGAACGGGATCGGCGCGCCGGTGATCTTCACCCGGTTGATCGCGACCATACCGTATTCCAGCGCGCGACCCATGCGCGCCTGGCGCGCGCCGTTCTCGGTCACGACATAGGCGACGAGACCATATTCGGTAGCGTTGGCGCGGGCGACGACTTCCGCTTCCTCGTCGAACGGGGTGACGGCGGCGACCGGGCCGAAGGTTTCCTCATGCATGATCAGCGCCTGGTCCGGCACATCGACGAGCAGCGTTGGCTGATAGAACAGCGGCCCGGCCGCATGGCGCTTGCCGCCGATGAGGCAGCGCGCGCCGCGAGCCAGCGCGTCTGCGACCTGCTCCTCCACCTTCTTGAGGGCGCGCTCATGCATCAGCGGGCCGATATCGGCGTCGGGTGAAAGCCCGTTGCCGGTGCGCAGACGCTCGATGCGACGGGCGAGGGCGGCGCAGAAGCGGTCATAGATCTGGCGCTGCACATAGATGCGGTTGGCGGCAAGACAATCCTGGCCGGAGGTGGCGAATTTGGCGTCGAGGGCGATCGTCACCGCCTTTTCGATATCGGCATCACCGAAGACGATCAGCGGCGCATGGCCGCCGAGCTCCATGACCAGTCGCTTCATCGTCGGCGCGCTCTGCGCGGCAATCAGCCGGCCGACGTCGGTCGAACCGGTGAAGCTCATGGCGCGCACCCGGGCGTCAGCGCACATCGCGCCGACGATGGTGCGCGCATCCCCGGTGACAACGTTGAAGACGCCGGCGGGCAGACCGGCACGCTCGCCGAGCTCGGCCAGCGCCAGCGCCGAAAGCGGCGTTTCCGAGGACGGATGCGCCACCACGGTGCAGCCGGCGGCAAGCGCCGCAGCGGCCTTGCGGGTGAGCATGGCCGACGGAAAGTTCCATGGGGTGACGACGCCGACGACGCCGAGCGGCTCGCGGCGAACGGTCATCTGAGCATTCGGCAGATGGCTGGTGACGCTTTCGGCATTGAGGCGCTTTGCTTCCTCGGCATACCACTCGACGAAGGAGGCGGCGTAGTCGATCTCGCCCACCGATTCCTTTAACGGCTTGCCCTGTTCAAGCGTCATCAGCAGCGCCAGGTCGTCCTTGGCGGCGATGATCAGCTCGAACCATTTTCGCAAGATTCCGGCGCGCTCCTGCGGCAGCGCCGAGCGCCAGGCCGGCAGGGCACGCGCTGCAGCGCCGACAGCCTCCGCCGTTTGGCTTGCGCCGAGCGCGGCAACGAAGGCGACTGTGGCGCCGGTGGCCGGATCAGTGACTGCGAAGCTCGCGGCCGAGTCGCCGGCCGTCCAATGTCCCCCGATATAGCCGAGATGGCGCAGCAGCCGGTGATCGGCGAGACGATCCAGTGCTTCGTGGCGGTGTGGGCGTGCAAAATGCGCGGACATCGTTTGTCTCCCGGTGCCAAGGCGATGCGGAGAGATTAGCCGCGCGACCGAGACAGAGAGGCTTTTTCGTCAGCCGCCAGGAGAGAGATTGTCTCTCATCGCCCGCCGGGCCAGACGATCTCTCCGGCTTCAGCCTGGCAACAGGTCGGCGACAGGCACCACGGACTCCTCCTTCACCGTCTTGGTGACGATGTAGGTGAAGTAGCGGTCGATGCCGATCTCGCGTTCCAGCAGGGCGTCGACCAGCCGCTGATAGGCGTCGATGTCCCGCGCCATCACTTTCACCACATAGTCGACGCCGCCGCCGACCGACCAGCAGGCGACGATCTCGGGCACGTCGCGGATGACCCGCTCGAAACGGTCGAAATCGGCTTGCCGGTGGCTGGCCAATGTCACCTCCATCAGCACGGTCGCCACCGGCGCGATCGCGCGCATGGCGATTGCGGCGTGGTAGCCGGAGACGATGCCAGCCTTTTCCAGCTTGCGCAGCCGCATCCAGCAAGGCGTCGGCGACAGGCCGACCTTCTCGGCCAGCGCCAGCTTGGTGATGCGCCCGTCGCGCTGGATGGCGTCGAGGATCTTGAGGTCGATCGGATCGAGTTTCGCTGCCGCCATGCCGGCCCCGCTTTTTGTTCCGGCCACCATGACGATGCATTATTTCGATTGTCAATTGCACTGATTTCGATCTCTAATAAAGTCATGACATTATGGCAGCCAGATCCTGCGCTCATCCGCCGCCCGGCCTACCTCTCGCTGGCCGATCAGTTCGCGCGCGCCATCCATGACGGAAAGCTCGCCAATGGCGCGCGACTGCCGACGCACCGGCGGCTTGCCGACGACCTGAAACTTTCGGTCCAGACGGTCAGCCGCGCCTATGAGGAACTGATCCGCCGCGGTCTGATTGCCGGCGAGGTCGGCCGCGGCAGCTTCGTGCAGACGCAGCGCCGCGAGCCGGAGCCGCCCTACCTTCCGGAACGGTTGGGCGAGGTCATCGACCTCTCGATCCTGAAGCCGGTCTGCGAGCCGATGCATCTGGAGAAGCTGAAGCAGGCGTTGGGGTGGCTGGCCGAGAACCTGCCGTCGAGTTCGGCGCTGTCGTTCCGGCCGAACATGGTGTTCCCGCGTCATCGCACGGTGGCGGTCGAATGGCTGAAGCTCTGCGGCCTCGACGCCTCACCGCAGAACATCAGCCTCACCAACGGCGCCACCGCCGGCATGACGGTAGCGCTGATGAGCGTCGCACCGCCCGGCTCGACGGTCGCCACCGAGGCGATCGGCCACCACACGCTGGTGCCGCTCGCCCGCTATCTCGGCTTCAATCTCGAAGGCCTGCCGATCGACGACAACGGCCTGATCCCGGAAGCGTTGGACGAGGCCTGCCGTCTCTCCGACATTCGCGCCGTTTTCGTCCAGCCTTCGGTCATCAACCCGACGGCGAGCTTGATGGACGCCAGCCGGCGCGAGCAGATCGCCGCGGTCGCGCGCAAACATGACATCGCCATCATCGAGAACGACGTGCTCGGGCCGCTCGTCGAAGGCCGGCCTCCGGCGGTTGCCGCCTTCGCGCCCGAGCGGACGCTCTACGTCACCTCCTTCACCAAGATCACCGTGCCCGGCCTGCGCATCGGCTATCTCGCGGTGCCCGACCGCTATGTCGCGGCCGTCGCCAACCGCCATCTCGTCTCGAACTGGATGGCGACGCCAATGGTGGCGGAAATCGCGACGCGGTGGGTGAACGACGGCACGGCTTTTGAGTTGGTCAACTGGCAGCGCGGGGCGCTGAGACGCCGGCAGGAAATCGCAGCCGAAATGCTGGCCGGTGTCGACTATCGCTCCCATCGCGACGGGCTGCATCTGTGGCTCGAATTGCCGGGCGACCGCGCCGAGGAAAGCTTCGTTGCGCAGGCGCGCCTGCGCGGCGTGGCGATTGCCCCGGGCACGTCGTTCCGCATCGCCGACACGCCGTGGCACCCGGCCGTGCGCATCTCGCTCGGCTCGACCACCGAAGGGGAACTGCGCGCGGGCTTGAGCGTTGTCGCCAAGCTCCTGCTGGGCGATCCGGAGCATCTTCTGCTCGCCATCTGATGCAAATGCGGAGCGCCAATTGCCCCGAAATTGTGCAGCGCTCGAAAAATTGTCATGATATTATTTTCCTAATTGACATGATTTAGCGCGTTTCGCATCGTTAGGACCATAGGCCGCTTTAGAACGGGGAAATGGATTGCCCGCGCCCATCATCAAGGTCGACGCCATTTCGAAAAGCTTCGGCGCCTTCAAGGTGCTCGACGGCCTGTCGATGCAGGTCATGCCAGGCGAGAAGCTGGCGCTGATCGGCCCATCCGGATCGGGCAAGACGACGATCCTGCGCATCCTGATGACGCTGGAAAAGATCGACGGCGGCCATATCCAGATCGACGGCGAGCAGCTCTATCACATGGAGCGCAACGGCCAGCTGGTGCCGGCTGACGAGCGGCACCTGGCCAAGATGCGCCAGAAGATCGGCATGGTCTTCCAGCTCTTCAATCTGTTCCCGCACAAATGCGTCATGGACAACATCACGCTGGCACCCATGCTGACCAAGGGCGTGGCGCGAGCCGCCGCCGAAAAACGGGCGATGGAGCTGCTCGACATGGTGGGCCTCGCCGATAAAGCCAAGAGCATGCCGGCACAGCTTTCCGGCGGCCAGAAGCAGCGCGTCGCGATCGCCCGCGCGCTGGCGCTGTCGCCCAAGATCATGCTGTTCGACGAGGTCACCTCGGCGCTCGACCCCGAGTTGGTCGAGGAGGTGCTCAACGTCATGCGTAAGCTGGCCGCCGAAACCGACATGACGATGCTGCTCGTCACTCATGAGATGGGCTTTGCCCACGACTTCGCCGATCGCGTGCTGTTCTTCGATCGCGGCAGGATCGTCGAGGAGGGCAAGCCCGATGAGATTTTCCGCCATCCCAAGCAGGAACGCACGCAGGGCTTCCTGAAGAAGATCATCGCGGCCGGACATCGCGTCTGACCGCCATGCCAGGGCGGCGAAGCCGTCCCGAAAGCCAGAAACGGGTGGCAAGTACGCCATCCGAACCGAGCGAACCAAGAAGAGAAACAAGGAGTTGGGAACGATGAAGAAACTTGGCATCCTGGCTGGCGTCGCCGGTCTCGCCGTAAGCACCATGCTGCTCGCCTCCGGCGCGCGTTCAGCAGACGACGCAAAGCTCGAGCAGCTCAAGCAGCAGGGCTTCGCCCGCGTCGCCATTGCCAACGAGCCGCCCTACACCGCGGTCGCCGCGGACGGCAAGGTCTCGGGCGCCGCACCCGACGTAGCGCGCGAGATCTTCAAGCGCCTCGGCGTCAACGATATCGTCGCCTCCATCTCCGAATATGGCGCCATGATCCCCGGTCTGCAGGCCGGCCGCTTCGATGTCGTCACCGCCGGCCTGTTCATGAAGCCCGAGCGCTGCGCGGCTGTCGCCTATTCCGAGCCGGTGCTGTGCGATGCGGAAGCGATGCTGGTGAAGAAGGGCAACCCCAAGGGCTTCAAGAGCTATGAGGACGTCGCCAAGGACACGTCGGCCACTATCGGCGCGCCGGGCGGCGGCACCGAGGAGAAGCTGGCGCTCAATGCCGGCGTGCCGCGCGACCGCGTCATCGTCGTGCCGGACGGCCAGAGCGGTCTGAAGATGGTCCAGGACGGCCGCATCGACGCCTATTCGCTGCCCGTACTGTCGATCAACGACCTCATCAAGAAGGCCAACGATCCGAACCTCGAAGTGATCGCGCCGGTGCAGGGCGCGCCGGTCTATTGCGACGGCGCCGCCTTCAAGAAGGGCGACGAGGCGCTGCGCGATGCCTATGACGTCGAGCTCGCCAAGATGAAGAAGTCCGGCGAGTTCGCCAAGATCATCGAGCCCTACGGCTTCTCGGCCAAGGCGGCGATGTCGACGACGCGCGAGAAGCTCTGCGTGGCGAAGTAATCTCCCTTCTTCCCGCTTGCGCGGCGAGAAGGTCGCTCGAAGAGCCGGATGAGGGGCGGCGCGCCAGCATTTCAAGGTCAGCGCTGCCCCTCATCTGCCTGACGGCATCTTCTCCCGTGGGCGGGGACAAGGCTGTCGCAGCCTCTCGCAACGACTGCAAACGTTAGGAAAATTTGAAACTCAATGACCCAGTGGTCCGGCTATCTCGGCCTGATATTGCAGGGAGCGCTTGTCACCATCGAGCTGACGCTGATGGGGTCGGTGCTTGCGCTCGTCATGGCCTTTCTCGCCGGCATGGGACGTGTGTCGCGCTTCTTCATCGTGCGCGCGATTGCCACGACCTATATCGAGTTCTTCCGCGGCACCTCGATCTTCGTGCAGCTGTTCTGGGCCTATTTCGTGCTGCCCTTCGCCGGTCTGTCGCTGACGCCTTTGCAGGCCGGCGTGCTGGCGCTGGGGCTCAATGTCGGGGCCTATGCGGCGGAAGTCGTGCGCGGCGCCATCCTGTCGATCGGCCGTGAGCAATATGAGGCCTGCACGGCACTCAATCTCGGCCGCTGGCAAGGCATGCGCCACGTCATCCTGCCGCAGGCGCTGCTCATCATGCTGCCAACCTTCGGCAACAATGCGATCGAGCTGCTCAAGGCGACTTCGGTGGTATCGCTGATCTCGCTTGCCGATCTCACCTTCCAGGCGCAAGTGGTGCGCTCGCAGACGGGCAGCACGCTAATGCCCTTCCTCTCAGTTCTCGTCATCTATTTCGCGCTCGCGCTGATCATCTCCTGCGGCGTGCGCTCGCTGGAGCGCCGCATGGCGCGCGGTCTCGACGGAGTGCGTGTCTGATGGAATGGGCCCACTGATGGAATGGGATTGGAACTTTGTCTGGGAGATCATGCCGACCCTGATCCAGGGGGTGAAGATCACGATCCTGGCGACCGTGCTCGGCTCGATCCTGGCCGGGATCGTCGGCCTGGCGATCGCGCTGGCGCGGCGCTCGCCTAACCGCACGGTGTCGCGCAGCGTCGGCTGGTTCGCCGAATTCATCCGCGGCACGCCGCTTCTGGTGCAGCTCTATTTCATCTTCTACGTGCTGCCCGATATCGGCATCCTGCTGCCGCCCCTGGTGGCGGGCGTCATCGGGCTTGGACTGCACTACGGCACCTATACGGCCGAGGTCTATCGCGCCGGTATCGACAATGTGCCGCGCGGCCAGTGGGAGGCCGCCAAGGCCTGCAATCTTAACGGGCGCCACACCTGGACGCATGTCATCCTGCCGCAGGCGATCCCGCCGATGATCCCGGCCTTGGCCAACTACTTCATCGCCATGTTCAAGGAGACACCGCTGCTTTCGGCGATCACCGTGCTGGAGCTGATGAACCAAGCCAAGAGCGTCGCCAATACCTATTACCGCTACATCGAGCCGATGACGCTGGTTGGCGCCTTCTTCCTCGTCATCAGCCTCTGCTCCGTCGTGCTGTTGCGCTGGCTGGAGCGTCGTTACGGCAGGATCGAGAGATGAAAGTCATGAAACCGTTGCCCGAAGTCGAGCTGGCATCGACCCGGCCCGCCCTCGATGCGCGCCCGCTCGAAAAGCGCGTCGGGCTGATTGCTTTGGCCACCGATCATACCAGCGAGGTCGACTTCCGCCGCATGGTGGCGAGCGAGCGGATCGGCGTCTATGTCGCGCGCATCCCCTACGCCAATCCGACGACGCCGGACAATCTGCGCAAGATGCAGCCCTCGCTTTCGACGGGCGCGGCACTGATCCTGCCGGACGAGACGCTCGATGCCGTCTGCTATTCCTGCACGTCTGCTTCCGTGGTGATCGGCGACGCCGAGATCGAGCAGGCGATCCAGGCGGCCAAGCCGAATGTTCCCGTGGTCACGCCGCCCATGGCCGGTGTGCGCGGCCTCAACGCTTTCGGCGTGAAGCGGATCAGCATTCTCACCCCTTACACTGTCGAGACCAGCCGGCCGATGGCCGCCTATTTCGCCGCGCACGGCTTCGACATCGAGAGCGTCACCTGCCTCGGCTTCGAGGACGATCGGGAGATGGCACGCATCGAGCCTACCTCGCTCGTCGATCTGGCGCGCAAGGCGACGCATGCGCAGGCAGATGCGCTGTTCGTTTCATGCACCGCGCTACGCGCGGCGCTCGCCGTTCCAGGCATGGAGGAGGCAATCGGCCGCCCGGTCGTCACCAGCAACCAGGCGAGCGCCTGGAACTGCCTGCGGCTTTGCGGGGACGACACGGCGCGGCCGCAGTTCGGCCGGCTGATGACGAAGCCATTGGCCCGGTGAGCGGGCATGCCAATGACCAAAACGGAAGTCACGCTTCAGCATATCCGCGCTGCGCGCGAACGCATTGCCGGAAAGGTCGAGTGGACGCCGACTGTGTTGTCGCAAAGCCTCTCGGATCGGGCGGGACATCCCGTTCACCTCAAGCTGGAACATCACCAGACGACCGGCGCGTTCAAGCTGCGCGGCGCGTCAAACGCGATCGCCGCGTTGAGTCCGCGAGAAAGATTGCGCGGGGTGGTCGCGGCATCGACCGGCAATCACGGCCGCGCGCTGGCCCATGCGGCGAAGCTCGAGGGCATGCGCGCGGTGATCTGCATGTCGAGGCTGGTGCCCGAGAACAAGGTCGATGCAATCCGCCGGCTCGGCGCGGATATTCGCATCGTCGGCAACAGCCAGGACGATGCCCAGCAGGAGGTGGACAGGCTGGTAGCGGAGGAGAGGCTGGTCATGCTGCCGCCCTTCGACCATGCCGACATCGTCGCTGGGCAGGGCACGTTGGGGCTGGAGATCATGGAGCAGGTTCGGGACGCAGCAAGCGTGCTGGTGCCGCTCTCCGGCGGCGGCCTGGCAGCCGGCGTTGCCGCGGCGGTCAAGGGGGTGAGCCCGGCCACCAAAGTCGTCGGCGTCTCGATGGCGCGCGGTGCCGCGATGAAGGCGAGTCTCGATGCCGGCCGCCCCGTGCAGGTCGAGGAATTGCCGACGCTTGCGGACTCGCTGGGCGGCGGCATCGGCCTCGATAACCGGCTGACCTTTGCCATGTGCCGTGAGCTGCTCGACGACGTCATCCTGCTTTCCGAGGACGAGATCGCCGCCGGCATTCGGCATGCCTATGAGGAAGAGCGCGAGATCGTCGAAGGCGCGGGCGCGGTCGGCATCGGCGCGCTGCTTGCTGGGAAGGTCACTGCGAAAGGACCGGTGGTGGCCATCCTGTCTGGCCGCAACATCGACATGAGCGTGCATCGCCGCATCGTCTGCGGCAACGCTGCACTGACGGAGCGCCCCACATGAGCCGCATGACCATCCTCACCGAAGCCGAGCTGCGCAAGATCGTGACGCTCGATCTGGATGCGGTCGCCTGCGTCGAGAACGCGTTTCGGGCTTTGGCGACAATGCCGGTGGCGATGCCGCCGATCTTGAGGCTTGACATTCACGAGCATCGCGGCGAGGTCGACGTGAAGTCCGCGTACGTGCCCGGCATAGATGGCTTCGCCGTCAAGATAAGCTCCGGCTTCTTCGACAATCCGAAGCTCGGCCTGCCGAGCGGCGGCGGCATGATGGTGCTGCTTTCGGCCAAGACCGGTGTGGTCGAGGCGCTGCTGCTCGACAATGGCTATCTGACCGATGTGCGCACCGCCGCAGCCGGCGCGGTCGCGGCCAAGCATCTGTCGCGCGAAGACTCCAGCATAGCGGCGATCTTCGGCGCCGGCTTGCAGGCCGGCCTGCAATTGGAAGCGCTGCGCCTCGTCAGGCCGATCGCGGAGGCGCGCGTCTGGGCGCGCGATGCGGCCAAGGCCGAGGCGACCGCGGCCCGCTTGCGCGAGAGACTGGGCATCATGGTGCGTGCCGAGCCGGATGCGGCGAGGGCGGCAGCGGGCGCCGACATCATCGTCACCACCACGCCTTCGACCGAGCCGCTGATCAAGGCCGGGTTCGTCTCGGCCGGCCAGCACATCACCGCGATGGGCTCGGATGCCGAGCACAAGAACGAGATCGCGCCGGCGATCCTTCGCCTGGCAGATCTCTATGTCGCAGACAGCGCGAAGCAGACGCGGCGCTTGGGCGAGCTTCACCACGCCATCGAGGCAGGGGCGATGGCGGCCGACGCGGAAGTCACTGAGCTCGGCCAGGTCATCGCCGGGAAAAAGCACGGACGACGATCGGCCGGCGACATCACCATCGCGGATCTCACCGGCACCGGCGTGCAGGACACCGCGATCGCCACCTTAGCCCGCGACCGCGCTGGGGCGGCGAAGACGGGAACGATTTTCGAAAGCTGAATATGGCCGCGAGGCCCAACAAACGAGGACCAACAAAATGCAGCCGAACCTGAAATTCTCGCGGGGCGAATTTGCCGATCGCCTGGCAAAGACGCGGAAAGCCATGGAGGCCAAGGGGGTCGATCTGCTGATCGTCAGCGATCCGTCCAACATGGCGTGGCTGACCGGCTATGACGGCTGGTCCTTCTATGTGCATCAGGCGGTCATCGTGCCGCCTTCGGGCGAGCCGGTCTGGTATGGCCGCGGCCAGGACGCCAACGGCGCCAAGCGCACCGCCTATCTCGCGCATGACAACATCATTGGCTACGCCGACCACTACGTGCAGTCGACCGAGCGGCACCCGATGGACTATCTCGCCAGCGTGCTTGCCGATCGCCGCTGGGACAAGCTGACCATCGGCGTCGAGATGGACAATTATTGGTTCTCGGCGGCTGCCTTCGCCTCGCTGCAGAAGCACCTGCCCAACGCCCGCTTCCTCGACGCCACCGCGCTGGTCAATTGGCAGCGCGCGGTGAAGAGCCCGACCGAGGTCGACTTCATGCGCAAGGCCGCCCGCATCGTCGAGGCCATGCATCAGCGCATCGTCGACAAGATCGAGGTCGGCATGCGCAAATGCGATCTGGTCGCCGAGATCTATGATGCCGGCACGCGCGGCGTTGAGGGCATCGGCGGCGACTATCCGGCGATCGTGCCGCTCTTGCCATCGGGCGCCGACGCCTCGGCGCCGCATCTCACCTGGGACGACCAGCCGATGAAGGCGGGCGAGGGCACCTTCTTCGAGATCGCCGGCTGCTACAATCGCTACCACTGCCCGCTGTCGCGCACCGTCTTCCTCGGCAAGCCGACGCAGGCCTTTCTCGACGCCGAGAAGGCGACGCTAGAGGGCATGGAGGCGGGCCTTGCGGCCGCCAAGCCGGGCAATGTCTGCGAGGACATCGCCAATGCCTTCTTCGCCGTGCTGAAGGAGTACGGCATCGTCAAGGACAACCGCACCGGCTACTCGATCGGTCTTTCCTATCCGCCGGATTGGGGCGAGTGCACGATGAGCCTGCGCCCCGGCGATCGCACCGAGCTCAAGCCCGGCATGACCTTCCATTTCATGACGGGTCTGTGGCTCGAGACAATGGGACTTGAAATCACCGAATCGATCCTGATCACCGAGACCGGCGTCGAGTGCCTGGCCAATGTGCCGCGCAAACTGTTCGTGAAGGATTGAGGCCTATGCCAGCTCTGCCTCCATCGCCGATAACGCCGACCGTCGATTTCGAGCGCGACGGTGTCCAGCACGGCTTTCTGCGCCTGCCTTACAGCCGCGACGATTCCGCCTGGGGCTCGGTGATGATTCCGATCTGTATCGTCCGCAACGGCAACGGGCAGACGGCGCTGCTTACCGGGGGAAATCACGGCGACGAATATGAAGGCCCGCTGGCGCTCTACGAGCTCGCTCGCACGCTCGACCCGAAGGATGTCACCGGCACCGTCATCATCGTGCCGGCGATGAACTATCCGGCGTTCCGCGCCGGCAGCCGCACCTCGCCGATCGACAAGGGCAACATGAACCGCAGCTTTCCCGGCCGGCCGGACGGTACCGTGACGGAAAAGATTGCCGACTATTTCCAGCGCGAATTGTTGCCGCGGGCGGACATCGTGTTCGACTTCCACTCCGGCGGAAAGACGCTGGACTTCGTGCCGTTCTGCGCCGCGCATACGCTGCCGGACAAGGAACAGGAGAAAGAGGCCGTCGCCGCGGTCGAAGCCTTCTCGGCTCCGTTCTCGATGCGCATGACCGAGATCGATACCGTTGGCATGTATGACACCGCGGCCGAGAAGATGGGCAAGGTCTTCGTCACTACCGAGCTCGGCGGTGGCGGCACGGCCCGGGCCGAGACGGTGCGCATCGCTCGCCGTGGCATCCTCAATGTGCTTCGCCATGCCGGCATCGTTGATGGTGCTATCGAGAAAAATCGAACTCAATGGCTCGACATGCCCTCGGGGGACTGCTTTGCGTTTGCCGAGGACGAGGGCATGATCGAGACCATGATCGATCTCGGCGAGAAGGTGGAGGAAGGCCAGGTCGTGGCGCGCATCCATTCGACCGGTCGCACCGGCACCGCGCCCCAGGAGATCAAGGCCAGGATGTCAGGGCTCCTGGCCGCGCGCCATTTCCCCGGCCTGGTCAAGGCCGGCGATTGTGTTGCGGTGCTTGCCGTCGAGGTTGACTGAAGCGCGCCAGGTAGAAGCGACGCCGTAACGCCGCCAAGGCCACCTGCGTTACGGCTCGCATTCAACTGTGGAATAGGTAGGCGGCAATCGAGTCCGGCTTCATCTCGATCGAGAAGCCCGGCGCCGTCGGCGGCATGTACGCCGCATTCTCAATGGCACAGGGCTCGAGGAAATGCTCGTGCAGGTGATCGACATATTCGATCACCCGTCCATCCTTGGTGCCCGACACCGCGATATAGTCGATCATCGACAGATGCTGGACATATTCGCACAGGCCGACGCCGCCGGCATGCGGCCAGACCGGCAAGCCGAACTTGGCGGCGATCAAAAGCACGGCCAGCACCTCGTTCAGGCCGCCCATGCGGCAGGAATCTATCTGCACGATATCGATCGCGCCGCCGGCGATGAACTGCTTGAACATGATGCGGTTCTGGCACATCTCGCCGGTCGCAACCTTGATCGGCGCCACCGCCTTGCGGATCTTGGCATGGCCGGCGACATCGTCCGGGCTGGTCGGCTCCTCGATGAAGAAGGGCTTGGCGAAGGCAAGATCGCGCAGCCAGTCGATCGCCTGGTCGACCTCCCAGACCTGGTTCGCGTCGATCATCAGGTAACGGTCCGGACCGATCACCTCGCGGGCGATCCTGAGACGGCGGATGTCGTCGGCGCGGTCGCGGCCCACCTTCAGCTTGATGTGATTGAACCCCTCGTCGACTGCTTCCTGGCAGAGGCGCCTCAGCTTGCCGTCGGGATAGCCGAGCCAGCCGGCCGATGTGGTATAGCAGGCATAGCCTTCGCGCTCGAGGCTGGCGATGCGCTCGGCCTTGCCGGCCTCGGCCTTCCTCAGGATCTCCAGCGCTTCGGCCGGCGTGATCGCATCGGTGAGATAGCGGAAGTCGACGATGCGCACGATCTCTTCCGGGCTCATGTCGGCGACAAGGCGCCAGACCGGCTTGCCGGCTCCCTTGGCCCACAGATCCCAGACCGCATTGACAACCGCGCCGACGGCGAGGTGCATGGCGCCCTTGTCCGGGCCGATCCAGCGCAACTGGCTGTCGCCGGTCACGTGATGCCAGAAGCGGCTGGGATCTTGCTTGACCCAGTCGAGGTCGATCCCGACAACAAGATGGCGCAGCGCCTCGATCGCCGCGCAGCAGATCTCGTTGCCCCGGCCGATGGTGAAGGTGAGCCCGTGGCCGCTGAGCCCCTCGCTATCGGTGTCGAGGATGACATAGGCGGCCGAATAATCGGGGTCCGGATTCATCGCGTCCGACCCGTCGAGGCTCTGCGACGTCGGGAAGCGCAGATCGAAGACGCGAAGATCGGTAACGCAGGTCATGCTCGGTGCCTCATCAGATCGACCAGCCGCCGTCGATATTATAGGCCTGCCCGGTCGTATAGGTGGCGCCGGCGAGATAGACGGCAAGATCGGCGATCTCCTCCGCCGTGCCCAACCTTCCCATCGGCTGGCGGGCGATGAAGGCGGCACGGGCGGCCTCATAGTCGCCTTGCGCCCGCATGCGGCTTTCGAGCGAGGGGCTCTCCACCGTGCCGGGGCAGATCGCGTTGCAGCGAATGCCTTTACCGACATAGTCGGCGGCGATCGATTTGGTCAGCCCGATCACGGCCGCCTTGGTCACGCCATAGGCGAAGCGGTTGGGCACGCCTTTCGGGGCGCCGGCGACCGATGCCATGTTTATGATCGAACCATCGCCGCGCTCCAGCATGCCGGGCAGCACGGCGCGGATAGTGCGGATCATGGCGCGCACATTGAGGTTGAAGGCAAAGTCGAGGTCCTCGTCCTTCATGTCGAGGATCGAGCCGGAGTGGACGAAGCCGGCGCAGTTGAAAAGCACATCGATGCGGCCGATTTTGGCGAAGGCGGCCTGCACGGCGCCGTCGTTCAGCACGTCGAGCTTGCGAGTCTTGATGACCGAGGTGTTGCCGAGCTCGGCCAGCGCCGCTTCATTTATGTCGGTGGCGTGGACGATCGCGCCAGCCTTGGCGAAAGCCAACGCGCTAGCCCGACCGATGCCTTGCGCAGCGGCCGTTACGACCACCACCTTGCCTGTCAGATCAGCCATGTTGTTTTGTCTCCATCTTCAGCCGAGCCGGGGGCGCCGCTCGACGATATAGATGTGATCGGCGGCCAGCACGACTTCGTCGCGCTGGTTCAAAACCTCGACGCGTTCGATGACGCGCCCGGAGGCCGGCCGCTTCGGATCGTCTTCCTTCGCGGCGATCGTCGTGCGCGTGCGGATCGTGTCGCCGATGAAGACCGGCCTGATGAAGCGCAGCCTGTCATAACCGTAGGAGAAGGCGACCGGATTGATGACGCTCGCGGTCAGGCCGACGCCGACCGAGAACACCAGCGTGCCATGCGCGATGCGTTGGCCGAAGGGCGTCGTCTTCATGAACTCGGCGTCCATGTGGTGCGGAAAGAAATCGCCGGTGTGGCCGGCATGGACGACGAAGTCCGTCTCGGTGATGGTGCGGCCGCTGGTCAGCCGCGACGAGCCGATCTCGTAATCCTCGAAATAGGTGACCTGTTCCATGCCGTTCCTTACGGTTTTGCGGTGAGCGGCGTTGCCGGCGCGGCGCTCGAACGATAGGCGGCTTCCACCAGGGCCATGGTGTTCCAGGCATCTTCGACTGAACTGACCAGCTTTTTGTCTTCCCCGGAGGCGAAGCGCTGCACATTGGCCATGCGTCCGACAAAGGCGTCGGGGAACCATTCGCCGGTGAGCGGCACGGCGACCCAATCGGAGCCGCCTTTAGGGTGGATTTCCAGCACGTCGGGCTCGCCGCGCGGATAGTCGAGATTGAGGCCAAGCCTGACGTAGGCGGCGCCCTCGGTGCCGCAGATACGGAAATCGCAGGCCTGATGCCGGCGTCCGAACTTATGATCGTGGTTGATCGAGAGCGCGCAGCGCACCGTGTCGCCATAGTCGAGGATGGCGCTGGTACGGGTCTGCGCGACCTTGTGATTGGGATGGCCGAGCGTCTTGGCATGCACGCCCTTCGGGTCGCCGAGAAGCTGCCGGATCACGTCGAGATAGTGGATCGAATGCATGGCGATCTCGACACGCGGCGCCGTAAGCAGGAATTCCCAGAGCTGCCACGGCGTTGCGAGCGCCAGCCAGGCATCGAAGTCGACGACCTCGCCAAGCCAGCCCTTGGCGATCGCGTCCTTCAGCGCCAGCATCATCGGCGCGAAGCGAAGCTGGAAATTCACTGCAGCCTTGAGCTTCTTGGTGCGACAGATTTCAAGGATCTCGGTTGCCTCGCCAAGGTAGTTGCCCATCGGCTTCTGGATCAATGCGACCGCGTCGTCGGGCAGGGCCTTCAGCACCTCGGCGTGCCGGCCGGGCGGCGTTGCGAGATCGAAGATCGCATCCTTGACGGCGGCCGCTTCGTCCACCGAGCCGAATGCCGTCACGCCCCATTGTTCGGCCAGTTTCCGAGCCTTGGCCTGGTCCGGATCGTAGAGACCCACCACTGGAAAACCAGCCTTGCGATAGGCCGGGAAATGCGCATCGCCGACGATCGAGCCGGCGCCGAAGGTGACGATCGGACGCGGCTTTGCAGGCATCGGCCAGGATTGCGCCAGCGAGGCGGGATCGAAGGCATCAGTCATGGTGGAAGACTTCATCCATCGTCGCCCACCACTCGCCCTCCTGCCTTGTCGGCAAGGGTTCCTGGCATGGCATGCAGACCGACCACCATTCCTGGGTCTTCGGATCGGCGGCCATCTTGGCCATGTCGGCGGCATAGTCGGTGCCGTGATACTCGAAATAGGAGAACAGCAGGTTCTCCGGCCGCTTGAGGTAGATCGAGTAGTTCTTGATGTTGCAGGCGGAGATCATCTCGAGCACGTCCGGCCAGACGGCGGCGTGCAGGCGCACGTATTCCTCGATCTTTTCCGGCTTCAGGCCAAGCACCATGCCCATTCGCTGCATTCTCAGTTCCTCCGCTCCGTGACGGTGACGCTGAATTCGACGACGCTCAGCGCCTTGATCGCATCGAAATCCCAGTCGATGCCGAGGCCCGGCTCGTCCGGCGCCAGGGCGTGGCCGTTTTCGATCACCATCTTCTTGCCCGTCAACTCATCCAGCTGCGGGATGTATTCCACATATTTGCCGTTCGGCACCGCGCAGGCCAGGCTGACATGCAGTTCCATCAGGAAATGCGGGCAGATCGGCATGTCGAAGGCTTCCGCCATATGCGCCACCTTCAGCCAAGGCGTGATGCCGCCGATGCGGCCGACATCGACCTGGACGATGCTGCAGCCGCCCTTCTGCATATGTTCGCGGAAATGGCGGATCGAATAGAGCGACTCGCCGACGGCGATAGGCGTCGCCGTCGAATTCGATAGCCGCACATGGCCGTCTATGTCGTCGGCCGGCAGCGGTTCCTCGATCCAGGCGAGATCGAGATCGCGCAGCCGCTCGGCGCGCCGGATGGCTTCGTCGACGGTAAAACCCTGGTTGCAGTCGGTCATGATCTCATAGCCGTCGCCGACCGCCTTGCGCACGGCCGACAACCGGGCAAAATCCTCGGCGCCGTGCGGCTTGCCGATCTTGACCTTCGAGCCGGTGAAGCCTTTCGCCTTGGCGGCCAGCGCATCTTCGACAAGCGCTTCAGTCTCGATGTGCAGCCAGCCGCCTTCGGTGGTGTAAAGCGGACAGCGGTCCTTGGCGCCGCCCGCGAGCTTCCAGAGCGGCAGCTTCTGCTTCTTCGCCCGAAGGTCCCAGAGCGCAGTGTCGATGGCGGCGAGCGCGATGGCCGTGATGGCGCCGATGGTGGTGGCGTGCGTGGCGAATTCGAGATCGTGCCAGATCGCCTCGATCCGGTCGGCATCCTCACCGATCAGGCGGGGCGCGAGGTGGTCGGCCAGAAGCCGCATCACCGAAGAGCCGCCGGTGCCGATCGTGTAGCTGTAACCCATGCCGACCGCGCCGTCGGCGTCGGTGATGGTGATGATCGGCGTCTCCTGGCTGACGAAACTCTGGATGGCGTCGGTGCGCTTCACCTTCGGCACCAGATCGACCATTGCAAGCTCGACTTTCTCGATCTTCGCCATCGTCAGGCCCTCAAGGATTTGCCGGTTTCCGCGGAAAAGAGATGCGCCTGCGACAGGTCGAAGCTCATCGCCACGCGATCGCCCGCCCTCAATGGCCTCGGGTTCAGCATCCGCGAAACCCAGTCGCGGCGGTCGAACTCGGCGAACACCAGCGTCTCGTTGCCGAGCGGCTCGGTCACCGTCACCGGCAGCTCGATCTCGTGGACGTCAGCGGCATCGCCCGAATGCAGGCCGTGGCCCACGGGGTAGAGGTCGTCGGGACGCAGGCCGAACACTACCTTGTCGCCGGCGTTCACCTTGGCCTTGAAGCGGCCTGGCAGCGGCAGGCTCTGTCCGCCGGAAAAGACGATCTTGCCGTCGTCCACGGTCGCCTCCTGCAGGTTCATCGGCGGCGAGCCGATGAAGCCCGCCACGAAGCGTGTCGCCGGCCGCTGGAAGACCTCGTCCGGCGTGCCGACCTGCTCGATGTTGCCGTCCCGCATGATGACGATGCGGTCGGCGAGCGTCATCGCCTCGACCTGGTCGTGGGTTACGTAGATAACCGTGGACTTCACCTTGGCGTGCAGCTTCTTGATCTCGGTGCGCATCTGCGTGCGTAGCTTGGCGTCGAGGTTGCTGAGCGGCTCGTCGAACAGGAAGACGTCCGGATCGCGCACGATGGCGCGGCCCATGGCGACGCGCTGGCGCTGGCCGCCGGAAAGCTGGGAGGGGCGGCGCTCGAGCAGCGCGTCGAGGCCGAGAATGGCTGAGGCCTCGGCCACGCGACGGTCCATCTCTTCCTTGGGCGCGCCGGCGATCTTCAGCGAGAAGCCGAGATTTTCGCAGACCGTCATGTGCGGATAAAGCGCGTAGGATTGGAACACCATCGAGATGTTGCGCGAACGCGGCGGCAGATCGTTGACGATGCGGTCGCCGATCTCGATCGTGCCGCCGGAGATATCTTCCAGCCCGGCGATCATGCGCAGCGTGGTCGACTTGCCGCAGCCGGACGGCCCGACCAGCGCGATGAATTCGCGGTCGGCGACATCGAGGTCGATGCCGTGCACGATCTCCATGTTGCCGTAACGCTTGGTCAGTTTCTTGAGCGAGACAATCGCCATCGGATCAACCTTTCACCGCGCCGGAAGTCAGGCCGCCGACGAGGTGTTTCTGGACGATGAAGGTAAGGAGCAGCGCCGGGATGATCATCACCACCGCCAGCGCGCACATGCCGCGCCAGTCGATGGTGAATTCGGCGGTGTAGTCGAGCAGCCCGACGGGGAGCGTCTTGGAATTGATCGAGCGCGTCAGCTGCGAGGCGAGCGCGAATTCGTTCCAGGAGGTAAGGAAGGCGAAGATGCCGGCCGACGCGATGCCTGGCCCGGCGAGTGGAAACTCGACCTGCCAGAAAGCCTGCCAGCGCGTGCAGCCGTCGATTTGCGCGGCCTCGGCGAGATCCTTCGGCACCTGGCGGAAGAAGCCGTCGATCAGCCAGATGGTGAACGGCACATTGAGCGCGACATAGGCGAGGATCAGGCCGAAATGCGTGTCGATGATGTCGAGCCGCCCATAGACGAAAAACAGCGGCAGCGACAGCGCGATGCCAGGCACGGTGCGGGTCAGCATAAGGCCGAGGAACATCGCCGACTTGCCTCGAAACCGGTAGCGCGCGAAAGCGTAGCCGCCGGCCATGCCGATCGCGATGGCAATGACGGTCGAGGTCACCGAGATGATCAGGGAATTGCGGAAATAGTCGAAGACGGGGATGCCGCCCTTGCCGACACCGCTGAACATGGCGACGTAGGCATCGAGCGAGACCTGCTGCGGGATCCAGACCGGCGGCTTGGCAAGGATCTCGACCGTCGGCCGCAGCGAGGACAGCACGATCCAGATGCCGGGCAGACAGATCAAAAGCATGACGAGGAACAGGCCGACGCGGTGGGCGACGACGCCGGCGCGGCGCTTCAGGCGGGCGGATGCGTTGGCGTCCATCCTCACCACTCCGCGCCGATCTGGGTCCGTGCCGCGGCGAGCTTCTTAAAGAAATAGACGGTGAAGACGATCGACAGCAGGATCGAGAAGTAGGCCATCGCATTGGCCACGCCCATGCGCGCGTCACCGTAGGCGGTGCGCGCGACCAGCGTCCACAACAGTTCCGTGCGGCCGGCTGGGCCGCCATCGGTCATGATCTTGACGATGTCGTAGGCGCGCGCAACGTCGAGCGAGCGGATGGTCATGGCGATATAGGCGAAGGGCATGATGAAGGGCCAGGTCACATAGCGGAAGGTTTGCCACGGCGTGCAGCCGTCGACGCGTGCCGCTTCGACCGGCTCCTTCGGCATGGCGAGCAGGCCGGCGAGGATCAGGATCGCGAAGATCGAGGTCGACGACCAGATCTCGGCGATCGAAATGGCGATGAAGGCGAGATGGCCTTCGATCAGCCAGGGGATGGCGTCCCGCGTTATGCCTAGCGACTGCAGCGCGTTGTTCACCAGGCCGATATTGTCGTTGAACATGAACTTGAACTGGAAGCCGACCAGGATCGGCGAGAACATCATCGGGAACATCATGATGGTGCGCAGCAGCCGCTGGCCGCGGCTCGCCTTCTCGACCAGCAGCGCGAGGCCGAGACCGAGCAGCATTTCGAGATTGAGTGCGATGGTGAGGAGGAGCACGGTGCGGCCGAAGGCCCACCAGAAATTCGCGTTGGACAGAATGTTGCGATAGTTGCGCAGGCCGATGAAGGTGAAGAAGGTTTCCGGCCGCGTCAGCCTGAACGGCGTGAAGCTCGAATAGAAGGACAGGCAGAGCGGCACGACCACCACCGCCGCCAGAACGAGCACGGCCGGCAGCAGAAGAAGCGTTGGCGCGGAAAGCCGCTTGGCCGTCATGCAGTGTCCCAGAATAATTTGCACGGCCGGCGATCCAATCGCAGGGCGGCCGCTTCGGTCAAAGCGGCGCCGGTCGCGAAGACCGGCGCCGCTGGGAGGATAGTCCTTAGAGCTTGCCGGCGTCCTCGAGTATCTGCGTCGCCTTGGCGGCAGCGTCGTCGAGCGCCTGCTTGGAGGTCTTGTCGCCCAGAATGGCGGCCTGAAGTTCGGGATAGACGGCGTTGGAGATCTCGATCCATTCCGGCGTCTGCGGCACCGGGAAGGCGTTCTTGGCGGCTTCCTGGAAGGCCTGCAGCACTTCGGTTTTGTAAGGATCGGACTTGGCCTGCTCGAGGTCCCATTCCCACACCTTGGTGCGGGTGGGCAGCGGGCCAGCCGCGGCTTCCAGCTTCTGGCTGTCCTCGTTGGTCAGCCACCAGACGAGGGAGGCGGCGGCCTCCTTGTTGGCGCAGTTTTCGGTCACCGAGAAGCCATGCGCGCCGGACCAGCCCGAGCGCTTGCCGGATGAGCCCTTCGGCTGCACCTTGACGCCGACATTGCCGGCGACCTTGGACGACTTCGGGTCGTTGAAGAAGCCGGCCCAGCCCGGCCAGTCGAGGTTGAGCGCCACCGTGCCGGACGCGAACCCCTGGCCGAGATCATCCCACAAATAGTTGGTCGTGCCGGCGGGCACAGCCTTGGCCTTGTAGAGCTTGACGAACCAGTCGAGCGCCTTGACGCCGGCCTCGGAGTTGAAGGCAGGCTTGCCGTCCTTGTCGAGATATTCGCCGCCGTCGGCGATCAGCATCTCGTAGAAGCGGCCGTTGATCGCCTCTTCCTTGCCGGCATATTGCGTGCCGTAGAAGTCGGGCGGGCTGGCGAAGAATTCCGCCTGCTGAGCCATCTCGTCGAAGGTGTCCGGCGGGGCGAGCTCCTCGCCGTACTTCTCCTTGTAGGCCTTCTTCTTGGCCTCGTCCTGGTAGAGGCTCTTCTGGTAGTAGAGCGCCGAGACGTCGAACTGCGCGCGCGGCAGCATCACCAGCTTGCCGTCGAGCGTACCGGCGGCGATGTTGGCCGGGACGAAAGCGTCGATCTCCTCCTTCGGCAGCAGCTTGGCGAGGTCAGTGTAGATGCCTGGATATTGGGGCGCGAACGAGGTGTGGTTGGAGCCGACGCACCAGGTGATCGAGTTGGAGGCGATGTCCGACTTGATCTCCTTGTCGAGATCGAAGTGGTTCTTCTTGGAGATGACGTTGACCTTGGCGCCGGTCGCCTTCTCCCACTCGCCGATGCGCGCGTAGAGTTTTTCGTATTGCTGGCCGCCGATCAGCTTGGCGTCGATCGTGACGCCGGTGAACTTGCCCGGCAGGTCGGCAGCAAAGACCGCACCCGATGCCATGAGCAATGCGCCGGCGGCGACGCCGGAAAGCAGTCTGTTCATGAATATCCTCCCTGGAACGGCCGCAGGCCGTCGTGGCTGAAGCTCCATGCTTCATTCATATGCAAACAAATTATTCATAAGTCGTCAAGCCGAAACTTCTTCCCTATGAAGGCTGTCTTGCGTATATGAAGATCACAATTCACCAGAGGGCATCGGGTGCAGGACGACGAGGAAGATCGCTATCGCGCGCCGGCACTGGACAAGGGGCTGGACATTCTGGAACTGCTCGCCAGCGTCGATGGCGGCCTGACCCAGGCCGAGATCGCCAAGCGGCTCGACCGCAGCCCGAACGAATTTTACCGGATGCTCGACCGTCTGGTGAAACGCGGGTACGTGACCCGGCCAGACGGCGACCGCTACTCGCTGACGCTGAAGCTGTTCGGGCTTGGCCAGCTGCATGCGCCGGTGCGCAGGCTGGTCTCCTACGCCACGTCGATCATGCGGGAACTGGCCGAGACCTCTTGGCAGGCAAACCAACTCGTCGTGTTCGACCGGGGCAGCGCCGTGGTCATTGCCCAGCAGGAAGCGCCGCGATACTGGGGCATATCGATCCGCGTCGGCTCGCATATCAGCCTGTTCGACACCGGCTCGGGACATGTGCTGCTGGCCTTCCGCTCACCGGAAGAGCGCGAGATGATGATCGCCGAGCATTTGCGCAGCAACGAGGAGATGAAGTTGTCGCCCGACTTCTTCGCCCGCCTCGACCAGGTGCGCGATCGTGGCTACGAGATGATGGCTTCGTTGCAGACCGCCGGCGTCTACAATCTGTCGGCGCCGGTGCTCGGTTCCGACGGGCACGGCATCGCCGCGCTCACCATACCTTATATCACTCTGGTCAACGCGCCGGCAGCGCCCGATATCACCAGGACCATCACGCTGCTCCAGACAGCAGCGGCCCGCCTGTCGCAACTCGCCGGGTCGGATGTCAGGTCATAGGAAGAATTCTTATTTGAATGATGAATTCTCCCGTGAGATGATCGAGACGATGTTTTGAAGCATGTCGTTTGCGCAAAAGCCGCTGCGCAATTCGGCCACGTGGATAGCGCGACAAGGGAGGAAGCGATGATCGTCGATACGCACCTGCATCTCATCGACAGGGCGGCGCTACGCTATCCATGGCTCTCCGGCGTGCCGGCCCTCGACCGCGATTTTTCCCACGACGAATACGCCACCGAGGCGCGCCGCGCAGGCATAGAATTGGCGCTCCATATGGAGGTCGACGTCCACCCGGCCGATATCGCGGCCGAGACAGCCCTTGTCGAAGGACTGTCGAAGAAGCCCGGCAGCCTGGTGCGGGGCGCGATCGTGTCGTGCCGGCCGGAAGAACCTGGCTTCGCCGCCTGGCTGGACAAGGTGAAGGCCGATCCATTTGTCAAAGGATTCCGCCGCGTGCTGCATGTCGTGCCCGACGACGTCTCCGAGGGCGCCCTGTTCCGCGAGAACATCAGGCGCATCGCCGGCAGCGGGCTGACCTTCGATCTTTGCGTCCTGCCGCGACAGATGAGCCAAGCGATCGCGCTGGTCGATCTGGCGCCTGACGTGCAATTCGTTCTCGATCATTGCGGCGTGCCCGACATCCGGGGCAAGGCCGAGCATCCCTGGCGCGAGCAGATCGCCGAGATCGCCCGGCGCCCCAATGTCGTCGGCAAGATCTCCGGCGTCGTCGCCTATGCCGATCCGGCGAGCTGGACCGTCGAGACCCTGCGGCCTTATGTCGAGCACACGATCGGCAGCTTCGGCTGGGATCGCGTCGTGTGGGGCAGCGACTGGCCGGTCTGCACGCTCGGTGGCGGGCTGCTCGGCTGGGTAGCGGCGACGCACGCGCTCCTTGCCGGGGCGAGCGAAACCGAGCGCGCGAAACTGCTCTCCGGCAACGCGAAGAAGCTCTGGCGGCTGTGAGCCGCAAGGCCGATGCCCGACTGTATTAGCGGGGCGCCGCGAAGCTCTGCCGGAACAGGCGATTGATGTCGGCGACGACGCGGGGGGCGTCCTGCCGGCCGGCAAGACCCTCGTTGAGGCGATCGGACGCCGCCTGCTGAAACGCCATGTAGCCGTCGTGGCGCGGGCGCACCCAGGCGCCTTCCAGCGTCGCCCGCGTGCCGCGGTAGAAGTCGCCCGTCGCGACATTCACGGCTTCGTCCTCCCAGGCGGCGGCATGGCCGGGCTGGCCGCCGGCGGCGGCATAGAGGCCGCGCTGCACGTCGCCGTTGGCGATCCAGTAGGCGAAGTCGATCGCTTCCTCGCCGGCAGCGGAAAAGGCGGAGACGGCGATGCCGGTGCCGCCGAGCGCGGAGCCGACCGGGCCGTTGCCGCCCACAGTCGGCATGTCGCAAAAGAAGAGCCGGTTCGGCCGGAAGCCTGCAGTGGCATAGGGCACGTAGCCATAGATCAGCGGCGCGCAGGCGATGCGCGAGCCGGCCTCGGCCATCTTTTCGAACACCGCAATCGGATCCATCGTAAGGCACTCGGGATCGAGGAGTGCCGCGATCTCACGCAGCATTTCGAAGACGGTCTCGCCGGTATCGGGATCGATCAGATCGCTCGGGCTTTCGACTGCACATGGCCGGCCGAGATCGGCGGCAAGCGTGAAGAAGCACATCAGCGAGTGCGGCGGCCTGAGCGGCAAGAGCACGCGGCCCCGCTGGGCAAGCTCCAGCACTTCGGTCCAGATCTTCGGCGCGGCGTCTATCAAATCGGGTCGCCAGGCCTGCACCTGCGTCGCGGCGTCGATCGGAAAGGCCCATTGCCGGTCCTGCCAAGTGTAGCTCGGATAGGACCGGCCGACGCTTGCCTTCGCCAGCGCTTCGCGCTCCGCCTCGCGGCCGGGCACGTCGAGCGGGGCCAGGCACTTCTCGGCGGTGATCTGGCCGACATGCGGATGATCGATGACGATCAGGTCGTAGGCGCGGGCGAGTTCTTCGACAGAGAAGGACTCGAAGTCCTGCAGCGAGCGCTTCTCCCACTCGATAGAGACGCCGGTCTTTTCCCGCCAAAGCCGGGAGCAGGCGACCATCGGATCATAGCCGCGCGGATGGTTCCAGGTCATGCCCTTGAGCGTCGTCACAGGCCGAACTCCTTGCGGATTTTTGCGCTGTGCTCGCCGACGCGCGGCGCCGCCTGCTCGACTTTGGCGCGCATGCCGTCGATCCTGAGCGGTGACCGCGTGGTATCGATCGAAACACCGTCCTCGCGCGTCACGGTCTGCAGCAGGTCGAGCGCCTTGAAGCCGTCGCTTTCCAGCACCTCTTTCCAGTTCAGCACCTTCGCGCACCAGATGTCGGCGGGCTCGAGGATCGCCAGCCATTCGTCGACCGACTTCTGCGCGATGCGCTGCGCGATGATCGCCTTGATCTCGTCGCGCGCCGTGAACCAGGTCGCCGGCTGGTCGCGATAGGGCGCCAGCGCCTCGATCTCGAGCAGGTCGGCGAGCTTCGGGATCGGCGTCATGGCGATCGCCAGGAAGCCGTCCTTGGCCGGATAGACTCCGTAGGGCGCCGCCAGATAGGCGTGGGCGCTATGGAACGACGAACGGCGCGGCAGCCGCCGGCCGTCATTGAGATGCGTCGTCAGCACCTCGAACTGGAGGTCGATCAGCGCTTCGAAGAGGCTGGTCTCGATATGGCCGCCCGCGCCGGTGATGCCGCGCCGGACCAGTGCTGCGAGGATGCCTTGCGCACAGGCGGCGCCGGCCAGCATGTCGGCGATTGCCAGGCCGAACGGCACCGGACCCTGATCTTCGTCGCCGTTCAGCCACATGACGCCGGAGCGCGCCTGGGCAAGCAGGTCCTGGCCCGGACGCTTTACCCACGGTCCTTCCTCGCCATAGCCGCTGATCGAGGCGTAGACCAGGCGCGGATTGATCGTGCGCACATGCTCGTAATCGAGGCCGAGCCGCTCGATGACGCCGGGGCGGAAGTTCTGAATCAGCACGTCGGCCTTGGCGAGCAGCCCGCGCAGCGCTTTAAGGTCGTCCTCGTTCTTCAGATCGACCGCAAAGCTTTCCTTGGCACGGTTGATGGCGTGGAAGATGGTGGAATCACCACCGATCTCGGTGTCGCTGAGATAGAGCCGGCGCGACAGGTCGCCACCATCGGGCCGCTCGATCTTGATGACGCGGGCACCAAGGTCGAGGAGCCTCAGCGAGCAGTAAGGTCCCGACAGGAACTGGCTCATGTCGACGACGACAAGGCCGGACAGCGGCTGTTCGGCGGCCATCATTGCTTCTCCGTCTTGCCGGCGAAGTCGGCCGGGTCCCTGTATTTCACCGTCTGCAGATGCTCGCAGTAGAGCACCAGGTCGCCTTCGCCCTTGAACACTTCATAGCTGGCGCGGATCAGCCCCATGTCCTTGTAGCGGGGCTTCTTTTCCATGTTGGTGCGGATCGAATAGATGGTGTCGCCGATGAAGACCGGCTTTATGAAGCGGAGCTTGTCATAGCCGTAGGAAAAGGCATTGACGCAGTTGGTGGCGACTAGACCAAGCCCGGCCGAGAAAACGAAGGCGCCCGCCACGAGGCGCTTGCCGAAGATACCTTCGCGCTCGGCGAACATCTGGTCCTGCACATAAGGGTGGATGTCGAGCACCAGGGTGTTGAAGAGATGGCTGTCGCCTTCGGCCATAGTGCGCCGGAGCGAGCGGATTTTCTGACCGATCGGCCAATCCTCAAAGAACCAGTTTTCGGCATTCCATACCGGCAGCAGGGCGTGATCGGCCGGCATGTCGGCAGGGCAGGTCGAAGCGACGCCGACGGTAGGCGGGAAGCTGGTCATTGCGCTGTTCGTCCGCTCCGGGAGAATGGCCGCAGCTCCGGCAAGCCGGAGTCGGACGCGATCGATCCTCGAAATCTTCTTTTGTGAATACTATATTCACATATGAGATTTCGGCACAAGCCGGTCAGGTAGAAATTTTGCGCCTTGGCAGAACCGGCTCGCCGGCAGCGTGAAAGCGTAGCGAGCGCTTCGGCCGTGCCTCGCGGCGGAATGCATTTGCACTCCAGCGCAAGGGGTCGCGGCGGGCTAGGGCTGGTCAGAGCAGGCTCCATGTGACGGGTTTGCGAGAAATCCCGGGGAAGACATATTAGCTAATTGTACAAGCATTAACTGCCAAAAGGTTGTAAAGCTTGGCTTGCCGGTTGCACGGGCGCAGAGTGACGTAGCATCGCCAAACGGGTCAGTAAAATTGACTTCTGTGACGATGCAATTCGTTGGTAATCGATCGCCAAGGATAATACTGACTTCGGCGACATCCAGTACTTTTCTCTTGAGTCGACTATGGCGGTTCTCGGCGCATTCCCTCCCGGTATCGGTTGCCGGCCCTTCGACGAGAGGGATTGGGGAGGCGTGGCGGATTGCCTGCACCGAGGGTTTCCGGAGCGCAGCAGGAGCTATTGGATAGAAGCGCTGACCCGCCTGTCGCAGCGGCCCGCGGTCGCCGATTTTCCGCGATATGGGTTCGTCCTAGAGAAGTCGGGCCGGATCGTCGGCGCGGTGCTTACGCTCTATGCCAGGCACAGAAGCCTGGAAGGCGATGAAATCCGCTGCAATCTCTCGAGCTGGTCCGTGGACGCGGAATTCCGGCCCTATGCCAGCCGGATGATCGCGACGGTTATCCTGCGCAAGGACGTGGTCTACACCAATATTTCTCCATCGCCCGGGACAGTGAGGCTCAACAAAGCCTTCGGTTTTCGCCTGTTTTCCGGCGGACAGATCGCCTTCTTGCCCATTCTGAACGGTATGCCGCGTCCGGACCGGGTGTTGGAAGCCCATGCGGACCTCGCCGAAATGGCTGAACTCACCGACAACGAAAGATACATATTGCTCGAGCACGCCGCGTTGGGCTGTCTTTCGCTAATCTGCGTCTGCCACGGTCTGGCGTTGCCGCTTGTTCTGAAGCCGCGCCGGATATTGCATGGCCTCGTGCCGTGCTGCCAGATCGTCTACTGCCGATCCCACGCGGATCTGGTCAGGTGCGCCGGGGTCGTGGGCCGCTTTCTCCTGCGGCGCGGACAACTGCTTTGCCTCGTCGATGCGATGGGGCCGGTTCCCGGTCTGTCCGGCAGGTATTTTCCGAACAAGGGAATCAAATATTTCAAGGGTCCGAAATCGCCTTCTCCGGGAGACCTGACGTTCACCGAAATGGTGCTGTTCGGTTCCTGAACGAAATCGCGAAGCCGGTCTGGAATCAGCCGATCCGAAGTCAGCCCGCCGCTTCGGCTCTTGCCGCCGCGGCCATGCGCCAGCGTGTTCCCAGCGAGACGCCCACGAGCAGCAGACAGAAGGCGAGGGCAAGAGGGGAGTAGAACGCCTCCTCCTGCAATACGGCATTGGCCGAAATGGTGACGATGCCGACAAAGCCGAACAGGAAATCCGGGTCGCCGGTCTGGATAAGCTGCCGTCGCAATGCCACGGCCAGCGCCGCCAGGAAGCCGAAGAAGACGAGGCTCCCCACGCCCATCTGGTAAAGCATGACACCGACCGCGCTCTCGACCGGCACGGAGGCGGCGCCTTCGGCCTGGGCGGTCTGCCAGTTGAGATTGATGCTGGTGCTCGACAGGTTGCCGCCGAGACCCAAGCCCTGGCCGAGCGGATCGGCCAGGAAATCGCGCATGCCGGCAATCAGACCGAGGACGTGATAGTCGCCATGGGTGGCGCCATAGCCGATCGCCGCCGTCGTCCAGACCACGGCCAGGGCCATCGCGCCCATGAGCGCCAGACCGGCGCGGGAGGGGCTGTGGATCAGCCGCACGGCAATTGCGACGAAAAGCATGAAGGTCGCGCCCTTGGAGCCGATGACGAGCAGCAGCGGCAGAGCCGCGAGAGGCAGCACCCATCGTCCTTTGAAGAGCAGCCAGGCCGAAATGATGCTTAAGGCGTAAGCATAGCTGATCGGATGGAAGTTCGGGCCGCCGATGCGGAAGACGCTTGGCAGGATGTCGTTGAACAGCGGCGTGTTGAAGAAGGTCGTGGTCATCACGTCTTCGATCCCACGGTAAACGAAACCGGTTTCCTGAAGCGCTTTTTCCCACACGCCGGTCTCGACCTGCCGCGAGATGCTGCGCTCGACATATTGGTCGCCGTGGAACAGTCCGAGGAAATCCATGGTGAAGGTCAGTTCCGCATAGCCATAGACGATCGCGCCGGCGCCGAGCCACAGCATGCTCTTGCGCAGATCGACGGGATAAAGGCTGGCGGCGAGGACCGCGACGTGGAAGCAGGCGAGCGGCGTGATCGTGTTGCGGAAATAGACGACCGCGTCCTTGGGGTCGCCATGCACGACGCCGAGAGCGAAATAGAAACAAATCGTTCCGCACAGGACCATGCTCAGCAGCAGCCACGGGCGCAACTCGGTCAGCGCGCGGACGCGGTACTGAAATGAGGCGGCCAGGAAAATGCCGAACGCTGTCATCAGGATGATGAAGTTGGTGCCGCGCAGCGCGTCGAACGTGTCGTTGTCGGGAATGTAGGGGGTGAACCAGGCGACCACGAGGTTCTGAAAGAGAAAGGCGCAGATGATCAGCACCGGAACGCCCGCCGGCATCGCGTTCGAAACGATCAGCATCAGCACGAATGTTGCGGCAATCCCGAACGGCGTCCACACGGCAAATGCGGAGACTGCCAGCGCAACGACAAGCAAGGCCGTGCCGACATGCAGCAAGGTTTCGGGCGTATCCCTGCCCGGCAAACCCAGTCTGACGGGCAAAGAGACCTGCGTCGTGCTCATCGCTGATCCGCTCCGCTCGTCACTTGTCCCAGCAAGCGTAGATGGCGCCTGTCGTCCATTTCCGGCCTAACCTCCAAGGAGCGCGGCAATCATCGAGCCGTCGAAGCCCTCGACGCTCTGCCTGCTCCTGATGAAGCCGAAGCCCTGATCGAGCTCCCAATAGGTCCATGCCACATGGTTCGCTTCAGCCGCCTTGCGCACGGCGCGCACCCAGGAGACGCGGCTTTCTGCATCCACGCAGAAGTTGAGCACACCGAATTCGTTCAGCATGACCGGGCAGCCGTTGGTGGTGGACCAGCGCGCCAGATCGGCAAAATCGGAGCCGATCCGCGCGCCCGTCCAAGGCGCCGACAATTCCTCTTCAACGAGGTTGGCGGCTTCTTCGTCGCCGGCCGACCGCAGTTTGGAGATAAGCCGGCTCACCTGGGCCATTCCCTTGCTTGCGGGAAAGGGCAGGTCCGCGATGCGGGCGAGCGGCGAGGCATCCCAGGTCTCGCACTGGTGGGTGAAGGCCAGGGGGGCGTAATAGTGAACGGCGGCAATCTGGTTGTCGTCGGCGAGCGGCGGCGTGTCGGCGATTTCCCAGATGCCCTGAAACCGTGCCGGTCCCCAGACCAGCGTGTGGCGCGGACATTTCGCCCGCAGCGCCGCGGCGATCCGTTCCCGCAGCGCCAGCCAGGCGCTCCGTTCCATCGGGGGCTCGTTCAGCAGCTCGGGATAGACCCACTCCGCAGGCAGATCGGCAACGACGGCACGCAACGCCATCCAGGCCTGAAGCACTCTTCCTGCGGCCGCCTCGGCATCGTTTCGAAAAGCCGCCACGAGCTCGCCAGAAGGATGCATGTCGAGGAGGACCGAAAAGCCCAGCCCGACAAGATCCCTGATCCCGTTCTGGATGCGGCGAAGCGTTGCCGGGTCGCCGTTGGAGACGAGATCGCCGTTGACCGGCAGCCGGATCGTTTCGAAGCCTGATTGGCGCAGCTTCTCAAGCGTGGCCGTGGCGGGAGCAAGCCCATCGTTTCGGTCGAGCCATCCGGGAAGGTTGAAGCCGTGCGACGGAACGTGGCCGGCCGTCGCGAGCGCAGCGGATTGCGGCAGAGGGGAGGCCGCGAAAACGGCTCCGGCGGCAAAGGCCAGCGCCCGTCGCCTCGACACCTTGGGCGGCGATGTCATCGATGCATCGCCTCCACGGTCTAGCCCCGGGCGGCGCCGCTGCGGCGCTGCTCGCCGGCCGCTCGCGGACTGTCGATCGCCGCGGCTGGCCGCGCGTCGGCCGACGCGACGACAAGAGTGGCACTGCGGCCGATCTGGCCGGCACCGAATTTTTGCGCGAGCAGCCTGGCGGCTTCCGAAGGCTGCTCGGAAGGGCTGAGCGCCAGAAGCGCAAGATCGGCCTTGGCGAAGAGCTCCGGATTCCAGCCGTTCTCATTGAGCGAGGGCGCGATCACGAGCACGAAATCGAACGCGCTCCCGGCTTCGGCCAGAATGCCGCGGAACGAGTTGCGATCGGCAACGCCGGGACTTTTTTCCGCCACTGAGCTGCACACGACCGTCTGCAGACCGGTCGCGCCACCGATGAACAATCCGGCGCCGTCTGTCGTCGCGCTGGACAGACGATCGCCAATTTCCACCATCAGCACGTTCTGATCGGCCCGTTGCATGCCGATGCCCAGCATCGCGCCCGCAATCCTTGCCTCGAAACTGCTGTGGATCGAAGACACGAGGATGACGAACGGTTTGCCGTGGTCGTTCAGGTGCAAGACCATCTGCCGCATGATCTTCAGGACGGCGAGCGACAGCGTTTCGTTTCCGGTCTGGAAGAGCTGTTTCCTGATCGCCTTGATGTTTGAGTAGGCGGTCCCACCGGCGACGCCGGGCAGACGGTACTCGCCGAAATTGGCTGGCATCGGCAATGGCCGGGGGCTGACCGGCGCGCTGTCCTTACGGTCCACGACCGGCTCCGGCACGGCCGCCTTCGGCGCCTGCGGGTCCTCTTGCGGCTGCGGGACCGGACCAAGCGCCAGAGCGAGGCCGCATCCGGCGAGGAGCCCCAGAACGGCGCTCACCGAGAGAAGCAGGACCGGCTTCGGCCATGTCGGCTGGACAGGCGGCGAAGCCACGCCGATCTTGCGCGCTTCGGAAGTCTGCACGCCCTGCATCTGCGACGTTTCCTGCGCCCGCTTGAGATAGTCGTCGAGCACGGCGCGCGCCGCCTGGGCTTTCGATTCCAGCTGCCGCAGTTGTACCTGCGCGATGTTCGAATTCGTCGACTGTTGGCGCAAGGCTTCGAGCTTGTCCTGCAGCTTGCCGACATTCTGCACGGCGAGATCATAGCTGGCCTTCAACTGCTGCCTTATGCGATCCGCCTCGGCGGCCATCAGCCGCTTCAACCTATCCAGCTCGGACTGCAGCCGCCCGATGGTGGGGTGGCGCGGCCCGTACATGGTTTGCAGGCTGGCAAGCTCGGTGGCGCGCTGGTTGTAGTCGTCGCGCAATTTGATGGCCGAGGTGGACGTAAGAATATCCGCAAGCTTGGCGAGCCCGGCCGGCGAACTGCCCGCAGCCAGCGCCTGATTGTAGCGGTCCTTGGCCTGGTCGGCGTCGCCCTGGGCGGCGATCAGCTGCGTCGTCAGCTGATCGAGCTGCGACTGCAGCGTGCCGCCGTCCGTCGAATTGACGATATTGTGTTTCGTCTTGAAGTCTTCGACCGTCCGCTCGGCGTCGCTGACGTCCTTTTGCAGGCCGGAGATCCTGTCCGTGAGCAGCGTATTCACGTCGCTGTTGGCGCTCTCGCGTTCTCCCACCAGGCCTGCCCGGTACTGATCGACGATGGCATTGGCGATGCGCGCGGCCTTTTCCGGCGACGGCGACGTGAAGCTGACATTGATGACGTAGGTCAGCCCTTCGCGCTCGACAGAAACCTTGCTCTGGAAGCGCTTGAAGGCGGCGTCCTGCGGCGCGCTTGCGCCGGCTCCGAACAGACGTGAAGCAAGGCCGCCGCCGGCGAATTCCGGATCGCTGTCGAGCTTCTGGCTTTTGAAGACGGCGCCGAGCAGGTCTGGCGACTGGATGACGAAGACCTGGCTGGCGATGGCGGCGCTGTCGGAGCCGATCCCCGGAAGCACGTTGTTGAAATTGGTCGCGCGCGTGTCGCGGGGGTCGATCAGTATCGAGGCCGTTGCGGTATAGCTTGGTTTGGTCACCGCAAGATAGGAGAGCGCCAGCAGCACTGCCGCGCCGGCGATGGCAAGCACCATCACGCGTCGCGCCCAAAGGATGGCCCACACTGCACCTATGTCGAACAACGGCGTAAGAGTGCGCTCGTCGATACTGGCTGGCTTCATCGATTTTCCTCGTCGAGAGCCGCGACTTCACGACCTCACTCGTCTCCACAGTATTAAGGATTATCGTTAGCCATCCGTTAAGCTTGGCGGCGTGACGATGCGCTCGGCGCTGGCGATGCCGGTAACCATGCGAAGCGTTCGCGCTGGCGCGGTTGCGGCATTTTGCTTATGCAGGATCGGGTTTTGAGCGTCGTCGTAGGTGCGGGTAGCCCATCGCCGATCGTCTCAGGAGGCGAGGTTGAAGGACAATAAAGGGAACCGCGAGGCCGCCCCCGGGGCAGGGGCCAGCCCGGCGACCGACATGCGCATGTCGGTCACGGCGCTTGCCAAGAGCGGCGCCGTGGCCGGCATAATCAAGCTTGCCAGCGCGGGCCTGTCCTTCCTGATGTTCGTGGCCGTGGCGATGGTGACGAACGAACGCGAGTTCGGCCTTTACAGCGCTACCTATGCCGGCGCGAGCCTGGTTTCCTTCTTCGCTTCAGTGGGTCAGCAGAGCACCGTGCTCAGATTCTGGCCTCAATATGCCGGGCTGGGCGATCTCGGCTCGGCTCACGGGCTGATGGCGCGCGCCATCCTCGTGGCGCTGGCCGGGCTTGTCGGCACCAGCCTGCTCATCATCGTGGCGGGATTCCTGCCCTTCGTCGGCAGGGGAACGCCGGAATGGCTGCCGCTATGCGTGGCGGCGGCGGTGCTGTCGTTCTCGCTCGGCTGGTCGGAGTTTACCTCGGGCGCCTTCCGGGCCAAGAACGCGCTGATATCGGGCCTGCTGCCGCGGGACATCATTTGGCGCGCGACGACAATCGCCGCCGTTGCGGCGCTGCACTTCATGCAAGTGAAGATCGATGCGATCGCGGCGACATATCTGACGGCGCTGCTGCTCATCCTCTCGGTCGTCCCGCAAACAATTGTGCTGTTGCGCGACACAGCGCGGGCAGATCGCGGCGGTCTCACGGAAGGGCAAAAGCAGGAATTCAAGACGGTGACGCTTGGCCTGTGGGGCGTCACCTCGCTGCCGCCCGCGCTCGGCCAGGTCAGCACCCTGCTCGTGGCGATGATCCTCGGGCCAGAGGCGGCAGGCGCGATCTTCGTGGCGGACCGGACCACGCGCTTCGTGACCCTTGCCCTCAACGGCATCAACCAGGCGCTGGCGCCGCAGATATCGGCGGCCTTCTACAGCGGCGACAGGGCTCACGTTCAACGCATCACCAGCCTCGCCGCGCTTGGCGGCTCGGCCATTGCGCTGTGCGTGCTGGCGTCCTTCTGGATATTCGGCGACTTCATCCTGTCCATCTTCAATCCGGCCTATGCGACGCCGACCATGAGGGCGACGCTCGTCATCTTCGGCATCGGGGCGACGTTCGGCACCGCTTGCGGCCCGATCGAAGTCCTGTTGCAGTTGACGGGTCTGCAGCATGCGCTCTTCAAGGTGCTGGTCATCGTCAACGTTGTCGGACTTTGCGTGACGGCCGTGGCAACTTACTACCTCGGGTCCATAGGAGCGGCCCTCAGCATTGCCGGAACCGTCATCGCATGGACGGCTTTCGGGGTATTGATCGCCCGGCGCAGAATCGGCATCAACCCGTCGATCCTCGGGTTGTCCCTGGACAGGATCGGGCTGGTGCCTCATGCCCTCCTGAAAGGGCGCACGTGAAGATCGTCCAAGTGCAGACCCAGGCGGAGGCTGCGGGGGCGCAGCGGATCTCCGACATGGTGGGCGAGGGATTGCGGGCGCGGGGGCACGAGGTGCGCACCGTCTTCATGTACCGCAAGACCGAAGCCTACGACCGCGATCCCAATGTGGATTTCGTCCTGACGGACAGACCGCGCGGATTCCCCGGGCAGATCCGGGCGACCATCGGCCTGGCGCGATATCTGCGCGCGGCACGCCCCGACGCAGTCATCACTTACCAACACTATGGCAACATCTTCGGCACGATCGGCGCTCGGCTGGCGGGCGTCAGGCACATCGTCGCAAACCAAAGCGGCGCCCCGCAAAGCATCGGCGTCATGGGGCTGCTCTCCCAGATCGACAAGCTGATGGGCACGGTCGGCCTTTACCAGGCGAATGTCGTCAATTCCGGCTGGACGCAAGCGCAGTTCGATCGCTATCCGCGCTCCTATCGGCGGCGCATGCGTCGCATCGATCACGGCGTACCCGCGCCGGGCGAGGAATTCGACAAGGCAGCGGCGCGCGCCGCCTTCGGCCTGCCGCAGGACGTTTGGCTGGCCGTATCATCGGGCCGCCTGACGCGGATGAAGAACCAGATCGCGCTTGTCGGCGCGCTCGATCGACTGCCCGACGTCCACGTCGCGCTGGCAGGCGCCGGGCCGGAGCGCGAGGCGCTCGTCGCCTTTGCCGAAAGCCGCGGCGTGGCCGACCGCCTGCATCTCGTGGGCGAGGTTCCGCCGGCGCGCATCTTCGAATTCCTCGCGGCTGGCGATGCCTATGCGTTTGCCTCGATGACGGAGACCTTCGGCCTCGCCTGCGTCGAAGCCGCCATTTCCGGGCTGCCGGTCGTGGCGAGCAACCTCGACGTCTTGCGCGAGGTGCTGACCGCGGAGGACGGCTCTCCCGCCGCACTGTTCGTCGAGGCCGACGCCGCCGGCATGGCCAGGGGCCTTGGCGATCTGTTTGCGCGGCCGGAAGCCAAGGCCAGGCTTTCAGACGCGGGACGGCGGCTGCGGGACAAGTATTCGCCGGCCAGGATGTGCGCGGGCTACGAGGCGCTACTGCTTGCTTGACCGCTTGCGCACGGCGGCGATCCCGTCGATCACTTCCAGGCGCCCGGCCCGATTGAGTGTGTGGATTTTCGGATAAGGAAAGTCGCCAGCCGCATCGATCGGCCGCGGCGGCGACAGCCGCACCGTCTGCTGGTTGAGCTCCAGCAGCTTCGACAGGCCCAGCCCGCCGCCATAGCCCAGCGTTCCGTCCTGAACCGGAAGAAGCACGCGGCCGTCGCGGTTGCGCACGAAGGCTCCGCCGGGGCGGGCCATGCGGTGGTCGATCAGGACCGGGTTCGCCGGATGCGGCCGCCACGGACCGGCAAGCGCGGGGGCGGAGAAAATCACCAGCGTGTCAGAAGTGCTTCCATGGCCGTCACGGTCCGTGGCGAACAGCCAGAGCATGCCTTCATGCTCGAACAAGGTGGCATCGGAAATCTCGCCTTCGACCAGCACGGTCTCGGCAAGCCAGCTGTCCGGGAAGCCCGACGCGCGGTAGAGCGTGAGCTTGCCGCCGGCGCTCGCCTCCGGCAGCATCCAGATCGCGCCGTCGCGCTCGAATACTTGCGGGTAGGAGAGGTGGTGAGCCTCCTCCAGCACGACCCGAGGCTCGCCAGGAACGCCATCCGCGTCGAACGGAACAACGGAAATGACCGCCTTTCCGGTCGCGTGCGGATAGTCCTCGACGAACACGAAGGGCTGACCCTGCCACCAGAAGGGGAACGGGTCGGCATAGAAATGATCGCCCGGGTCCGGCAGCACCGACCAGCCGGTGCCGAGCTTGCCGGTATCGGCGACACCCGGCGCATCGGTAAAGCGATAGCCGACACGCCAATGCGCGTGGCGGAAGCGCGCGCGCCGAAGCGCTTCCCGGCCGAGCCGCGGCAGCGCCGCGCCGAGATAGGCGGATGTGAACCCGCCTGGCTCGCCACGACCATGGATTTCAGCAACTGCCTCTCGTGGCAGCCGGTCCGCCGCGAACGCGCGGGTGACCGACTGAACCAGAGTAATGGCGCGGGCGAACACGTCCTCGGTGCCGAGTGCGGTGGATTCCCGCTTGTCGACCATGGGCCGCGCCTGGCCGACTACCGTCTTCCTGTCGAGCACGGCCTCGATCACCGGGAGCCTGCCGGCCGCGACGGCGATTGCAGCCGACAGATCGGCGCTGGATCCGTCGAAGCGAAGGCCGATGGTGGGGACATTCGACAAGGCCGCATCGCCGGCAAGATCGAGCCTCAGCGCGGCAGGGCGCCTGCCGGGCCGTGCCGGGATTGCTTGCACCGCGGAGCCGAGAAGGGGTCCGCGCCGGCGGAAAAGACGTTGCTCGAACTGGAAGGCGGCTTTTGCCGCGGCCGGCCAGGTCGACGGCCCGGGCTGATGCGCCACCGCGACATCGTGGCCGTCCGCCTCCAGCCGCTCTATGGCGAGCTGCTGCCAATGGCGGGGCGCCGATTGCGGAACGATGACCTCGATCGCCAGCATGTCTTGGGCGGCTATGTCCTGCTCGGATTTCCAACAATGAGGAACGAGAGACTGGCCGAAAATACTTACATCGGCGTTACACGCAAAACCGGATTTCTACTTTTCCGGCATGACTTTCGACTTGCGATCCCGAAGCGGTTGTGGCCGTCCGCCCGGCCTGCCATGCAACGCAAGATTAGCGGTTTCGGCATATACCAAGATTCCAACAATCGCGGCGACCGGTCTTGACCTGGAACGTAAGAAGTCGTGGATAGCCGCTGTCCCTGCCGGTTCGGATCACATGTTTGAAGTCACTGCCGAGGATGCGTTCGATTTCCGTTCGACGGAGTACGCCGAGCTCTTCGCCAGCTCGGCGGCAACCGCTTTTCAGCATCCGATTTGGCTCGCGCAACTTTATGAGAGGCTCGTGCGGCAAGGCGCCGCCACGCCACTGATCATCGTCGTCCGCGTGCGTGCGAGCGGAAGGCTCGCGATGGTCCTGCCGCTGGTGAGGCGCCGCTACACGCTGCTGAAGGTCGTGGAATTCGCGGATATGCGGGTTTCGGACTATGTCTCGCCCGTCGCCGACGAGGAGACCTTCTCCCGCATTCTTGCCGACGCCCGCACCGTCGCCGCCATCCGCAAGCATCTGCGGCCATACGATCTCCTGCGCATCGGCAAGCTGGCGGACCGCTCCCTGGCGATGGAGCGCCTGCTTGGCGTCGACAAGCGGGAGAGCATGGGCATGAGCGCCTATTCCAGCAAGCTGGAGCCGACATTCGCCGGCTGGCGCGAGCAGCGGCTGGACCAGTCCTATCGCAAGGAGCTGGACAAGAAATCCCGGCAGCTCAACCGCATCGGGGAGGCGCGCTTCGAATGCGTTGACGGCCCGGCCGCGGTCCGCACGACATTCGATGCCCTCAAGCTCTATCGCGGCAAACGCTTCGACGGCAGCAACGGTCCCGCCGACCTTTTGCAGCTGCCTTCCTATTTCGATTTCTACCTGGCCGTGGCCAATGAAGGATGCGGCGGCTTCGCCCGCACCTATGCATTCTGGATGAACGGCCAGCCGATCGCCGGCGCGCTCGGGCTCGAGCACCGCGGCTCGCTTCTGGTCATCCTCGGCGGTTTCGACGAGACCGGCTACCGGAAGCAGTCGATCGGCAGCCTGATGTTCGAGCAGATCGCCCGCGATTGCATCGAGCGCGGCGATCAACACCTCGATTTCACCATCGGCGACGAGCCCTACAAGCGCGTCTTCGGCGGCCGGCCTTCACCGATGTGGCAAATCTACCGCGCAGGGAGTCCGCTCGGCTATGCGGCGCATCTGACGGTGCAGAAATTGCCGGCGGCCAAGGCGCTGGCGAGGCATATCCTTGAGGCCGCGCATGTCAAGAAGGCCAAGCCTTCAGCTGTCATCATGCCGCCGGCTGCCGATGAGGCCGCCGAGTCGTCCTAGTTGAAGCGGGTCGGTTCGGACGCCTTACGCTAGAGCGGGATGAAATTGTTGGGAGTCGTTGAGGATTCCCAAATCAGCGGGTTTATGATTCACCATTCATGCTGGGAAGGAGGCCAGCATGGATGGCACTATCGATGGATCTGCGAGAGCGCGTCGTGGCGGCGGTGAAGACAGAGGGAATGTCGCGGCGCGCAGCTGCGAAGCGTTTCGGGGTCAGCTACAGCGCTGCGATCGAGTGGGTGAAGCTCGATGAGGAAACCG
>NZ_LYTM01000053.1:0-1049 GCF_001672445.1 Mesorhizobium sp. WSM3873 | reverse complement strand
CTAGAGCGGGATGAAGTCATCTCCGGTCGTATCCTGCATTGGCGAAGTAGTTTGAGCACTCGGCGGGTGTCGTCCGGTTGAGGATTTCGCCGATCGCCTGGCAGACGGTCTCGGCCGTCCGTTTGGCCGCCTTTCGAAGCCAGTGTTTGAGCTTGGCGAAGAACTGTTCGATGGGATTGAGGTCGGGTGAGTATTTGGGCAGGAGAATCAACTTGGCCCCTGCCTTGCGAATGGTGCGACGCACGGCCTTGCCCTTATGCGAGCCGAGATTGTCCATGACGACGATGTCGCCGGGCTTCAGGGTCGGAACCAGCACGGTCTCGATATAGAGGCGGAAGCGCTCGCCATTGATCGGCCCATCGATGAGCCATGGCGCGGTGATGCCGTCATGGCGCAAGGCGGCCAGGAACGTCATGGTTTTCCAGTGGCCGTGCGGCACCTTTGCCTTGATGCGCTGCCCAACTGGCGCCCAGCCTCTGAGTGGCGCCATGTTGGTCTTGGTCCAGGTTTCGTCGATGAACACCAGGCGGGCAGGATCGATGCGGTTCTGATAGGCCAGCCATTGCGCCCGTCGGCGCGCTACGTCGGGGCGATCCTGCTCGGCCGCGACCAACGTCTTTTTTTGTACGACAGACCCTCGGCGTGGACGAACTCCCAGACCGAGCGATAGTCGACCTCAAGCCCTCGTTCGGCGAGTTCGGCGACAAGCCCGCGCAGCGTGAAGGCCTGCTTGCGGCAGCGCTCAATGAGCCAGTCGCGCCAGGCCCCCGATAGCTTCTTCGGCTTGGAACCCCCGACTTTGCGCGGTGCTACGCTGCCGGTTTCCTCATCGAGCTTCACCCACTCGATCGCAGCGCTGTAGCTGACCCCGAAACGCTTCGCAGCTGCGCGCCGCGACATTCCCTCTGTCTTCACCGCCGCCACGACGCGCTCTCGCAGATCCATGATAGTGCCATCCATGCTGGCCTCCTTCCCAGCATGAATGGTGAATCATAAACCCGCTGATTTGGGAATCCTCAACGACTCCCAACAATTTCATCCCGCTCTAG
>NZ_LYTM01000052.1:0-1183 GCF_001672445.1 Mesorhizobium sp. WSM3873 | reverse complement strand
GCGCAGGTGCGCCAGGCGCCGGAGGCGGTGGCGGTGGTCTGCGACGACGAGCGCCTGAGCTATGGCGAGCTCAATGCGCGGGCCAACCGGCTGGCCCATCATCTGATCGCCCTCGGGGTCAAGCCGGGGAACCGCATTTCGACAGTGCTGGACCGCTCCGTCGCTCTTGTCGTGGCCCAGTTGGCGGTCCTCAAGGCGGGCGGAGTGTATGTGCCGATCGATCGCGCTCTTCCATCTGCGCGACAAGGATGGCTGATGGCAGATTGTGCTGCGCGCCTCGTGCTTACGGAGGGTGTCGATGAAATGGTTGATGTGACGATCCCTGTTCTGTCTATTGAGCCGCTCATGGCTGGGACTGGGTCTAGTGCCGACCCTGGCTTGACGTTGAGCGCCGAGGCTGCCGCTTACGTGATGTACACTTCCGGCTCGACCGGCCTTCCCAAGGGGGTTGTTGTTCTTCATCGTGCGGTCAACCGGCTCGTCATCAACAACGGCTATGCGAAGATCGATGCCCGAGATCGTGTGGCGTGGGTGGGTAATCCCGCCTTCGACGCCAGCACATTTGAAGTGTGGACGCCGTTGCTCAACGGTGGCTGCATTATTGCATTGGATGCCACGACCGTCTTAAATCCTTCAAATTTTGCCAAGTCACTTGAACAGCAACGGGTGACAACCCTTTTTCTAACAACAGCGTTATTCAACAAATATACGTTATTGATCGCTCCAGCGTTGGCACAACTTAAGTACCTCCTTTCTGGAGGCGAGGCCAGTGACGGTCCCTCATTTTTGAGATTGCTAAGAGAAGAAGGTCCTGTACGCCTCATTCACTGCTACGGTCCGACCGAGACGACGACCTTTGCGACAGTATGCGAGATCACCGCGATTGGTCAGACATTCCGCCGTGTCCCGATCGGCCGTCCGATTGCGAACACGCGGGTGTACCTGCTTGACGGCCATGGTGCACCTGTGCCGTTCGGGGCGGTGGGCGAGCTTTACATTGGCGGCGCAGGCGTTGCGCGTGGCTACCTGAACCGGCCCGAGCTGACGGCCGAGCGATTCATCGCCAGCCCGTTTGTGGAGGGCGACCGGCTGTATAAGACTGGCGACCTGGGGCGTTATCTGCCGGACGGCAATCTGGAGTTTTTGGGCCGCAACGACGAGCAGGTGAAGATCCGCGGCTTCC
>NZ_LYTM01000051.1:0-1274 GCF_001672445.1 Mesorhizobium sp. WSM3873 | reverse complement strand
TCGATCCGGGCACCGGTGTGGATCGGCCTGCTCATCATCACCGCCTTCTTCGGCGTGTTCGGCGGCTGGGCGGCGGTCGCGCCGCTCAATGGCGCGGTGCTTGCCGATGCGGTGGTGAAGGTCGAGGGCAACCGCAAGAGCGTCCAGCATTTCGACGGCGGCACGGTGAAGGAAATCCGGGTCAAGGACGGGGACATCGTCAAGGCCGGCGATGTGCTGGTGCTGCTCGACGACACCCGCGCCCGGTCCGAATTCAACCTCTATTCCCAGCAATATGCGCTGCTGCGCGCCACCGATGCCCGCATCCGCGCCGAGCTGGACGGCCATGAGGCGGTTGCCTTCCCGAACGACATCACCGCCGAGCACCAGGCCTATCTGCAGGACGCCATGGCCAACCAGATTGCCGACCTCGAGAGCCAGCGCGCCTCGATGGCCGGCGCCAGGCAGATCCTGCAGAAGCGCATCGCCGAACTCGACGAGCAGATCGATGGCAAGCAGGCGCGCGTCGAGTCCTTCCGCGCGCAGCTCAAGTCGACGATCGACGAAAAGGCGAGCCTCAACAAGCTGCTGAAGGCGGGGCTGACGACGAAGCCGCGCATCCTGGAGCTCGACCGCTCGGCCTCCGACCTGCAGGGCCTGATCGACCAGGCGCTCGGCGAGATCGCCGGAAATCGCCAGAGCAAGGCCGAACTCGAAAGCCAGATCGCGCAGCTCACCAACGAGCGTCGCGCAAAACTTTCGGCCATGCTGATCGACACCCAGTCGAACCTTGCCGATCTGGTGCCGAAGATGTTTGCCGCACAGGCCACGGTGGACCGCGCCGAAGTGCGCGCGCCCTATGACGGCCAGGTGATGGACTTGACCGTCTTTTCGACCGGCGCGATCGTCGCGCCCGGCCAGACCATTTTGGATATCGTGCCGACCAGGAATTCGCTGATCGTTCAAGCGCAGGTCAAGGTCGAGGACATATCCAGCCTGCGCGCCGACATGACGGCCGAGGTCCGCTTCACCTCGTACAAGCAGCGCACGACGCCGGTCATCCACGGCCGCGTCACCCGCGTCTCGGCGGACCGCGTCACCGATGCCAAGACCGGCTTTCCCTATTACGTCGCCGACGTGGCGGTGGATCAGCAGGAACTCGCCGCTGCGCCGCAGATCCAGCTCTATCCCGGCATGCCGGCGCAGGTCATGATCGTCACCGAGGAACGCACCGCGCTGGACTACATTCTGGGGCCGCTGACCACGTCCCTGCATACGGCCTTCCGGCAGAAGTA
>NZ_LYTM01000050.1:0-2108 GCF_001672445.1 Mesorhizobium sp. WSM3873 | reverse complement strand
CCCCACCCCAGGCCGGGTCGCCCCAGCTCCACTTGAAGGCGAGCTGCGTGGCCCGGTCAGTCACCCAACCCATGGACTTTCGGGCGCCGGCCTCCAACGGCCCGGCCAAGTCATCTTGGTAGCTGCGACCTCCGGTCTGTCCTCGCTCGCGACCTTGTGAGAGGTCGCGGCTTCACCGGACATAGTTCAAACCCTACGGCTATCATTGCTTCCCGACCTTGGGGGATCTTCTCGCGCCTTTTTCGCGCGAATAACTGCACTGTCTGAGCGCGGCCATAAATGCCTCGGCTGCCAGGTCGCATTTGCGCTTGGACGGACCGTTGCTCTGGATCACAATTTCGGCCTGCCTGGTTGTCAGGCCGTGCTTTGCCGCAAACTCGTCTATGTCGGCTTCCGTCCAGCACGACCGCTTGAAACCTTGCATTTTATCTCCTGGTCCCGAAATCGTGAGGAGCCAACCGGGACCGTCGATACGGTTTCAGATCAACGCCGAGAGCCCTCAACTCGGCTGGTCGCCAGAGGCGCCTTCTCGTCGACGGCTTATGGAGCGTCACCACGCTCTCGTACTCTTTCCGTTCTGGCCTCTGAATGGCAGGCAACTTACATAGCCAGGGCTATGGCCTCGGCTGGAACGCTGCCGCGCTCACGAGCCTGGAGGCTATAGAACGGCCCGGCAGCCATCTTGCTTCGGGGGGAAGTGGTGACGCACCGCCGGGCCGAGGTAGTCCGGGAGTGGGTAGCCAAAACCCTGGACAGCGTTAACCATAGCGTCACGGCGGGCGATGGCATTTGTTGTTTTGGGTCAGTCCATGAAGGCGTGACCCATCGCGAAACCGATGCATGGCAAATGCCCGTAAAGAACCTCCCGGCAGCATCTAGGGCAATGACGCGGCCCTTGGCCCAAAACGTCTACGCGGGCTCTCTGAGGGCAGTGGTGACCATCATCGAAGATCGCGTCCATAGCAAAGCTTCTAGATCGAAACGGCTTCGCTGTGAATCCCCCATCCTCTGGTGGGAAGACAACAGTTCTCAGCGACTGCTGAAAGAAAGATCGCCGGGCGAGGAACCCCAAATCCTCAAGCCCGGCGCACTCATCCTGATCCCCATCAGGAGTCCGGTGGAGGAACCGGCAATTTCTTTGATGCAAGGCGGATGCCAGCATTTTGGTCCCGAAGTGAGACAGGCAAGCGCTACGCTTCTAGGCGTCTGTCTCTAGCGGTTCGGGGTCCGGCTGTTCATGCCAGATCACTTGTCGCAGATCGCGCCAGTCAACCGCTTGGCCGCAGATCGGGCATCTGTGAAAATGCTCGCGCTCGTTGGAATAAGACGCTGGCGCGTCACCTCGCCGGCATCATGCAGCCGAGCCGCGGCACGGTGAGGCTCGATGGCGCCGACATGACGCAATGGGGAAGGGAGGCGCTCGGCGACCATATCGGCTACCTGCCGCAGGACATCGAGCTGTTTTCAGACACGGTGGCCGCCAATATCGGCCGCTTCAAGACCGATGTCGACCGCGAGGTGATCGAGGCGGCACGGCTCGCCGGCGTGCATGAGATGATCATCCGTCTGCCGCAAGGCTACGAGACGCAGATCGGCGAGGGCGGGGCGGTGCTGTCCGGCGGCTACCGGCAGCGCATCGCGCTTGCCCGCGCAGTCTTCGGCATGCCGAACCTCATCGTGCTCGACGAGCCGAGCTCCAACCTCGATGCCGACGGCGATCGCGCGCTGGCCGAATGCGCGCTGGAGCTGAAGCGTCGCGGCAGCACCGTGATCATCGTCTCGCACCGGCCCTCGACTTTGGCCAATGTCGACAAGATCCTGCTCTTGCGGGATGGCGCGGTCGAAGCCTTCGGCATGAGAAACGAGATCGTGGCGCTGCTCAACCAGCGCGCGGCACCGATCACGGTGGCGGCCCAATGACCGATATCCCGCTACCTATCGCAACCTCGCCGGCACCGAAGATGCGGGCGCCAATGCGGACTCGATCCGGGCACCGGTGTGGATCGGCCTGCTCATCATCACCGCCTTCTTCGGCGTGTTCGGCGGCTGGGCGGCGGTCGCGCCGCTCAATGGCGCGGTGCTTGCCGATGCGGTGGTGAAGGTCGAGG
>NZ_LYTM01000049.1:0-3439 GCF_001672445.1 Mesorhizobium sp. WSM3873 | reverse complement strand
GGAAGCCGCGGATCTTCACCTGCTCGTCGTTGCGGCCCAAAAACTCCAGATTGCCGTCCGGCAGATAACGCCCCAGGTCGCCAGTCTTATACAGCCGGTCGCCCTCCACAAACGGGCTGGCGATGAATCGCTCGGCCGTCAGCTCGGGCCGGTTCAGGTAGCCACGCGCAACGCCTGCGCCGCCAATGTAAAGCTCGCCCACCGCCCCGAACGGCACAGGCGCGCCATGGCCGTCAAGCAGGTACACCCGCGTGTTCGCTATCGGACGGCCGATCGGGACAACTGGCCCATCAAAATCACCGGGACAATTCCAGGCTGTAACGTCGATAGCAGCTTCCGTGGGACCGTACAGATTGTGCAGGCCAGTCAAAGGCAATACGCGTCGAACTTTGTGCGCGACGGAGGCAGGAAGCGCCTCGCCACTGCACACGAGACGCTGCAGCGATGTGCAGCGATCAGCGCCCGTCGTGTCCATAAAGCTAACCAGCATGGATGGTACAAAGTGCGCAGTGGTGATCCTTTGGCTGAGGATCACTTTTACAAGCGCATCGGGGTCTTTGTGTGCCGCCGGTGGCGCTAGCACCAGGGTCGCCCCTTCAAGCAACGTCCAGAAGAATTCCCAGGCCGAGACATCGAAGCCAAATGGCGTCTTCTGCAAAACGACATCAGTCGCATTAAGAGCGTAGGCTTTCTGCATCCAGATCAGGCGATTGATAATAGCCCGATGCTCATTCTTTGCCCCCTTTGGGGCTCCGGTAGAGCCTGAAGTGTAGATGACATAGGCGAGATGGCATGCGGTCAGGCCAAGAGCGCGCGGGTCCGGGTTCGAGGCGGGCAACTCGACCCAGGCCGGGGTGGCCGTCTCCAGATCGACCGTCGTGACATCGGCCAGCGCCTCGGCGCCGAGCGCGGAGCGTCCGGCCGCATCACAAAGCAGCAGCCGCGGCGAGGCATCGCCGAGGACCTGCCGCAGCCGCGCGCAGGGGTAGTCCGGGTCCAGCGGCAGATAGGCGCCGCCCGCCTTCAGGATCGCCAAGACCCCCTCCACCATCGCCGGGCTGCGCTCCAGGCAGATCGCCACCGGCTGATCCGGCTTGACCCCGAGGGCGATCAGATGATGGGCCAGCCGGTTGGCCCGCGCATTGAGCTCGCCATAGCTCAGGCGCTCGTCGTCGCAGACCACCGCCACCGCCTCCGGCGCCTGGCGCACCTGCGCCTCGAACAGCTCGTGGATGCAAAGATGCGACGGATAGTCCGCGTCCGTCCGGTTCAGACCCTCCAGTAGATAGGTGCGTTCGGCGGCCGGCAGGATGTCGATGCGGCCGACCGGCTGGCCTGCATCGGCAACCATCGCCCGCAGCAGCACCACCAGATATTCACGCTGCCGCTCGATCGTCGCTTCGTCGAATAGCGCCGTGGCATAGTGCAGCGATCCGGCGATCTGATCGCCATCTTCGCCAAGGTCGAGCTCCAGATCGAACTTGACCTGATCATACCCCTCCCCGGCAGCCTCCACACTCAGCCCCGGCAGGTCCAATGACTCGACCGCATTGTTCTCCCAGGCCAAGATCACCTGGAACAACGGCGTGTGATCAAGATGCCGGGGCGGCTGCGCGATCTCGACGACCTGCTCGAACGGCAGGTCCTGATGCTCCTGCGCGGCCAGCGCCGTGCGCCGCGTCCGCGCCAAAAGCTCCGACACGCTCGGCTCGCCGGACAGGTCGAGCCTAAGCGCCAGGGTATTGACGAAGAAACCGATCAACTCTTCGATCTCGCGCCGGCCTCGATTGGCGCTCGGAACGCCGATCACGAGGTCGTCCTGCCCCGACAGACGCGAAAGCACCGCCGCCCAGGCCGCCAGCACCGTCATGAACAACGTCGTGCCATGCTGCCGGCTCAGCCGCTTCAGATCCCGCGTCAGATCCGCATCGATGACGATCGGCACACTGGCCCCGGCAAACGACTGCTGGGCCGGCCGCACGCGGTCAGTCGGCAGTGCAAGCCGGGCCGGGGCGCCTGACAGGGCGTTGCGCCAATACTGCGCCTGGCTTTGCAGCCGTTCCCCCGACAGCCACTGCCGTTGCCAGGCGGCATAATCCGGGTACTGGATCGCCAGCGGCGGCAAAGGATCGTCCTGTCCAGCTGCGAACGCCCGGTAAAGCTGACTGAGTTCACGCACCAGCACGCCCATCGACCATCCGTCCGAGGCAATGTGATGCTGGGTCAGCTGGAAAACATGTTCCTCATCCGACATCCGGATCAGACGCCCGCGGATCAGCGGCCCGCGCGCAAGATCGAAGGGCGTCTGCGCCTCTTCACGGCACAGATCCAAAAGCGCCGCCTCTGCATCCGGCCTGTCCCGCAGATCGTGCTCCAGCACCGGCAGCCCTGCCTCAGGCGGCAGAACCTCAAACCAAGGCTTGCCCTCCGGAGCGACAAAGACACCGCGCAGCGCCTCATGACGGGCAAACAGACGGTCAAGGCTGCGCTGCCAGGCGACGTGGTCGAGCACGCCACGCAGTCTCAAGGCCAGCGGAATGTGATAGTTGGTACTGCCCTCGTCCAGCTGCGCCAAAAACCATAGCCGCTGCTGCGCGAACGACAGCGCAAGCGGCTCGTCGCGCGACACCGTCGCAATCGCCGGCAGGTCTTGCGGACCGGTGCGGCTCAACACCTCGACGATGCTTTCGGCCAGATCGGAAAGAACCGGCCTGGCGAACAGCCTCGTCAGCGGCAGTTCGACCCCAACAGCCCGCGACAGCCGGCTCAAGAGCTGCACCGCCAGGAGCGAATGGCCGCCGAGTTCGAAGAAGTTGTCGTGGCGTCCGACCCGCTCGACCCCGAGCAGCTCCGCCCAGATCTGCGCCAGCAGCGTCTCGACCGCGCCCTGCGGCGCTTCATAGGCGGCGTGCGCATAGGCCTCGTCGGCCGGCGCCGGCAGCGCCTGGCGGTCGAGCTTGCCGTTCGGTGTCAGCGGCAGCCCATCCAGCCGCACGAAGGCCGACGGCACCATGTAGTCGGGCAGCCACGCACCCAGATGAGCGCGCAAGGCGCCGGCAAGCGCGCCGCCATCGTCCCCGTCCGAGCCGGCCTCGGGTCCGCACACGACATAGGCGACAAGGTGCTTGTCGCCGGCCCGGTCCTGGCGCGCCACAACCACCGCCTCACGCACCCAGGCATGCTCGCAAAGCCGCGCCGCGATCTCGCCCGGCTCGATGCGGAAGCCGCGGATCTTCACCTGCTCGTCGTTGCGGCCCAAAAACTCCAGATTGCCGTCCGGCAGATAACGCCCCAGGTCGCCAGTCTTATACAGCCGGTCGCCCTCCACAAACGGGCTGGCGATGAATCGCTCGGCCGTCAGCTCGGGCCGGTTCAGGTAGCCACGCGCAACGCCTGCGCCGCCAATGTAAAGCTCGCCCACCGCCCCGAACGGCACAGG
>NZ_LYTM01000048.1:0-3030 GCF_001672445.1 Mesorhizobium sp. WSM3873 | reverse complement strand
GGAAGCCGCGGATCTTCACCTGCTCGTCGTTGCGGCCCAAAAACTCCAGATTGCCGTCCGGCAGATAACGCCCCAGGTCGCCAGTCTTATACAGCCGGTCGCCCTCCACAAACGGGCTGGCGATGAACCGCTCCGCCGTCAGCTCCGGCCGGTTCAGGTAGCCACGTGCAACGCCTGCGCCGCCAATGTAAAGCTCGCCCACCGCCCCGAACGGCACGGGCCCACCATGCCGGTCCAGCAGGTAGATCCGCGTGTTGGCAATCGGACGGCCAATCGGGACAATCGCCCCGTCAAAGTCAGCCGGGCAACTCCAGGTCGTTGCACAGACTGTCGTTTCCGTCGGTCCATAGGCATTGATAACAGATGCTGCAGGTAAACGTCGGATGAGTTCGGCCTTCGGCAGCTCTCCAGCAAGAATGAGAGCTTGCGACGCCAAATATTCCGCACTCCTGCTTGCCTGCAGTAAGGCCGGAGGCAATGTCGCGTGGGTGATCGATTCACTCCGCAGGTAATCCGAGAGTTCGGCACTCGCCTGGCGGAGCTCATCCGCAGGCAAATGCAAGGCAGCGCCGGAGCCAAGCGCCATAATCATTTCCCAGGCACTCGCATCAAAACCGAAGGAGGCGAACTGCACCACTCGACTGTTCGAACCAACGCCAAACAGTCCGATCTGAGCCAGCCCCAGATTGATCACTCCGCGATGCTCGACCATGACGCCCTTGGGCGTCCCTGTGGAGCCCGAGGTGTAGATGATGTAGGCGAGATGGCGCGCAGTGAGGCCAAGGGCGCGCGGCTCGGGATCCGCAGCAGGCAGTTCGGCCCAGACCGGGGTGTCCTCCAGATCGACCACCGTCACATCGACCAACGCCTCAGGGCCGAGCACGGCCCGGCCGGCCGCATCGGCCAGCAGCAGCTTGGGCGCGGCATCGGCGAGCACCTGGTTGAGCCGCGCGCAGGGATAGGCCGGGTCCAGCGGCACATAAGCGCCGCCCGCCTTCAGGATCGCCAGCAGTCCCACCACCATGGCCAGGCTGCGCTCGACGCAGATCGCCACCGGCTGGTCCGGCTTGACCCCAAGGGCGATCAGATGATGGGCCAGCCGGTTGGCCCGCGCGTTGAGCTCGCCATAGCAGAGCGCCTCGTCCTCATGCACCAATGCCACCGCCTCGGGCGCCTGGCGCACCTGCTGCTCGAACAGCTCGTGGATGCAAAGACTCGACGGATAGTCCGCCTCCGTCCGGTTCAGCTCCTCCAAAAGATAGGTGCGCTCCTCGGGCGGAAGAATGTCGAGCGCGCGCGCCGGCCTGTCGGGAGCCTGCTCCAATGCCTCCGACAGCGCTTCGAGCACCCGCTGCATGTAGCCGCAGATCCGATCGGCAGAGATCGGCTCCGCCACCTGTGCGGTGAGGCCGAGCGCCTCGCCAAAATCCTCCACCGACAGCGTCAGCGGATAGTTGGTGCGCTCCTCGCTGCCCAGCCATTCCACGCCGGACAGACCATCGTCCGTCCTGGAGCCGGCCATGGCCGCCGGCGTGTTGTGGCGGTAGTTCAACAGCGCGCCGAACAGCGGCGCCGGCGCCGCAACGCCGCTGCAGCGTTGCGCCTGCGCCAGCGAGGCATGCTCGTGTGAGAGCAGCTCGGCCAGACGGGCATGGGTGAGACGCAGACTTTCCTCAACTCCAGTGCCGTCGAGGTCGAGGCGCACAGGCAGGGTGTTGATGAACAGGCCCATTGCGCGGTCGGCGCCCGCGCCCGCATGCATGCGGCCGAACAGCACCGTGCCGAACACCACCTGCTCTCGGCCGCTGCTGCGCGCCACCACCTGGCCCCAGGCCAGATGGCACAGGCTGGCCAGGCTCACTCCCAGCCGCCGCGCCTGTTCCCGCAGCCGATCGTTGAGCGCCTGCGGCAGCATCCGCCGCGCCTCGCCGACCCCGCTGCCATCGCCGCGCACCTCGTTCAGCCCGAACGGCATGGTCGGCTCGTCGATGTCCGCCAGCTGTTCCTGGAAGAACTCCTCATGCGCCTTGGCGTCGACATCCAGCCGCGCCTGCGCCACCAGATTGCGGAACGGCTGCGGCGCCGCAAGCTCATGCGCGCGTCCCTGGAGCATGGCCCGCACCTCGGCATGCATGATCTCCAGCGTCGTGTGATCGCCGATCAGATGATGCTGCAACTCCAGCAGCAGCCAGCGCCCGCTGCCGGGCTCTCGCGCGATCACAAACCGCAACAGAGGCGCCCGGCCAAGGTCGAGGCGCTGCCGGCGCGGATCGAACCGACGCTTCAGCTGCTCGGAACCGGGACCGCCATCTTCATCCAGCTCGACCTCGGTCACCTCCAGCGGCGCACGCCGCCACACCACCTGGGCCGGGCTCGACAGCCTCTCCCAGACAAAGGCCGTACGCAGAATGTCGTGCCGGTCCACCACCTGCTGAACCGCGCCAAGATAGCGCTCCAACAAGCCGCGCTCGGCAAACGCCATCTGCGAGACCAGTAGGTAGGGATCGCCCTTCGTCGCCAGCAGATGATGGAATAGGATGCCGTCCTGCAGTGGCGACAGGCCATAAATGTCCTGGATGTTGCCGACGCCACCGGGCACCGTGGCGACGATCCGGTCGATCTCTTCCTGCCCAAGCTCGATGAGCGGCAGCATCTGCGGCGTAATCGCCGCACTCTGCTCGGTGATCGGGTTGGCAGGCACCGCCACCTCGTGATGGCTGCCAAGGCTTTCGGCCAGATCGCAAAGCACCGGCCTGGCGAACAGGGTGTGTACCTCCACCCCGAGCGACAGCCGCCGCAGCCGCTCCATCAGCTGCACCGCCAGGAGCGAGTGGCCGCCGAGTTCGAAGAAATTATCGTGGCGCCCGATGCGCTCGATCCCGAGCAGCTCCGCCCAAATCCCGGCCAGCAGCGTCTCGACCGCGCCCTGCGGCGCTTCATAGGCGGCGTGCGCATAGGCCTCGTCGGCCGGCGCCGGCAGCGCCTGGCGGTCGAGCTTGCCGTTCGGTGTCAGCGGCAGCCCATCCAGCC
>NZ_LYTM01000047.1:0-3681 GCF_001672445.1 Mesorhizobium sp. WSM3873 | reverse complement strand
ATATTGGGGTCGGAACAAGATGGGGTGGGGTCCACCCACTATTTGGCACATTTGATGCCGTCTGAGATGGGCGGCAACCACCCCATCTTGTTCCGACCCCAATATAGTGGCTAGCGGACTCGCGGACGTCTGCGAGGTGCAGCTTGATTACGCGATCGGCGTGGCCAGTCCGGTTTCTGTCATGGTCAATACTTTCGGGGCAGCAAGGGTCGAGGAAAGAAGGATCGAGCAGCTCATTCTGAGTTGTTCGATTTCAAACCGAAAGGCATTATTAAGATGCTTGATCTCTTACGCCCCGATTTACCGCATAGACCTCGACCTATGGTCATTTCGGTCGCGAAGAGCCCGAGTTCACTTGGGAGAGGACTGACAGAGCCGACGATTTGCGGCGCGAGGCAGGCTCGCCGCACCTTGATACCCGGCGCCAAAAGGACGCGCAACACCCTTCTATGACCAGACTTCGGCCGGCCGGCATGGAAGAAAGCCGGGGTCGGTGGCGAACCAAGAAAGCCATTGATGGTGAAATGTGACCTGCTTTAAATCGGCGATGCCATTGTCGAAATCATCGCGCACGACCCGGACTTCCCCGAAAAGCCTGCATTAGCAAGTCGCGATGACCCTCGTCGACACCCTGCGCGCCGAGCTGCTGATTTGTGAGCATCACGATGCAGCCCGCATCTGACCAGATGTGGACGGCCTCCGCTCCCGGCATCGCAGTGTGCCAAAGTGTGGCTGTCGAAAGTCACATAAGGGAGAGCCGTCCATGGAGAAGATTACCACAATTGGCCTGGATATCGCCAAGCATGTCTTTCAGGCTCACGGGATCAATGGGGCCGACGCGACCGTGAGCCGCCCAACACTGGCGCATGGTCTGTCGCCTCGGGAAAGCCAACTCGCCCAAGGGCTTTTCCGACCATTTAGGAAACAGATACGTCTCATCCAAACAATCGCTTTTACCAATCCAGGAGAACCCCGCATAGTCCGCTTCCGCGATGCCCTGCGTGCACGGAATAATCACCGTTGAAAAAGCAAATTGCATGACCGCTAAGGGTTCTGCGCGGAGATAGATTTGGGTGCCGACCTCGAATTTATTGGGCCGCGCCGGAGATCGACTAACCATCGGATTCGCCCTGATGACGAAAATGACTGCCTCGATGTTCCGACCTGAAGCTGGCGCAGCTTGAACGATTCGCCGGAGCAAACAAATGCAAGTTCTCGATTTTTATCAGATATCGCAGATCCTCGTGAAATCGCTCAAGCTAGTGGTGATCTTCGCCACCATTTGCGCCGCGCTGGAGTTCACCTCTCCGGCCTATCGATACAGTCTTACCTCATACGCTCGCGGCGTGCGAAATTGGCTGATTCGGCTCGGATTGGGTGCGTTTGTTTGGCACTTCTTCGCAGTTGGTCTGGCTTGGCTAGGAGTAAAGCCGCTGGTAACGATCAATTTCGCAACGGTGCTACACTCTGACAACGCAATCCTCAACAGTGGATTTGCGGTCCTTTCCGGGGTTTTAGTCGCGATTGCTGGCGATTTCTTTTACTATTGGATGCACCGCGCTCAGCATGCTGTTCCATTCCTCTGGCGACTTCACGCTACGCACCACTCGATCCGCGAATTGACGGCATGGAATTGCAATCATCACATCTCCGAACCACTCGTTTACGCAGCGCTGGTAGCACTGCCACTCGCTCTGCTCCATTTTGAATCTGGCGTAGTGCCCATCGTTGCCATGACGCTGATTACGTTCCAGGCCCATCTTTCGCACTCTAGTACCCGCATCAATCTTGGGCCGCTTCGATACATCATTGGCGACAACAAATTCCACCGCATCCACCACTCGATGGAACCGCATCACCAGCGCCGAAACTATGGGTTTTTCACAACCATCTGGGATTCGATTTTTCTAACGGCATACTGGCCAAAAAAGAATGAGTGGCCGGAGGTTGGCATGCGAAACCAGCCCGAGCCGCTGACCGCGCGGGATTACATTATGTTCCCATTCGATCGACGTCGCTGGCGTTAACTCAAAGTCGGGAATGCTGTGGAGGCCAGGGATTAGACGAGTAGAGGCTTACGCCTCAATCGAGACCAGTAATTTCTCCGGGGTCAGGCGGCGCGTAGAAGAGGCGTTTTGGGCCTGAATATTGGAGGCATGTTCAGTTCTGGCTGTCGGAAAGGCGCCCGCAGCCGGTTAAGAAGTTCGCTGTTAATCTCCGCTGCCCGGACCTGTATGAGCATATGCGCACAGTGAAGCGACCAGCGCATCTGCTGCTTCTTGACCATACGTTTCCCGACGACTGGGTTCAGCGCCGACTCGGCGAGAGTGGTGGCGACGCGAAGCCCAGCCCGGTAGCAGATGCGGAGATTGGCGTACTTGTCTGTGTCAATCCGCCGACCGGACCAATGGTGCGCGAAGCCGCTACTACACCTTCCGATGCGGCCCTACATCAAAGAAGGTTCAAAGAATTCAGATCGTGACCATCGACCAACTCTTTCAGGCATATCCTGTGCACCTGCCGGGCATGCTGGATCCACCGGAAGCGATAGCTCCTACCCCGATACAGGGCAAGCGCGGGCGGAAACGTGCTGAAGGCCAAACGGAGATGCTTTTCCCCATTGAAGGAAAGCCTGCGGGGGAAGACAAGGCCAAAGCGAAGGGAAATCGGTCTATTCGGCCCATAACGATCGAAGTGACGCGGTCGGACAATCGAAAGGCAAAAGCCGGATTATGGCTTTTCCGAACGCCGCCGGCGAGCAAGGCCTTTTAGCATCGGCGGTCATCTTTGGCGGAAGCCTTGACTTTAGAAGCACGAAGCGTGAACATCAGCCCAGTTAAAGACGCAGCGCCCCTGGCCGGCTTAGGCTTGTCAGAAATTTGTAGCATTCTTAGGACAAGCGGACCGGCGGTGAAGCCAGTCCGGTTCATATCTCGGACCCTGGAGTCAAACCCAGCAAAAGCGAAAAATTACAAGCTCGCCTCGGGGTTGCGGCGCGAAAACGCAATTGTGCTGTGTGCAAGTGCATCGAACAGGTCAGCGGCGGTCGCCGATGACACCGGATTACTTCTTTATGCACTACCCCGCTCATTGGGCTGAACCTCCCTTCGCTGCCGGTTGTAAGAGATCTCTCCCCGCCCACGTGTCCATGGAGGAATGGCAGGATCAGGGCATTTTATCTGCGCAACGCAAGCTATTTTGCCTGGCCAATGCTGTGTGGCAGAACCGAATGCTTCCTCTGGAGCGATCGTCCCGCCATGCGTGACGAGACGGTTCGATCCTATTGCTGTCCCCGAACATCGACTTCCCGCCTGGTGATCACGAGCTCCCGCGCATCGAACCGCCTCGCCAAGGTGGATCAGTAGTCTATCGTTGGTTAGGTATTCAGCAGCATGCTAGAGCGTCGGACCATCAGATTGAATCGCGAAGGATTCCGCTGATGTAAGGTTTGTGATTCACTTCCTTGTGGAGGTGATTTGCCATGCCCAAGCTCTATTCGCTCGATTTGCGTGAACGTGTTGTGCGGTTTGTCGAGGCGGGCCATTCTCGGCGTCCGGCGGCGGCACATTTTGAGGTGTCGGTTTCGTTCGTCGTTATCCTGATGAGGAACTATCGAGAGACCGAGAGCCTGGCGCCCAAAGCCAGTGGTGGCCGCCGCCATTCCAAGCTCGATCCGCATCG
>NZ_LYTM01000046.1:0-4277 GCF_001672445.1 Mesorhizobium sp. WSM3873 | reverse complement strand
CACATCGCCGGCCTTGACGATGTCCCCGTCCTTGACCCGGATTTCCTTCACCGTGCCGCCGTCGAAATGCTGGACGCTCTTGCGGTTGCCCTCGACCTTCACCACCGCATCGGCAAGCACCGCGCCATTGAGCGGCGCGACCGCCGCCCAGCCGCCGAACACGCCGAAGAAGGCGGTGATGATGAGCAGGCCGATCCACACCGGTGCCCGGATCGAATCCGCATTGGCGCCCGCATCTTCGGTGCCGGAGAGGTTGCGATAGGAAGCGGCGATATCGGTCATTGGGCCGCCATCGTAATCGGTGCCGCGCGCTGGTTGAGCAGCGCCACGATTTCGTTTCTCATGCCGAAGGCTTCGACCGCGCCATCCCGCAAGAGCAGGATCTTGTCGACATTGGCCAAAGTCGAGGGCCGGTGCGAGACGATGATCACCGTGCTGCCGCGACGCTTCAGCTCCAGCGCGCAGTCGGCCAGGGCGCGATCGCCGTCGGCATCGAGATTGGAGCTCGGCTCGTCGAGCACGATGAGGTTCGGCATGCCGAAGACGGCGCGGGCAAGCGCGATGCGCTGCCGGTAGCCACCGGACAGCACCGCCCCGCCCTCGCCGATCTGCGTCTCGTAGCCTTGCGGCAGCCGGATGATCATCTCATGCACGCCGGCGAGCCGTGCCGCCTCGATCACCTCGCGGTCGACATCGGTCTTGAAGCGGCCGATATTGGCGGCCACCGTGTCTGAAAACAGCTCGATGTCCTGCGGCAGGTAGCCGATATGGTCGCCGAGCGCCTCCCTTCCCCACTGCGTCATGTCGGCGCCATCGAGCCTGACCGTGCCGCGGCTCGGCTGCATGATGCCGGCGAGGTGACGCGCCAGCGTCGACTTGCCGGCGCCGGAAGGGCCGACGATGCCGAGCGCCTCGCCTGCCTCGAGCCGGAACGACACATCGCGCAGCAGCACCTTCTGCAGGCTGGGAATGGCGAAGCTCAACTGCTCGACGGCGACCTTGCCGGTGGGCTTCGGCAGGTTGAACGAGCGTTCGCCCTGCGCGCCGCCGTCCAGCAGCCTCTCGACCCTGCCAAGGGCGGCCCGCGCCAGGATCAGGCTGCGCCAGAGGCCGACGATCTGCTCGACCGGCTGCAGCCCCCTGCCCAGCAGCAGGCTGGCCGCAAACATCGAGCCGCCGGTGATCTGCCGCTCGATCACCAGATAGGCGCCGAGGCCGAGGATCAGCGACTGCATGGTGAGGCGCAGGAAGCGGATCAGCCCGGACATGACCGCTGCCCGGTCGCTCGCCCGCCCCTGCTGGCCGAGCGCCAGGCCGCGATCGCGCCCCCAGCGCCGGACGAGGCCGTCGATCATGCCCATGGCGCGGATGACTTCCGCGTTCCTGAGGCTCATTTCGGTGAAATTGTAGTTGGCCGTGGCAAGGTCGTTGGCCTGCTTCAGCGGCGCCCGCACGATATATTCGTTGAGCACCGCCATGGCGATGAGAAGCAGCGAGGAGCCCAACGCGAAGAAGCCGAGCCAGGGATGCAGGAGGAAGATGATGCCGATATAGATCGGCGACCAGGGCAGGTCGAACAGGGCATGGATACCGCTGCCGGTGATCACCTGCCGGAAGGTGTCGAAATCGCGGATCGGCTGGCTTGGCGAGGCACCCTGCGACGGGATCTCGACGGAAGCCGCCAGGATCCTGGCCGAAAGCAGCCGGTCGAGCCGGGCGCTGGCGCGCGTCAGGATCGCGGCGCGCACAAGGTCGAGACCGGCGAGCGCCAGGAACGCCGCAAGCAGCACCAGCGTCAGCATCACCAGCGTCGTCTCGCTGCCGCTGGTGACCACCCGGTCGTAGATCTGCAGCATGTAGAGCGGCGACGCGAGGTAGAGCAGGTTGATCGCCAGGCTGAACACCGCCGCAAACAGGAAATAGCGGCGGCAGGCGCCAAGCGCTTCCCTGACAATCCTGGGTTTGTTGTCGAGACTCAAAGTACCCAACGGCAGAACCGCCCCCTGTCTAACTGCATGCCCGGAACGATACTACTCCGGATCCCTCCCCCGGCCACGCGATCCGCTCGTAAACCTGTCGTAAACCTTAATTCGTAAGCTGAATCCTGTAGCGGGATACGAGGTGAGCCGCGCGGCCGCGGCTCACCTCTTGGTTACAGCACGAAGTCGCTGGCCGTCAGTCCGAGGTTGACGCCGGTCAGCGTGATCTGGAAATCGGCTGTGGTGTTGCCGTTGACGTCGGCGCGGACGATGGTGTTGCCGCCGCTTTCGGACCAGGTGATGCTGTTGGCGACGGTGTTCGCGTTCTGACCGCCGAACAGGAAGGCCTGATCGCCGCCGCCCGAGACGGCGTCGATCGCGGACAGGTCGATCTTGTCGACGCCATGCACGAAGTCCGTGATGGTGTCGAAACCCGCTGGCGTGGACTCCGAAGCTGCGCCATAGCTGAAAATGTCGGATCCGATACCGCCCGCGAGCGTGTCGGCGCCGGCACCGCCTGTCAGTGTGTCGTTGCCGGTACCACCAACAATAAGGTCGTTGCCTGCACCGCCGTTAATCGTGCTGTCGTCGCCGCCGTTTCCGAACAGGAGGTCGTTGCCGTTGCCCCCGGTTAGAGCCTGCCCCGCCGAGGTGGAGGCGATGACGTCATCGGTGCCGCCACCGGACAGGGAAGTTTGCAGTCGGTACGCGGACGTGCTGAGCGCGTATCCGTACACAGTGCCGCCGTTTGTGAATTGTATGCTTTCGACGTTTCCGCTTCCGACATATTGATCATGGATGGTGATCTCAGTGCTTCCGACATTGATTACGAGATCGTTGGAGACTCTCTCAAAGTTAAGCGTTCCAATGGCCGTGCTGTCCACTGGCGCAGTCGTTATGATCTGAATGCTGTCGCCGCCACTTCCCGCGTCCGCGATGATGTCCGTGCCGTCCGCTAGGCCGAACTGATAGGTGTCGTTGCCGCTGCCGCCGAGGAGCACATCGTTGCCCGCACCGCCGACGAGCGTAGCTCCGCCGTTCGAGCTGACAAGAATGTTGTCGCCCGAGGTTCCGTCGAGTGTGCCGACCGAATCCTGGCTGACCGTCACCAGTGCTGGCGCGCCAGCACTGGTTCCATCGGTGGCCGTGTAGGTGAAGGTGCCTCCCATGGGCGCCGTATCGGCAAAGGTTACGCTGCCGTTTGCACCTGAGCCTGCCAACTGCGAGACAGAGCCTCCCGTAGCGGAACCTACCCCCGACACATCGATTGCCGAAGCAGGATCGTTCGCAATGAGCGCCCATTCCGGGACGATGACGGAGCTTCCGCCCGCAAGGTTGGTGATGATCGTATCGCCAACGGCCGTGGGACCATCGGCGGTACCCAGAATGTCGATGGCGACCGAAGTGTGAGTGCCGTCGGCACTCACCACATCAAAGTTTTCGGTGTAGTGCTGGCCGGCGACGAATTCGTCATGCGCCGAACTTGCCGTGTAGGTCCAGGCGCCAGCCGCGTTGATGGCGAAGGTGCCGAAGCTGCCAACGGTGGCTGCCTGAGCCACGAAGGTCGCCGGGCTGTCGACGTCGGAAATGGTGAGTGTGCCCGACGTCGAGATATCCGCGGCCGTGTTGCCTTCCGTCAGATTGACGGATGCGGCCGACAGCACCGCGGCATCGTTGGTGCCGTCGATGTTGATGGTCACCGAGGTGTGGGTGCCGTCGGCGCTGACCACGTCGAAGGTGTCGGTGTAGGTGGTGCCGGCGGCGAACTCGTTGTGCGCCGAGGAGGCCGTGTAGGTCCAGGCGCCGGCGGCATCGATGGCGAAGGTGCCGTAGGTCCCGACCGTGCCGGCCTGGGCGACGAAGGTCGCCGGGCTGTCGACATCCGAGATCGTCAGCTGGCCGCTGCTCGATATGTCGGCGGCCGCATCGGTCTCGGTCAGGTTCCTCACATCGGCCGACAGCACCGCGGCATCGTTGGTGCCGTCGATGTTGATGGTCACCGAGGTGTGGGTGCCGTNGTGTCGGTGTAGGTGGTGCCGGCGGCGAACTCGTTGTGCGCCGAGGAGGCCGTGTAGGTCCAGGCGCCGGCGGCATCGATGGCGAAGGTGCCGTAGGTCCCGACCGTGCCGGCCTGGGCGACGAAGGCCGCCGGGCTGTCGACATCCGAGATCGTCAGCTGGCCGCTGCTCGATATGTCGGCGGCCGCATCGGTCTCGGTCAGGTTCCTCACATCGGCCGACAGCACCGCGGCATCGTTGGTGCCGTCGATGTTGATGGTCACCGAGGTGTGGGTGCCGT